>JAIXPZ010000080.1 GCA_027486005.1 Legionellales bacterium
GCGCCATGGAACAGCCAGAAAAAAACGAATTAAGCCTGAATTTATTGAGTAAAATATATTCTTCATTCCTTACAAAAATACTGCGTTACTCCTTTTCGAGGCACTTCCAAAAGTCAGCCATAAACGTAATAAACCCGCATTGGAACGATAAGCCGATGAAAATAATATGTTGGCGTCAAGGAACAATTTATCCATTCAATTGCAACTTTTAAAAGGAGAATAATGTTCAATCCTAGTTGGATTAAGTCCCATAGCGATAACTGCTTTTTGCGCAGCCTCATAATCTTCTGAAGAAATGCTATTAGATAAAATAAAAGCAGCCTTTCTCTCAGGGGAATAAGTTTCAATCGGCAAGGCTACCGCAGGCTTTAAAAATAATCCTTCTTCACTGACCTCAGTAATCATTAAATCGCCTTCCTTTAAAGAAAAACGTTCTCTTAATTCAGTAGGAATAACAAAAGTGCCGCGTTTCCCCATTTTTCCGACAAAGGTTGTTTGCATTATTTTCTCTGTTTTTCAGTTTATCTGATTTTCAGAATATCTGATAAAACTACTTTTTTCAATCTTTTTTATCAAAACAATAAAATACGTAAAAACATGAGGGGTTTTTGCCATCATGGGTTAATTTTAAAACGCCTCAATTAAGGCTTATACCAAACCTGCGCATAACGTCCGTGAACAGTTTGGCCACCCTCATTTTCAATGTCGTTTTTTTCTGTACCCTTCACAATACGAACATAATTGTGGCCATCCACTTTTTGAAATTCAGGCATGCCTCTAAAAAGTGCTTCGAAAGAGGCCATTTCTTTTTCGTCTGCATTAAGGTCATTTTTCACATCATGCGCCCACCAAAGCATGCCAGAAATCACGAGGGCACAACCTGCGACTGTGCCCATAAACACGTTTCGCGTACGATCCGCATGTTTTTCACATTGCGCCATGTAGCCCGCAATATTTTCTGAAGCGATGCGAATGTTAGAAAGACGGGTTAAATTACAAATCTGCCCCAAGTTTGTATTAGGATGTATTAGATCGAATCAAATTTTGGACTTTTATTTTTCAGGGATGGTGTTTTTGGTAATTTTCTATTCATTACTGGCTGGTTTTTTCATAGCCGATTACGTTTAATGATTTAGTATGAAAATAGTGAGAAGTAATTAAACATTTTTTTAGAAAATATACCGCTCATAACCTGTGTTATCGGATGTAGCCTGATAGAAAGCGTTTTATTTAATCATAACATGTTTATAAAGCGGCTTTTTTACTGAAAGCCTAATACAAACTTGGGGCAAATATGCAGTTGTACCCTCAATGGGGGATCCTCAACGCCGTATGCTGATAAAAAAGCGAGCAGCCCATCGGCTCCTCCGGTTGTAAAAGCAGCGCAGCAGGATTCCGGTTATGCGGCATTTAGTCGTCGATAAGAGAGGTCGTGTCAACATAGACTATATCCTAAGCTGATGTCAGCTACCCCCTGAAAACGCGTCAGAGTAGGGTGGTTTCTAGAATTGATTGACAGTCAATTCGAAGGGTCTAGACCTCAGCTTGACGTGTTGAACGATATCAGTAAGACGATCTTTATTTTAGGCAGCGCTTTCATGAATGAACTGTATTTTTAGATGGTAGCCTAATGCTTTAGCATATTTTCTTAGTGTCGCCACACTAGGGGAATGGTGCTTTTTACCACCAGAATTTTCAAGTCGGCTAATCGCTGACGTTGTTGTGTGCAGTGTTTTTGCAAGATCCTCTTGTGTTTTTCCAGTCATCAGTCGGATACGAAGCATTTCTCTAAATAATTCAAATTCATCATTAAGATCTTCATATTCCTTTCGAACCATAAGATCCGCTAACATTTTAGCTTTCACTTTATCATGGGTATATCGAATCATTTTTTCACCTCATTCATTCTTTTGTTAGCTATTGCCAGTTCTTTTGGCGGCGTTTTTGTCGTTTTTTTTACAATACTATGCAGCACAATAATTTTTTTATCGATCATTGTGCAATAGAAAACGCGCGCAATGCCTTCAAACGATTTTATTCGCATTTCAAATAATCCATTGCCCATGGATTTGGTATGCGGAAGTCCTAAATTTGGCCCAAACTCTTCCATGCTATCCACAAACTGCAAATACCTTGCTTGCATTGCTTTTGGAAGTTTCAAGATCTCGTTTTCTACTTTTTCATTGTAGTAAGCGATAGTATATTTTTTCATACGTTATTATTAGCATATTTGCTAATAAGCAGCAAGTAAATTTTTAGCTTAATCAGTACACTTAATTTAGAGATTTTATGTACGATTCAATATCCCTTAAAAATTAGTACAGTCAATAAATAAAAGTGACTTTATGACACCGTTGAAGTATCCTCTAAAAAACGAGAGTAAAAGATACTAAAAGGACATCATGAAGGTAGGTTATGCCAGGGTATCAAGCAATTCCCAAGATGTAGACTTACAACGTCAAGCACTTGAACAAGCCGGTTGTACCAAGATCTACTGTGAATCGATCAGTGGCAAAGACAATCACCGCCCTGAGCTCCAAGCCATGCTAGAAGGTCTTAGACAAGGCGACACGGTGGTGGTCTATAAAATTGATCGTATTGCCCGATCGCTCAAAGGGCTGATCGATATTGTTGAAACTCTCAACACCAAACAAGTCGATTTTATTTCCTTAGACTCTGGCGACAAAGTGGATACCACGAGTCCGATGGGAAGAGCCTTTTTCCAAATTGCGGGAGTCTTTGCAGAACTGGAACGCGGCATGATCAACAGCCGCACCAAAGCGGGGATCGAAAAGGCACGTGCAGACGGCGTCAAATTTGGTCGTGCGCAGGGGAGTCAAAACAAAACGACCCCAGCCAAACAAGAAAAGATCCGAATCTTTTTACAAGCGGGCCAATCCTATGACTGGATAGCTAAAGAATTGTCGGTGAGCAAAAAAACAATTGCGGCTATCAAGAAAGTTTTAACTCATAGGTAAGGCCGCAGAATCACGTCAGCGCGCCTCTGCGGAGTCAAAAACGGCCTTAGCATGAGAATTTGGAATTAGCCGAGAAACTTTGTATCAATATTTGAAAGAAAAGGTTTGATAAAAACCCCAATGGGGTTATAATTATCAAAATGAAAGAGAAAATATTACAAACCGTCGTTGAGACTCCTGAGTTTATCAAACAAGCTGATCGCTGTATGGATAAAACTCTATGGGATGGTTTTATTGATCATATTGCTAAAAATCCGTTAGCGGGCGATGTGATGGTGGGCACCGGCGGCGCACGAAAAATTCGTTGGTCAGGACATTTGAACCAAGGAAAGAGTGGGGGAGCGAGAATTATTTATTATTATCATGATCGCTCCATTCCTATTTTTCTTTTTACGGCGTATGGAAAAAATCAACGCGCGAATTTATCTAAAGCGGAAAGTAATGCTCTAAAATTCATTATTAAACAAATAGTGCATGTGTATGAGGGAGATAGTGATGAGTAGTATTGGCGAAAGTTTATTGAAAGGCGCAGCAGAGGCATTAGCTTATGCGAAAGGCGATAAAAAAAATGCGGTGACTCATAAAGTTCGTGTTCCAAAAAGATTCGATGTCTCTGAGATTCGACATCATTTACAGATGAGTCGAAAAACGTTTTCAGAGGAATTTTGTTTTAGTCTTCGGACGCTTGAAAAATGGGAGAGGGGAGAGCGAGTCCCGGAAGGCCCAACACGTGCTTATTTGATGGTAATCGCTGAAAATCCGATGGCAGTTAGAGAGGCATTAAAACAAGCGAGTCAGTTAGGGTAATGGCGAAGCGGCTAGGATGTTTTTTTAGCATTGCTTTCTGCACCTATAAAAACCCAACGGCCGTTCATCATAATCACCCTTGACGATCAATTATCGTGGCCTGTTCACGATGGATAATATGCAAAGAAACCGTTAGGTTTCTTGCCACAATTTCCTTATCCAAACAAATGAATTTTATTCATCAAACAAGCACAAAGTACGCATGAATTTTTTTTTACCAAAACGATAAGGCTAGGTTATATTTCTCCCACACATGTCGCAACTCATAGTTGCCTCGGAGTTTTCTTTTAAAATCAATACGTTAAATCAAAAATACGTAATTTAAGGAATAATAGAAATTCAAAGAATGGCTCACCACTCTGGTGCCACCACATTTTCATAGAATGCATCCGTGTACCCGATATAAATCAAGAGATTATCCACTAAGTGGTGCGCTTTCGATGATTTTTGGTGCAGTCATATTCGCATTATCCTATAATCATCACCACAAGTGCACCACCGAATTAAAAGGCAGCTATGGCAAGATTTTCAATAACCATCCCCGATTCATTACATGAAACACTCACAAAACTGGCTTTAAAAAAACAAATTTCACTGTCACAAACAATACGCGAACTCATTGAATCAGGGTGTGAAATTGAGCGGCTTACACAAGAAGCTATGGGCAATTCTGGCAATGGTAAAGACACCCCGTTTTCACCCGAAAAAGAAAAAATACTCTGGAAAAATATACTCGCTTGGACGCTTGAAACACGCGTGCTCACCCGCGTATTGTTTGGGAAAATACTCGAGGGCAAATATCCCGATGTGAATAGCGAGATGGACATGATTAAAGGAAAAGCCGAAGCTCGCGCGATGGGATTGCTTGATATGAATGACGATAAATGACCCGTTTTCGGTCTTTATTTTGGGCCTGATGGAGTCGTTTTTTAAACATCTATGCTCTACATTTTCGCTAAAATTTTGTGCGTCGCACGTCTATCGAAATGCTATTTTTAATGGTAAAAGAGCCTATTTCATCCCTATAAATCTGGGTAACACCCAGGGAAGCTAGGGTAGTCGTCTAGCATTGCATTCTGTTTACAAACTCATGCCTATCCGAAAAGCATGCCTAACCAGAGTTATGTTGATCGTTTAGCACTGGAGCTCTCGATGATTAGCGACTCTGGCGTCATCCAGTCAGCAGATTCATCGCATTTGGCATGCTTTTCGGATAGGCATGTACAAACTGATCGAAATTATCGGGGTTTTGCGGTTAGATATATGAACAAGCACTTCGGAGGCGCTTTGTAAAACTCTCCATCCTGTCATCTCGTGTTAAGTGAATAGGGTAACGCTCACCTTACCTCCATTTTATTCTCAGGGCTATCGGATTAAAAAATAATCGAAAATAGGTTAAAGTCAGCGCAAGTTATATTTAAAGGAACTTTGCGCAATGAAAAAGCCAGTGATTAGCCTGATTGACCACTTTATTGACC
>JAIXPZ010000063.1 GCA_027486005.1 Legionellales bacterium
GATTCGTTGCTATTTTTCGCCACCGCTTGAAAAAGCGTCTGCGCACCCATAGCTCAATTGGATAGAGCACCTGACTACGGATCAGGAGGTTAGGAGTTCGAATCTCTTTGGGTGCGCCATCTTCCTAGTTTTAGGACTTCCCATAAAATCCAAAACACCTTATAAAACTTAGCGATGGCATGGGTTTTATTGTTCAATACGCATCAATGCGGATTGAGGCCAGCCTAAACAAATACGGGTAGATTTGCGGGTAGATTTACCCTTGGGAGTCGAATTCATGGCACTAACAGAATTGACGATAAAAAGCCTTAAACCTCAATCAAAAGCATACCGCATGACAGATAGCGGCGGCCTTGCACTTGAAGTTTCTCCAACAGGCAGCAAATTATGGCGCTGGCGCTATTACTTTCAAGGCAAAGAACAAATGCTGGCCTTGGGGAAGTACCCCACCCTCTCCCTTGCAGAAGCGCGAAAGAAACGCGATGAAGCGAGAGGGTTGGTCGATACAGGCAAACATCCCACGCGAGAAAAGAAAGCAAATAAGATACGCCGCATAATTGAAAGCGAGAATACTTTTGAGGTGGTGGCGCGGCATTGCTTGAATGTCATGCAAAAGGGCTTAAATGAGAAATACGCAACCCAGAACCTAACGCGCATGGAACAGCATGTTTTTCCAACGATTGGCTCCCTGCCTATCACTGAAATCACCATCCCCGATGTCGTAAAGGTAGTGGAGAATATCAGTAATCGCGGCACTGTTGAAACCGCCAAACGCATGAAACAACTTATTGGACAGGTTTTTCGCTTTGCTACGCAGCGCGGCATTTGCCTGCATAACCCTGCGAGTGACTTACGAGATATTTTGCCACCCCAGCAAGAAAAACACTTTGCCTGCATTCATCCAAGCGAGTTGCCTGACTTACTACGCAAAATAAATACCCGTGAGCCTGACCTTAGCAAATACGCCATGCAACTACTTGCCTTAACCTTTGTTCGCACAGGCGAATTGATTGGCATGCGGTGGGATGAAATTGACTGGGCGCGTGAGGAATGGCATATCCCCAAAGAACGCATGAAGATGAAGCGCCCACATATAGTACCGCTTTCAACCCAAGCACTCGCTATTTTGCTTGAAATTCAAAAGCGCACAGGCAACAGAGAATATGTCTTTTTCAGCGCCGCGAGTAAGAGCAAGCATATCAGCAATGGTACGGTGCTCATGGCATTGCGGCGCATGGGGTATCAAGGGCGCATGACGGGGCATGGCTTTCGCACCCTCGCCAGCACCATCCTCAACGAAAAGGGCTATGCTCCCGACGTTATTGAGCGCCAGCTTGCCCACGCAGACGAGGACAAAGTGCGGAATGCCTACAATCGCGCCGAATACTTGCTTGAACGCAAAAAGATGATGCAGGAATATGCGGATTGGCTGGATGTTGTGAAGCATGAGGATGCGGGCAAAATTCTCACACTCACCCAAAAGAAACATTGAGAACCATCTCGCTCAATAGAGGTGTTTGCATAAAATCCTACGCCATTTCTTCGTTTCTTTCGGCAACGCTGCGGTTGCCGTAACGTAAATATAATGATGGAAGAAGAAAGAGATTCAACATTGTAGAAGTCGTTAATCCACCTAAAATGACTACTGCTAATGGAAATTCTACCTCGTGTCCTGGCTTTGCACCGCTGATTACTAAAGGCAAAAGTGCAAGACCCGTTGCTAGTGCTGTCATAAGAATAGGAAGCAATCGTTCTTCCGATCCTCGTTGTATCAATGCAGCCCCAAATTCCTGACCTTCTGTATCTTCCAGGTAGCGATAATGACTCACCATCATAATCCCATTACGCGCTGCAATGCCAATAACGGTGACAAAACCGACTAACGAGCCAAGCGAAAGCACGCCACCTGCTAAAAATGCGGCAACTCCACTACCGACTAATGCAAATGGTAAGGTAAAAGTTACTATCAGGGTGAGCCGCCAAGACCTGAAATCAGAATAAATGACCAGCACGATACCGACTAGCGCAAGAAGCGTTAGTAGCATCAGACGCCCCGTGGCTTCACTATTTGCCTTATATTCTCCAAGAAAAACAGGGTAATACCCTTTATCAAAAGAAAGCTCCCTGACTTTCTTTTCCACCTCTGCCGCAACAGAACCCACATCGCGTCCTTTTGCATTTGCTGTAATATCAATACGGCGCGATGCAGCTTCACGCTTAATAGAATTAGGCATTGGTACAAGCATCACATCGGCAACATCTTTGAGTCGCACCTGTATTCCTGTGGGAGTATCAATGGGCAACTCTTGAATGGCTCGCACATCGGTTCGCACGTCTGGAGATCCCCATACCACTACATCAAAACGCTTTTGCCCCTCGAATACCTCACCCGTTTTACTACCACGAAGCAACGTTGTGGTTACACGACGTATCATGCCCGCTGAAAGTCCATATCGTTCTGCGGCTTCTGGCCGTATGGCAATTTCAATCTGTGGCAATATAACCAGCGGCTCTATTTTTAGATCAGCAATGCCTTCAATCTTAGCCATAGCATATTTTACTTGTTCGGCTTTACTACGCAGCACATCCAGTTCTTGACCATAGATCCGTACAACAATACTTGCACCAGCACCCGAAAGAACCTCTTTGCTACGCTCCTTCAAATAAGTCTGCACATCGGTATAAAGACCAGCATAGCCATCCATGACTGCTTGGATTTTATTTTTGGTTTCGTGATACGGCACATCAGGGTCGATACTAACCCACAGTTCTGTAAATTCAGGACCATATACTTCATCGGCTACTTCAGCCCTGCCGATATGTGCGCCGTGATTACGCACCCCAGGAATAGACAGCAATTCCTTGGCCGCTCGAATGGAAAGACGGCTCATCTCTTCTACTGAAGTCCCTGGCTTGCCCAGAAAATGCATTAGGAAATCTGTTTCCTGGAATTCAGGTAAGAATTCATGGCCGTAAAAGAAAGAAGCTCCAGCACTCAATCCAAGTGCTGAGAAAATAATGATTAATGCCCTTCTAGGTCGGTAGAGTAGTCTTGGTAATATTCTGGCATAGCCTTGTCGCATTCTAATAATAAATGCTGCTTCTGAGTGCTTTTCTGGCTCATCTTTCAACAGCATGTAACAAAGTGCTGGCGTGACTGTAAGTGCAACGATTAGTGAGGATAAAATAGCAAGAATATAAGAAGTAGCCAAGGGACGGAAAAACGATCCTGCGATACCGTTCATGAAAAAGATCGGTAAAAAGATAATCATCACTATCATCGTTGCATAGACCACCGCACTACGCACTTCGAGGGAAGCATCCACAACCACACGAAATTTAGAAACGGGATTCTTGGATTCACGGTTAAGTTTCAGCCGACGCAAAATATTTTCGACATCTATAATCGCGTCATCCACCACTTCACCTAATGCGATAACCAATCCTGCAATAACCATTGTATTAAGCGTTGCTCCAAAGAAGGTGAGCACAACAACCGCAGTTATCAAAGAAAGAGGAATAGCGGTAAGGCTAATCAATGCCGCACGTCGATTACGCAGAAAAACAAGTAATATAACGACGACCAATACGCAGCCAATGAATAGGGCTTTTGTGAGATTATGAATGGCAACTTCAATAAAAGTTGCTGGACGAAACAGCTTTGTATCAATGGTAACGTCTGGAATAGCAGGTTTTAACAACTCTATTGTTTCTTCGAGCTTCTTTGTTACCTCCAGAGTATTTCCCTCAGGCGTCTTTTCTACAATTAACATCAAACCGAGTTTATCATTCACCACCGCATCGCCTATCGGTGGGGGTGAGCCAATAACGACTTTCGCCACATCACGGATGCGGATGGGTGATCCACCGCGAAAATCGACAACAGTGCTCTCTAAATCTTCCGCATTATACACTGCTTGGCGGTGACGTATGGCAATACGTTGGTTTGGCGTATCCATAAAACCACCAGAATCCAATACGGTAGCATCCCCCGCCGCACGCATCACCTGGTCCAGTGTTATTCCGTGGGCGCGTAAACGATTGGGGTCAACCAGCACTTGGAACTGCTTGTTTTTTTGTCCCCAGATTGCAACATTTGCTACCCCTGGAACGCCCATTAGCTTGGGGCGGATTGTCCAGAGCGTAAGCTCGGTCAAATCCATCTGAGATAATGTATCCGAGGAAAGGTTTATTTTTAATACACGCGAAAGTGAGGAAAGCGGCTGTAATATAACGGGCGTTCGTGCAACCATAGGCAAGCGCGTGGCTTCCAGTGCTACACGCTCCTGCACATTCTGACGGGCGCGGTCTAAGTCCGTTCCTTCTTTGAAAAGCAATACCACTGAAGATAGCCCCAGAACGGATTTGGAGCGCAAAACATCTAGGTGCGGTACACCATTAAGGGCGTTCTCAAGCGGTATAGTGATTAAGTTTTCGACTTCCTCGGTAGAAAGTCCTGGCGCTTCTGTTTGAATCTCAACCTTAATCGGAGCAAATTCTGGAAATACATCAAACGGGGCGTGCTGCACAGTATAGATGCCATAAACCATTAGCACAGCGCACATTGCGAGAACCACAATACGGCAACGAACAGAAGTATGAATCAGATAATTTAACATACTTATTTCATCGTCCCTGTTTCAGCTCCAAATAATGCCTGCGCACCTGCAGAAACCACCTTTGCACCAGCCTCAGGAGCATTAGTAAGTATTGCATCTCCTCCTATTATATAACTCAACGTCACACGCTGGCGGGAATAGGTCAGCGGCGCAATTTGCTCATATACCCAGCTACCACCAAGCGCATCGAACACTACTGCACTTGAGGGAATCACTAGGCTTTCATCGTTATCGGATAGCGGCAGCTGAACCCCAATACGCTGACCAGGGATTACTTCTTCAGAGGTTGTATGCAGTACATAGAGCAAATCCACTGTTAAAAGCTGTGGATTCGCAAATGGCGGTGCAACTACTGGAGTAACCACCTGGGTTAATCTATCGGCACGCGCAGAAAGACTGCCAATCTGAGCCTGTTTATCGCGTGCTATGTCTCCGAGATCACCCATTGGCAAGGGCACTCTTACCCAGGCAGTCGCTAAATTCCCTATTTCAAATAATGCTGCACCTGGTTGTACATTTTGTCCTTGTGCTCCTAAAACTTTACGCAAAACTCCATCTTCGGGCGAAGTGATTAAAATTGGCGCTCCTGAACCTTGATTTAGAGACTCCTCTTGCAGTTTCTGCCTTGCCTTTGCTGCTTCGAGCGTTTTAGACGCGGTATCAAAAGCAGCTTGTGATTCTTCAACAAGACGCTTTGCACCCACACCATTAGCAAACATTTTACGCGCACGCTCTGCAGCGGCTTTGGTTGCTTCAAACTGCGTGGTAGCATTTTGCACTTGCATGTCTGCATCTATTTGCAAAACAGCCGCTGTTGCCCGAGCCTCTGCCGTAAGTAGCGGCATTAGTTTGAATATAATCTGCCCCTTGGTAACAGAGTCCCCTGATTTCGGAACGCCTCCTTTAGGTGCTTTCAAAATACCGCCGAATGGTGCGGTCACTACACCAAGGCTACCAACTGGCGTAATGATCTCACCGCTGTACAGGCGTGTACGCTGAACTTTTTTCTGTATGATAGGTTCAATTTTTATACCCAGTCGTGCTTCCGTTTCTTCCGTCAGGGTTAGCGTGTTCAAACTTTCTTCTTTTACTATTTTCTGGACTACGATTGGGGGTGTTTTTTGTTTTTTGGTAGAATCGGAGGAGAGTATCCACAAGCCAACACTAGCCACAATAAAAACAAGAACGATAGAGAGGGCTTTAGGCTGTTTTTTCATGGTTTTTCCTTACCTTTATTTGGCTTCTCACTGGCTTTACTGGACTCATGCACTGCCGCCAATAAAGAGGGGGTAATTTTCTTACCTACGCTGCGCTCCAATTCGGCAGAAGCGCGGCGAACATCGCCGATCAACTGAGCCTCTCTAAGGCGATTATCAATTAATGCCCGGGAAGCTTCCAGAACCATCAAATATGAGATATTCCCACCATCGTAGGCCTTCTTCGCACCGTCAAAATTCTTTTCAACCCCTGTTTTTACCTTTGCTTTGAGAATACTCCACTCACTACATGCCTGCTGGTATTGCATATAAGATTGATTCACATCGAGCCTGATTTGATGAATAATTGTTTGTTCATTGCGTAGCGCACGTTCTTCTTCTGCATTAGCTCGCTCCATAACGCCCTGATTCTGGTTGAGCACAGGAATAGCAGAGCGCACCGCTGGGCTCATCTCATGGCCAGTATCTCGGCCACTTGTAGCATCGGCAATGCCTGAGATGCTTAACAAACTCAATCTGGAAATAGCATTACGTTCTTTTGCAGCAATAATAGCCTCCTTAGCGGCTAAAGCATCGGGGCGGGTCTTAATTGCATCTTGTAACAAAGCCTGTACATCAATTGCAGTGCATGGCGGAAGTGCTGCTGTATCCAGTGTTAATTTTTCACTGTAAGCACCTATACCCATGATATTCCTTAAACGTTCTTCGCTAGTCTGTACGTCAAAGAAAATACGAGCATAACTTTGCTCTGCTGCTAAAGCATCTAGATCGGCAATATTTGCGTCATTTATAGAAATATCGCCTAATGAGAGCCGCTTCTGGGTTAGCTCAGATATTTTGCGGCGCAAAGTCAAAGATTCATTTAGAATAGCAGACTGCTGATATGCTTGTAAAACGTCAACATAGGCGCGGCGTGTATCACGTATCAGGTTTAACCCTCCTTGACTCAATTGTTGAGATACCCGTTCAGCTTCTGCTTTAGCCGCATTTATCCTGAATGGTCTAAGCCATAAGGCTTCAATAGGAAATTCCAGCGCATATTTTAACGGCTTATCTGGTGCAGAAAAAGTGTATAGGCCGATGGGATTTGGTAGCAGTCCTGCTTGAATTAAGTCACCGCGCGCAATATCAAGATTAATCAGTAACTCCCCGAACGTGGCATTATTCCATAGCGCAATCGAGATCGCTTCGTCCTCCGTCAGGCTGTCTTCTAATGATGCGCCAGGTGGCAGAGTGATTTTCCCTAGCTCAGTTTTGTTGGACATTATATAGCCAGAACGCTTATTTATATCTTTAGCCACATCAGTCAGCGTCGGTGCCTCTGTGCATCCAGAAACCCAAATTAGGACTATGGGAAGTATGCGTCTAAGCATAAATTTCTACAATAATATAGGTAGCGAGGGTGTAAGCAAGCATTTGAGTTTGTTATTTCCCATTACATGGCTTTCTTTTTCTATTCTCTCCATAAACTTCCTACGAAATCAAGTTACCTTATCCCGACTAAAAACTTCTTGTAGACCTCCTAATAGAAAGCAGCAAGCGTTCAATTTTGCAATCAACTCCCCCTGCCGCTGTGGGCTGAGTGAACCATAACTGGTAAGTGTCGTCATCACACCATCGTGCCCAAGATTTTGACTCCAAGCCTTGAACTGCTCAGGGGTTTGACACATGGCCTGCCCTAACGCAACGAGGGTATGACGAAATAAATGCGGATGATAGTAGCGCAAACCCGCTTTCTCAAATGCCTCACGAAAAATGCCGCGCATGGGGCTAGCAGTTTGCCAATGCTCGCGGCTCAACCCCTGCACCTCAAAACCGCCCGCCACGCCGATACCCATGGCAGCCTTGGGAAAAATAGGGTCATCCATCCCGAATAGTTTTTCCTTCCGCAGATAGGCAATCCAGTCCAACACAATGGCGCGGATGTCATCACCGACAGGGAAAAAGAAGGTGTTAATAGTTTTGCTGAACTTGGTTTTGACCTCACGCGGGTCTTGCCGAATTAACCCCGTCACCACATCCACATGCTTCATTTTCAGCGAAATGATGGCACTATCTCGCATTCCACTTATTAAGGTGAAAGCAATCAGCGCCTGATTGCGGCGAGCAATATCACTGTTGCCACGCATCTCGAAAATCACATGGCGCACCTGCTCAATGGTGGGAGACTCTTTGTAGTTTTCAGCCTTAGCGGTTGCCACCTGTTTGTCGGTAAGACTAAAATACTCAATGTCTGGCACATGAATTTTGCTTTTGAAGCCCGCTTGAAATGCCAGCCACTTAAAAAAGGCTTTCAGGTGTTGTACCGTGGCATGCACCGTTGCGATGCTGATAGGCTTGCCTGTGCGCTGATTAGACTGTGAACAGAGTTTCTTCTTGAAGGCAATAATCTGCTCGCAATGCAGCGCCCCGAAATCCTTGAATCCAGTATGCACTTCATAGTGCAGCAACGATGCACGCACACCATCAAGGGTAGTGTCGCTTTTACCAGCGGCCTCTTTCAAATAAGAAAAGTATTGGCGCTTGATACGCTCGTTTTTTGCATTATATTTTGTCATGCGTTGGCACTCCCCTCAAAGTAACATTTTAGGCTAGGCGGTAAGGTTTCTATTATGTGTTTTGGATGCACCTGCTGAACGCGCAGGGTTTTTAGCATTTCAATTAGCTTGGCTTGTCCCGCCGCCTTGTGCATCGCCGTGTCGCACACCTCACATATTGCGTGCAAATTGAAGAGGCGCGGGCTACGGATGCTGACATCTACCACACCGCCCCATGGTGAGCGAGGCACACGACATTTTAGGCAATAAAACTCATGCGGCTGGCAAGGTGACTTTGTCGATGAACGCCTATTCAACAAAAAGCGTTTTAACTCCGACCCATGAATAAGAATTGGGCGCGTACTATCCATAGCCGAAAGACCGCCACGCATCCATTGTCGAACCGTATTTTTATGCACACCAAGCAACTCCGTTACTTCAACAATGTTGTATGTATGGCGATAGCGAATGCGATGAATCGGGATGCGCTGCACAACTTTGCCAAACTACGCGTGGCGGTTCACGCGTTGGCGCGAAGCCACCCAAGCATCCACCTCACTCTCGTACCAGCCAACGCTACGCTCCCCCAATGCGATGTGCTGGGGGAACTTCCCATCTTTAATATAGGCGTAAATGCTACTGCGGCTCAAACCTGTGCGTGCCTTCACGTCGGGCAAGCGCAGGATGTTATCACGCGACGAATCAATCGCGGCTTGGTTCAAAGAAGGCTCAATGTGTTTCATAGTGGTTACTCCTCGTTTGTTGAATCACGAGGACAACATGGGTAATGTCGGGGCATGTGAATAGATGGGTACGTTCAGAAAACCCTCACATTGAACACGCAATAACCCTACCACCCCCATGAGCTTAATCCACCTAGGGCATGGATAGCGACATCACATAAATACAAATAAATACATAAGCTTAATTGGTGGCAGGATGTCCGTTTGGTGTTTTAGCTACACCGCCAGTAGGTTTCCAATTGGCTACCTTTGCAATATCCTCGATGCCCTGTTCGTTAGGGCTACCATCTTCTTTTGTAAGCCCATAAGAGGCAGCATGTTCACGCAACCATTTTTCTATCGCCTGCTTAGGAGTTTTTCCTTTCAGCAGCTCAGGGGTCTTTGTGACATGCAGCCAAGCATTCAATGCGGCAGCAAGTTTAGGTGCATAGCAAGGGTTTGTTTCAGCCAAGTAATTGGGAGTTGCTTCATTCTCTTCTGGGAAAAAGAAACCAGTCTTAAATCCTCGTTTGATTAACCAGCTCCGAAGATCATCCACTTGGATCGTTGTCGTAACCCAATCAGGCATTTCTTTAACTATGATCTCCTTTGAGCCATAGATTTCTATGCGTTCTCCAATATGCGCTTCCTCACCATAACCCCGCCAATGTGCAGTGTATTTAATAGAAGCAGGAATACTCTTTGAAAGAATGGCATTTTGCATTGCTACTTTCGCAGCCTGATAACCCACTGGCATTTTGTCGTAATCCCACTGTTCAACATAGTTAGCATCCACCGTCGGGTCACAACCAGCAATAAGTAGTGCCGCCTGAATCACCGTCAGTTCATCACACAAACGCCAATAATCAAGAGATTCCATTGCCAAGCCTCGCTGAATTTTATTATGCGCTAGCATAAGGGATTTGGTGCTAATCGCAACATTTCAGCATCCAGCAAGCACCTACAAATCTCATTGCAAGCCGAGCCCGCTGCGGGTAGAAATACGGGTAGATTTTTAGCGCCATAAAATTAGGCTGTCTTCAAGTAACGGTCGTATCCATTTGTTAGGCAGACTTTGGGGCGCCACTTAACAAAAAAGCCTCCGTCTGGAGGCTTTTTTGTTAAGTGGCAAAAGCAAGTAAGCCATTCGTCACTCTCTTGTCTAAGCTAAAGCGCCGCCTCAATCATCATCTCTACCGCATATTCAGGGGCGGCGAGCTTGGCCTCCACGGTCGCGCGCGCGGGCGCTTGCCCCGCCACGACCCATGCGTCCCATGCTTCGTTCATCTGCGAAAAACTGCTCATATCGGCCAGCCAGATATTGGCTTTGAGGATACGGGTTTTGTTGGTGCCTGCGTGCGCCAGCAGTGCGTCAATCTGCGCGAGAATGTCTTTGGTTTGCGCGAGTACCGACTGGCCTGCCGCCGCATCCGCTACCACGCCGCAGCTATAAAGCTTGCCACCAAAAATCACCGCTTCGCTCATGCGCGCGCCAGCATCAATGCGTTGAATGTCTGTCATATTTTTTCTCCGTAAGTTATATCGGCTTTTTATTTCTTATCAAAGATTCGCACCATCAGATGCTCGTCACAATAATGATCGGCTATTTTTAAAGACCGAGGCTCAGTGCCATAAATCTCA
>JAIXPZ010000078.1 GCA_027486005.1 Legionellales bacterium
AACCAAACGAAGTGTCATTCCTGCGAAGGCAGGAACCTAGTCTTATCAATGAGTTAAAAATGCTGACTAGGCCCCAGCCTGCGCTGGGGTGACACCCGCCCTGGTTTATGTAGCGGATGCGTATTAACGTAGTTTCTTTTTTTGTAGATCCCTTCCTTTATTTATTTTCTAGATAACCTAGAGCTAACTGTTTGATATTGACTTTTTCATAATTACACACTAGTATGTAAATTAATGGGCATTTTATCACTATGACCAAATATGAACTTGAGAGATTGCTGCGCAAAAATAACTTTGAGCAGTATTCTGGCGGACGGCACGATATTTGGATAAAGAAAGGGTTTCCGCCAATCCCAGTGCCACGACATAAAGGTGATATTCCTAAAGGCACATTAAAGAGTATTTTGAAAACGGCAGGTTTGGAGACGATACGATGAAGGCTGCGAAATATTATTACGCAATTTTTAAGAAAACTCCTGATGCGGTGGAAGTCACATTTCCTGATTTGGTCGGTTGCGTTACTTTCGGTGGCAATTGGGAAGAAGCGCTTGATAATGCTAAAGATGTATTATCGGCATGGTTGGCTCATGCTGAGCTACAATTTATCAAAGAGCCTTCTAAGTATCACATGTTAGAGCATATTAAAGAAGGTAAGTTAGTTCCAATTTCTGTTGATGAAAAAGTGATGGCATCTTATCAGAAGTTAAAACGCTTCAATGTTATTTTCCCAGTTGAAACATTAAAAAACATTGACTCTTTTCGGAAAAAATTAGGATTAAAACGCTCTACTTTTTTGCAAAAAGCGGCTGAAGCTTATTTGGCACAAAATGTCTAATTTCGTTAAAAGTTAAGAGGGCGACCGCCGCTGGCCCCTACAAGAGGCCGTATCAATCCTCGGTTATTCATGTCATGAACAGAGAAAAATATTTTAGATAAGTTCTCAAGCTATGCTGATATTACACCTTAAAACACAGACAGCAGTCGCTTCTTTTCTGAGCCGCCACATCATTTTTTACATTTATTTTTTATTGCTAACATATTGATTGATAAAGACACTTGCTTTTTCGGCTATGTTATCCAGGTTTTGTTGATAACCTTTCATCAAGGACTCTGGATTATTCGGCGCAATAGTGGTTTTTTCATTCAGAGTGACGGCGCCTATTTGTGTCGGAGAACCATTTTCATTGCTATAGAGAATAAATTGTATGCTAGTAATGGCTTCTGGTGCTGATTTATTTTGGTAATCGCCATAAAGCTCAGTGATATTTTCTTGTAAAATGAAATTAGCGGTAGTCAGGTTATCTGACGTGACAAGTTTTGTGTTGACCAGTGGCTCTAAATGATTATGTAAGTAAGTGGTGATTTCAGTGTTTGGTGCAGTTAGAAACTGGCGATAGGGGTCAGTCAAATATTTTGTTGTAGACTCGCGGTAGATAAAAAAGTAATTTGAAAACTGTGGTGTAATATTCGCTGGCATCATACGCAACACACTTACTTTTTGAGGTGAAGATGAGGATGGCTGCGCTGCAACAGGCGCAAATGAATATGTTTCTATGGAGTGGGTTTTTTCATGTGTCATACACGCAGTAAGAGCGAGTGTTAAAACTGAAAGAGTGCATAATATTTTTTTCATTGTGATGGATCCATTGGTTCAACAGGTTTTCCAAAAATGGCCGCAGAAGGATCGCTTTTCAATGTGCTACTCATGGCTGCCAGATTAAGACTTGTTTGACGTAATGCTGAAAAAGTATCTTCCCAGTTTTTTCTCTGAGCGCTGGAAAGTTGATTGATCTGAGCGCTTAATAGACTCACTTGTTTCATCGCGGCAGTGGTTTCTTCGAGAGTTTCATTAAATTTTTTGCTTAGTTGACCTACTTGTGCCTCTTGTATGCTCTTATCTAGAGACAGGGCCAAATGATCAAAGTCATTAATTAACTTTCCAAAATCAATGTCATTTAATCGAGATGCCATATTACTAAGATTATCCGATAATTGAGAAAGCGTGCTCGGCGTTGAAGGAATATAAAGCGATTTCGGTGTCCAGTGAATAGGGAGTGTAGGCGATTTTTTGTCATTGATAAAATTTAGAGAAAGATAAGCGTTTCCCACTAAATCTTGCGTGGCTAAACTTGCACGCAATCCATTTTCAACATATTTATTGATAATTTTTTGTGGATTTTTTCGATCAAGTTCTTCACTGCGCAGCTTTTTTGTAAGTGAAAATTGCACATAAATATAGCGTTGCTCTTGATTGGAAAATCTCATTTCTTCTGCAGTATACTTCGTATTGACCATCGCTATTTCGGTGACTGCACCAATAGTGACGCCACGATATTTTACCGGTGAGCCAATATTTAAGCCCTGTACCGATTCGTCAAAATAGGTTTCCACAAGTACTGAGGGTTGAAATAAATTGCTCACGCCGAGGAATACCATAAAAGCAATGACAAGAGTAATGCTGAAGGCAGTGAATAAACCAATCTTATAATAATTTGTTTTGTTGCTCATTTTGCGTTCCTAAAAAATTCTTTTATAAAGGGGTCGTCAACTTCATTCATTAAGTGTGCAATGCTTCCTTGCGCGATTATTTTTTTATTATTCAATATGATGGCACGATCTGCAATAGCAGTGATAGTGGCAAGTTCATGTGTAATAATGACAAAACTAATATTAAGATTGTTGGATAAATTTGCGATTAAATCGTCTAGCTCGTGATGGCTAATAGGGTCTAATCCTGCAGAAGGTTCATCAAGAAAAATAATATGAGCATCTAAGGCCATAGCGCGTGCAATGGCGGCACGCTTTATCATTCCTCCGCTGATATTGGCGGGGTAGAAGTGGGCGTATTTTTCTAATTTTACTAGGCGAAGTTTTAATAAAGCACATTCAATCGCCAGGCTTTCAGGTAAATTTGCATGAGCTCTAATAGGTAGCAATACATTTTCCAATAATGTTAAAGAGCTAAGTAAGGCGCCGCTTTGAAACATAACTCCGATGTTTTGCAGCAAGACTTTTTGGCTTTCTACTGTGGTTTGCGTGATGTCTACGCCATCAATTTGTATAATCCCCCTTTTAGGTTGCTCTAAGCCAAGCAGGTGTCGCAACAGAGTGGTTTTGCCGCAACCTGAGCCTCCAAGTATGGTAAAGATTTCTCCCGCATCAACGTGGAAATTGGCATCTTCCAGTATAGACAAATCTCCATAAGCAAGATTGAGATGTTCGACATTAATAACCGGTATCATGCTTATAGCCCCATGTAAAAAAGTAGGGTGGTGAAAAGTCCATCAGTTGATGTGACAATGACAATACACATGACCATAGTTTGAGTAGTGGCTGCTCCCACTGCTGTTGCGTTTTTCTCGCTATTAAGACCTTGAAAACAACCAATGCCGGCAATTAAGACGCCAAAAATCATGGATTTAATAAGGCTACTGATAAAATCGCCAAAAGAAAGAAAGATAAACATTTGTTCGATAATCACATTGCGGCTGAATCCTTCCCCATGCATAACAAGGCCGCATCCTAGGAGCCCAAAGAAGTCCATAAAGAGAGCGATAAATGGAGCAATTAACGCAGTAGCAATCAGCCGCGGTAAGACCAAGTAAGGAATGGGGTTCAAGCCCATCACTTTCAATGCATCAATTTCTTGATTAACTTGCATCACGCTGATTTCAGCCGCATAAGCTGAGGCAATTCGGCCGGTTAAAATAATTGCCATCAGTAATGGACCTAATTCTTTCACAAGAGCAACTGAGACGAGATTGGCCACATAAATTTCCGCGCCAAAGCTTTTCAATAATCCAGCCGATTGAAAGGCCATGATTAACCCAAAAAGAATACCGATTAAAAACGTTAAAGGAATACTGTTTGGGCCAACGTCTTGAATATAGAAGAGTACTTTTTTTAAATCTAAGCTTTTGGGGTGTCTAAGAAAAGACCCAAAACAGGCAACAATTTCTCCGGTGTATTGCAGGCTTAATTTTATATTGGAAAAAAATTGCATCACTATTTGACCGAGTCCTGCAAAGCCTTTTAGAGTTGGCTCTTCAGGAATTACGTCTTGCCTCAAGGTTTCATCGGAGACCATTGACCAGAGTGACTGCAATTGAGTTGGTAAGGGTTCTAGCGTGCAGAGAATTAATTTTTGAGCATTTTTAATGCACTCTTTCAGTTGAATTAAACCAGCAGTATCCCAGTGCGTAATGCCTTGCGTAGAAACGCTGATTTTAGTGAGATTTTTTGACGAAAGCGCAGCTTGAAAAGCTTTACTCAGCTTAGGAAGACTAAAGCGTGTCAAAGCTCCTGAAAGCTGTAGATTCAATTGTTGTGGCGTTTCAATCAGTGAGAAGTTCAATGTGGCTGAGGGAGATTCCATACTTGCCATTATCCAATGCATATGATTAGACAATACCTGTTTCTATACCCAATTTTCAAGCTTTAAATGCGGAACACGAGCAAACTCTTTAGTGTTATTTGTCACTAAAACTGTCTCAAGAGATAAAGCATGAGCTGCTATCATAATATCGAGCGGACCGATGACAGTTCCTTGTTTTTCAAGAAACGCTCTTATTTTACCATAATAATTTGTGGCTTCTTTATCAAAGAACACAAGCTCGAGTGGTAAAATAAATTCTTCTAAAGCAGCTCTGTTTTTTTGCGAATACTGGCTTTTCTCAACTCCATAAGATAACTCGGCTAATGTGATGGAAGAAATAGCGACATCGCCCACTTGTAGAGAATTAAATCTTTCAATGACGTTTTGAGGGCGACGCTTAATGATATAAATACAGGTGTTAGTGTCGAGTAGATATTTCATTCAAACAAATCCTCTCTTTTTTGTTGCTCAATAGGTTGATTACGAGAGTTCATGAAATCATCGGAGAACTTGCTTAAACTGTTGGTTAATGTTTCCCAAGAGTTTTCGGTAGGGAGAAGAATAGTGATGTTTCCAATTTTTTTTATAAAAACTTCTTTACCAGGAAAGCGAAACTCTTTAGGCAGGCGAACTGCCTGACTTTGACCATTTTGAAATAGTTTTGCCATTTCCATCGTTCTCTCCTGTAACCAGATTAAGTATATATTATAAGTATATACTTGGATGGTCTTTTTAGCAATTAGTACTCACAATTAAAATTCTTGATGTGCTACTTATTATTAAGCTTTTGAATCGATTATGCCTAAATAATGAGACAAACCCGAGCACGTTACATTTTCACTAAGAATATAGTAGTGCTCTCCAGGTGTAATAAGCGTGAGTTGATCCAAGTGTAGCAACTCCATCACTTGTTGCATGGATGGTGTGCGTTTCGGTTTGTCCGAAAATTTGAATTCGAACCCTAGGCGTTTACCGTTAATAATGAGTAAAAGATCCAGTTCGCATTGATTGTGAACAGCCCAAAAATAACAATCATCAGGCTCAGCTTGATGGTATTTTATAATTTCCTCGAGTGCGAATCCTTCCCACGAAGCGCCCAGCTTCGGATGCTGAAGTAATGCCGTATGGCTGTTGATACTGAGTAAACTGTGATAAATACCGCTGTCTCTAATGTAGATTTTGGGTGATTTTACTTGTCGTTTATTGATGTTCTCAAACCAGGGTTGTAACTCTCTCACCATGAATGTGCCTGTCAAAATATCTAGGTAACGCTTGATCGTTGTGCTGGCAACACCAAGTGATTTGCCGAGTTCTGATGCATTGAATATGTTGCCATGATAGTGTGATAGCATCATCCAAAAGCGTCGTAATTGTTTTGCGGGTATTTTAAATCCCAAATTAGGAATATCGCGCTCTAGATAAGTTTTAATATAAGCATTACGCCAAGTAGCGCTAAATAAGTCGTTTTTGGCTAAGAAAGAGAGGGGGAAACCACCTCTGTTCCATAACTCTTTGGTGTTTTGTGTCTCAGTTGCAGAGAGAGGGGAAAGTTCAATATATTGGATTCTTCCGGCGAGTGTCTCAGATGATTGATGAATGAGGTCGCGAGAAGCGCTGCCCAAAATGAGAAATTTTCGTTTTTCACGGTCTTGGTCGACGATGACGCGTAATAGTTTGAATAAGTTGGGTAGGTATTGGATTTCATCAATAATAATTAAGCCTGATTGAGCGTTAAGAATGAATGAGGCATTTTCTTCGAGTTGTGCTAAGTGCAAAGGGTTCTCAAGGTCGAAGATGTTACTGGTCAGGGTGGGGTGTTTTTGCGCATATTGTTGCGCTAGGGTCGATTTGCCACATTGTCGTGGCCCAAGTATTGCAACCACGGGGTGAACATTGAAAGCGTTGTCAATTTCTTGTAGATAATGTGCTCGCTCCACCGTTTTTCCTTAGCTTGCAGGCTTATTTGTGAAATTTTAGCATTAAATGCAATATTTTCATATGATTAATATAAGATTTACGGTTTAGCTTGTGGGCGTTATGATGGCACTCTATTTTATAATTAGGACGCAATCGACGTGACCAATTTAGCGACAAAGAGAGAAACGTTTTTAAAAGATTACCAGCCTAGCGCATTTGTGATTGAAAAGTTTGATGTAGAATTTGACCTTAGTCCAGAAAAAACGCTGGTGACAAGTCATTTGCTTGTCCATCGTCTGGATAAAACAAGCCAACATTTGTTTCTCGACGGCAAGCAGCTCAAGCTTATTTCTATTGTGCTTGAAGAAAAAGTGCCTAAATTTTCACAGGATGACGATGGCTTGCACATTTTTAATGTCCCGGAGGTTTTCTCTTTAAAAATTGTGACTGAAATTAATCCTGCCGCGAATACAGAACTAACAGGCCTCTATATTTCTAATAATATTTTTTGCACACAATGTGAGGCCGAATATTTCAGAAAGATCACTTTTTTTCTTGATAGACCTGATGTCATGACCTTTTATCAAGTAAAAATAATCGCAGATAAGCAAGCTTATCCAGTTTTATTAAGCAACGGTGATTTAGTTGAAGAGGGTGATCTCCCTGACGGCAAGCATTTCGCTGTTTGGAGTGATCCTTTCAAGAAGCCATGTTATCTGTTTGCATTAGTGGCGGGGGATTTAGCAAAAATTACTGACTATTTTGTCACAATGTCAGACAGAAGGGTAACGCTGAATATTTTTAGTGAGAAACAAAATATAGAACGTTGTGGATTTGCCATGTTGTCATTAAAAAAATCCATGCGTTGGGATGAAGAAAATTATGGCCGCGAATACGATTTAAATATTTTCAATATTGTTGCAGTTAATGATTTTATCTTTGGCGCTATGGAAAATAAAAGCCTGAATATTTTTAATGCTAAATATATTTTGGCCAATCCAGAAACGGCAACGGATCAAGATTATGCCGATGTTGATACCGTGGTGGCGCATGAATATTTTCATAATTGGAGCGGGAATCGCGTGACCTGTCGCGATTGGTTTCAACTAAGCCTAAAAGAAGGGTTCACAGTTTTCCGTGAACAATCCTATGACGAAGATAATAATTCTGCAGTGGTGCATCGCATTCGTAAGGTGCAGGACTTGAGAAATGGTCAGTTTGCAGAAGATGCTGGTCCAATGGCGCATCCTGTTCAGCCCAAAAGCTATGTGGCGATTGATAATTTTTATACGAGAACCATTTACAACAAGGGCGGTGAAGTTGTTCGCATGTTGAAAACGATTTTAGGCGCGGATGTTTTTCGTCAAGCGACGGATCGTTATTTTGAAAAATTTGACGGCCAAGCAGTGACGACTAACGATTTTGTCGATGTCATGGAAGAAGTTTCAAAACGCGATTTATCACAGTTTCGATTATGGTATTCACAAGCAGGAACGCCTGTGGTGAATGCTACTGGCGCCTATGACAGTTTAAATAAAATTTATACCTTAACTATGGAGCAAATTGTTCCACCCACGGCGGATATGCAGAATAAACAGCCGATGTTAATTCCTATCGTGACTTCGCTACTGCGTAAAATTAGGGGCGATACTGCGGTCGCCCTTGTGGAACCTGAAAAAACAGTGTTATTGGAAAGTAACCTCCAATCTTTTATATTTGATAATATTGAAGCTGACGTGATCCCTTCGTTAAATCGTCATTTTTCTGCACCGATAAAATTAAATTTCTCTTATACTGAAGATGAATTGTTGTTTTTATTTAAGTACGATACAGACGGCTTTAATCGCTGTGACGCTGGCCAGAGGCTAGCGAGTAAAATTATTTTAGAGGGAATGACTGACGAACACTATTCACACGCTATTGGTGAAATTCTTCGTCAACCTTTTTCAGACTTATCAATGCAAACAGAGTTATTACAGCTTCCTTCTGAGAAATATTTGCATGAAAGCGTTGAAATGATTAATGTTGATAAAATTTCAACGGCACGTTGGCAGTTATTTTTAAGCAATGCGATGCAACACGAAGCAGCTTGGTTGAAACTATATGAGTCTCTTGTGAGCAATGAAAACGCCTATTCTCCCGAGGAAATGGGGCGACGACGATTGCAAGCGATATGTTTACATCACTTAGTTGCGTTGAATAAAAAACCTTATATTGATTTGGCGGTTAAGCAGTTTAAAGCTGCCAGTAATATGACCGATAGTATTGCCGCGTTAAGTGCTTTATCACATACCGATACTTTAGAGCGCGTTGAAGCTTTAGCGCAATTTCAAGACCGTTGGCAGCATGAGCCCTTAGTGATGAATAAGTGGTTTATGATTCAAGCGCAATCACGATTACCCGACACGCTTGAAAATGTGCAACGTTTAATGCAACAGCCATTCTTCCATTTGAAAAACCCGAATAATGTTTACGCTTTAATCGGCGGGTTTTGTTCGAGCAATATGCTTAATTTTCATCATGTCTCAGGCGAAGGGTATCATTTTTCGGCAGAATGCGTCTTAACCTTAGATGTCATTAATCCTATGGTGAGTGCTCGTATTGTGGAGTGTTTGCTGGCTTGGCAACGTTTTGCTGCGCCACGTAAAGACTTGATGCAAAAAGCATTAACTCGTATCATTAGCGCGCCGAATTTATCTAAAAATGTCTATGAGCCAGTGAGTAAAGCGCTGGATATGGAGGAGCATCATGTCAGAAGTTAATACTACACAAGTGACTCGAATGGAAAGTGATAGTCTGGGGAAAATAGAAGTTCCAGCCAATGTGTATTGGGGGGCGCAAACCTGTCGTTCTTTGCATCATTTTGCGATTGGGAATGATCAAATGCCCAAAATATTGATACGTGCATTTGGTATTTTGAAAAAATCTGCAGCAATGGTGAATCAGCAATTAGGACTATTGTCTGAGGATAAAGCCAAATTAATTATTGCTGCAGCAGATGAAGTGATTGCGGATCAGCACGATAATCAGTTTCCATTGAGTGTTTGGCAAACCGGTAGTGGTACGCAAACCAATATGAATGTCAATGAAGTGATTAGTAATCGCGCGATTGAAATAGCAGGAGGGGTATTGGGCAGTAAGAAGCCAGTTCACCCCAACGATGACGTTAACATGTCGCAATCTTCTAACGACACTTTTCCAACGGCGATGCATATTGCTGCGATAGAAATAACAGTGCGTAAAGTTTTACCTGCGCTAAAAGTGTTGCGCGATGCTCTGGATAAGAAGCGTCAAGAATTTGATCCAATTGTAAAAATTGGCCGAACGCATTTGCAAGATGCAGTGCCATTAACTTTAGGCCAAGAATTTTCAGGCTATGTGTCGCAGTTAGATGCCAATATTGAACGCATCCATGCAGTTTTGCCTGGATTATATGAATTGGCGTTAGGTGGTACCGCTGTGGGGACGGGTATCAATACGCATCCGCAGTTTGCAGTTATGACAGCAAAAACTATTGCGGATTTAACAGGATTGCCGTTTGTTTCTGCTAAAAATAAATTTGCAGCGATGGCGGCGCATGATGCTTTAGTATTTGCGCATGGCGCGTTAAAAACACTAGCGGCATCCTTAATGAAAATTGCGAATGATGTGCGTTGGTTAGGATCAGGTCCACGTTGTGGTTTAGGGGAATTGATTCTCCCGGTGAATGAACCTGGCTCTTCCATCATGCCCGGCAAAGTGAATCCAACCCAATGTGAAGCGATGACGATGGCGTGTATACAAGTGTTTGGTAATGACGCTGCTGTTGGTTTTGCAGGTTCGCAAGGTAATTTTGAATTGAATGTGTTTAAACCGGTGATGATTCATAATTATGTGCATTCTGCGACGCTTTTAGCGGACAGTTGTTTGTTATTTACGGAATTTTGTGTTGAAGGATTGCAGGCAGACAAAAACAAAATCAATTATTTCTTGCAGCATTCATTGATGCTGGTGACAGCATTGAATCCGGTGATTGGTTATGATAAATCTTCTGAAATTGCGCATAAAGCCTTGCATGATAATTCTAGTTTAAAAGAAGCTGCATTGGCTTTAGGGTATTTAACTTCAGAAGAGTTTGATAAAAATGTTAGACCAGAAGAGATGACGCATCCGCATGGATAATTTTTTTTATTTTAGATTCTGCTGATATTTTACCTGAATCCCGCGGTTGAAGCCGCGGGACGACGATCCTAGATTTGTTTAACCTATATTGGGATGACAAGCGCGAGAAAAAACTATTTTAATGCATTTGTCACTTTTTGTATTATTTTTGCAGTGATTTTAGTTTGGCGTTCAAGCTTGCTGATATAAGCTTGTGTGACATTCATGCGCTTGGCTAGCTCTTCTTGTGTCATGCTTGCTTGAATGCGAGCAAGTGCCACTGGGTTTTCAACGTAATCAGTTGGATCAAATGCTTCATAATCTTCAGTTGGTCTATAGTTTTTTAATTGTTTTGAAATTTCATCATGTAAAGCATGGTAAGTTGCTATAGGCAGAAGTACGTATTCAATTTTGCCATTCATTGATTTGATAGTTTGTAAGTTCATTTGTAAAAACTCCCTATGGCGCACGAAATGGCATATTTATAACTTATTTTGGGTTATATTAGGTTATATTTCAAGTAATATTAAATATGAGGGCGGGAAGTTGTCGGGGCGACAAGTCGTCGCCCTTTTTCTCATTATATTTTTATTGTTGAGTATTAGCGATCTTCTCAACCTGTTCAATCGTCATCGGCGTGATTACGTAGCCATTAATATATAGCGTTGGGGTTTGAACAGTATCGCCCATTACTTCACCGGCAAGCCCTAAGTTTTGTTGCAATTGTGTATAGTACGTATTGTTCTTGATGCAAGTTGCAAAGGCTTGCATATCAATCCCAGGGATTTGTTGCGCAAATTGGGTAAGGAGATCTGGAGTCGCCCAATCTAATGCTTCATCCGGTTGGTGTTGGTATAAATAATTTACATAGGAAAAGAAAAGAGCCGGTTGTTGGTGATAAGCACATAAAGCCGCATTACCCGCCGGAGTAGAGTTGGGAATAAATGCTAGAGGGATAGTGACATAACGCGCTTTGCCGGTGTCAATGTAATGTGTTTTGATATAAGGGTAAATCTCTTCATCAAAACGTTTGCAATTGCTGCATTTCATATCTTCAAAAGCCACCATCGTCATTTTTCCCTGGCCAATGATAGGTTGTCCTTCGATATTGATTTGTTTCTGAGGAGGAAGATCTACGCGGTGCGTTTTATTAAAAACCAGCGCCCCGAAGAGTAATATAGCAAGAATGCTTAAAGTAATAGAGACCAGCGTTTTATTCATAATAATAAAATAGTTAATTCGAAATAGGGCCCCTATTATGAAGCAATAAACATGGCATCGCCATAGCTATAAAAGCGGTAGTTTTTCTTAATGGCTTCTTGATAGGCATTTGCGACATTGTTTTGTGTAGAAAATGCGCTTACCAACATAAGCAGTGTTGATTTAGGTAGATGAAAATTAGTCACCATGGCATCGACAATTTGAAATTGAAAGCCTGGGTAAATAAAAATATCGGTATCTAGTTCTGTTTTACATAGAAATGGATTGTTGCGCGCGGCGCTTTCCAGTGTTCGAACGGTTGTAGTGCCAACAGCAATAACACGTCCGCCACGAGCTTTACACGCGTGAATAGCATCACAGGTTTCTTGTGGTAGGGAAAACCATTCCTTGTGCATAACATGATCTTTGATCTCGTCTACGCGTACGGGTTGAAACGTGCCTGATCCGACGTGCAAGGTGAGGGTGGCGGTTTGAATGCCTTTGTCACGCAAAGCAGCGAATAAAGCATTATCAAAATGCAAGCCGGCAGTAGGTGCGGCAACCGAGCCTTCCTGTTGTGCATAAACAGTTTGATAGCGTTCCATATCTTGCGTCTCGTCTTCACGCTGCATATAAGGTGGTAGAGGCATGTGCCCGTATTGATGTAGCCAATCTAATAATGTTTGAGTGGCATTTTGCCCAGTGGATTGAATCAGTTCGATTTCAAATAAATCATCATTGCGCCCAAGAATTCTAAAAGGAGTATTGGCATCACCTAACAGCAATATTCGCCCAGTGTTTAAAGCTTTGCTAGCACGTATGTGCGCCCAAGCTGATTTTGTCGAGATAATACGTTCAATAAGTACTTCAACTTTTCCGCCAGAGTCTTTGTGGCCGAATACACGAGCGGGGATTACCTTTGAGCTATTCATCACCAAAAGATCTTTTTTATCAAGTAGATCGGGTAATTGGTAAAAATGGCGGTGACTAATATCACCCGTAATGCGATTTAAGTGCAATAAACGACTCGCTGAGCGTTCTTTAGTGGGGTATTTTGCGATCAAGTGATCGGGTAGATTAAAATCGAAGTCAGTGGTTTTCATATTATTGATTAGCGGGTTGATCTTCTACAAGGCCTAAGCGCAATGCCAATCGCGCCAACTCGACATCGGTGTTAATATTTAACTTCGCAAAAATGCGGTAGCGGTAACTATTCACTGTTTTTGGACTAATGCACAGAATATCAGCGATTTCAGGGGCTTTTTGACCGTTAGTAATCATAATCATGATCTGCAATTCACGTTCGGACAGTGATTCCAACGGTGATTTCTGTCCTTGAGTAAGATTTTGTAAGGCAATTTTTTGCGCGATTTTAGGGCTTATATAGCGTTGACCGCTATTCACGGCTCGAATGGCTTGCACCATTTCATCTTTGCCGCAGCCTTTAGTCACGTACCCCATCGCTCCTGCTTGAATTAAACGAGTGGGAAAAGGTTCTTCTTCGCAAACGGTTAGTGCAATGACTTTCGTATCAGGAACATAATGCGCAAGTTTTTTGGTGGCTTCTAAGCCGCCCATACCAGGCATTTGTAAGTCCATGAGGACAATATCAGGGCCAAGCTTTCTTGCTGCTGCAATCGCTTCTTCACCATTTTGTGCTTCACCAATCACCTTGATTCCATTGATGGACTCGAGAAGGCTTTTAACGCCTACACGTATTAAATCGAGGTCATCGACAACGAGGACTTTAATCAAAGTAATACTCCAACAAGAATACAAGGGTGGCGGAGAGATAGGGATTCGAACCCTAGAAGGGGTTACCCCCTTAACGGTTTTCAAGACCGCCGCTTTCAACCGCTCAGCCATCTCTCCAAAACACGAGGTGTCATATTATAACCTTTCAGGTATAATGTCCAACTTAGGCTGGGACGCAACACCTAAATGTTGTCAGTCACCAAAGACGTGCCTATTGTTAACAATATTTGTTCCACCGTCAACTGCAAATTAAGAGGAAATTGTTATGGACCCGATGAAATCACAAGTTTTTGTCTCTGCGGCAAGTGAATCGCTGATTGCTGAGCATTCTGTGCTCAGAAATACGTATTTGTTATTAAGTTTAACTATTTTATTTAGTGCGTTTACGGCATGGATTGCCATGGCGATTCAGGCGCCGCCTATGGGGATTATTCTTTCTCTTGTAGGAATGTTTGGGTTGTTATTCTTGACGACACATTTAAAAAATAGTGTTTGGGGCTTAGCAAGTGTGTTCGCCTTTACTGGTTTTATAGGGTATATGTTAGGGCCAATTGTTGGAATGTTCATGAAAAACTATTCTAACGGCGGTTTTATTGTTTTATCTGCATTAGGCACTACTGGCATTACCTTCTTAGGTTTGTCTATGTATGCATTAACGACTAAAAAGACGTTTAGTGTGCTGGGCGGCTTTATGAGCACGGGCTTGTTAGTGGTTATCGTGGGTAGCATTGCAAATATTTTTCTTAAGATGCCGGCGCTTTACGTAGCAATTTCTGTGGCCACATCGTTTATCGCTTCAGGGTTAATTTTGTTTGATACCGCAAGAATTATTCATGGTGGTGAACGCAATTACATTATGGCAACGATTGCGCTATATCTAGATATCTACATGTTGTTTATTAACCTGTTGAATCTTTTTGCAATGTTTAGCGGTAGAGAGCGTTGATTTTATGCGTAAATAAATGATACTGCGAGATCAAAATAATTTTCTGATGCACTCCGCCGATTGGAATGAGCAATCGGCGGTTGATCTCGCCAATGAAAGTGGTATTGCACTTTCTGAGAGACATTGGGAAATTCTTCGTATACTTCGAGAATTATATTTAAAAAATGGCCGTCATCCTGCTATGCGAGTTTTTATCAAAGCATTGCGCTCAGAGCAGCATGCTTCTACGATGTTAGAGCTAATGCAGTTGTTTGGTGAACGTCCATTGTTTACGATTAGTTTTATTGCGGGTTTACCGAAACCACCGCATTGCCTTTGAGAGAGTTATAAATGGCATTACGAGATCAAGCGTGAGAGAAATAAATGATAAAGCGCACTATTTTTTCAATTAAAGAAGGTTTTCGGCATAAAGCGCAGTTGAAAGTGATACCTTACGAAACCAATATTGTTTCAATTGATTGGCGGTCGTTGTATCAGTCTGGCATGCGTGTTGTGGTGTTGGATTTCGATGGTGTGTTAGCCGCGGATAAGCAAAAGAAACTTTATGCTGGGGTTGATGCTGTTTTAAATACGACACAAGCTATTTTTGGAGATCATGTTTATATTTTTTCGAATCAACCCACGCCGCAACGGCAAGCTTATTTTGCAGAGCACTTTCCTCGCATTCAATTTCTTGTTGCGAAACAAAAACCTTATCCGGATGGGCTGCTCAGCGTGATTACTCGTGAGCAGGTTAAGCCTGAAGAAGTGTTGTTGGTTGATGATAGAGTGTTAACGGGCGGATTGGCGGCTACTTTAGCAGGGATAAAGTGTATTTTGATAGAAAAGCCTTATATTTGCTTTTGGGATAATATGATTCGTGAGACGGTATTTATGAGCTTGCGTGTGATTGAGCGGGCAATTTTTCGATGAATTAATTTTTCTGTTTAATGCCTTAGCTCGCCTGAACATCCTAGTTTTTATCATCCATTTGCCAAACACAAGTGCCTTTTTTCTTCATTTTTTCTAAATATTTTTCATGTTCTTTTTGTTCTTCTTCAGTGGCAAAAATAACATTAAATTGGCCATCTTTTTTCGAAGTTCCTGCATAACGATCGGGTGCAGTAACAAAAGATTTTGTCGAGGTAGCGCTAGTGTCGAATAGATTATTTTGGCCGCCAGTCATTCTCAAAAAAACTTCTGCCAATAACAGGGCGTCAAGACGCGCGCCGTGAAGTTGGCGGTGTGTATTATTGACTTCATAGCGTTTGCATAGTGCGTCTAGCGAATTGCGTTGGCCGGCGTGGCGCTTACGTGCCATGGATAGAGTGTCTATGATGCCACAGATATTTTTTATTGCAGGATGATTTCTATTGAGCCAGCGGTATTCGTGATCAAGAAAATTAAGGTCAAATGGTGCGTTATGAATAATGAGCTCGGCGCCTTGAATATAGTCTAGAAATTCTTCAGCAATAGTCGCGAAAACCGGTTTATCACTGAGAAACTGAGCGCTGATACCGTGGACTTTAAATGCGCCTTCATCAATTGGGCGTTCGGGATTAATGTAGATATGTCTATCATTATTGGTGAATCTGCGATCGATGATTTCGATTGCGCCAATTTCAATAATGCGATGACCTTCTTCAGGTCTTAGACCTGTGGTTTCTGTGTCAAGTACGATTTGTCGCGTCATTTTTTTGCTCTTAATTTATATTTTACTTAACATTTCATCAATAGCTTGGTTGGCTAATTGGTCCACTAATTCATTTTCTGGATGACCGCTGTGACCTTTGACCCATTGCCAATCGATGGCGTGAATTTGATTGAGCGCATCGAGGGCTTGCCAAAGGTCTTGATTTTTTACTGGCGCTTTACTAGCAGTTTTCCAGCCCTTTTTTTTCCAATCAATTACCCAAAGCGTGATGCCCTGTAATACATACTTTGAGTCCGAAGTAAGGGTGACTTTACACGGTTTAGTCAATGCTTCTAACCCTCTAATAGCGGCTAGTAATTCCATGCGATTATTGGTTGTTAAGATTTCTGAGCCATTTAGTTCTTTTTTTTTGTCGCCGCGTATGAGTAGAGCTCCCCAGCCACCCGGGCCAGGATTGCCGCGACAAGCGCCATCCGTAAAAATATGTACTGTTGTCGACATGTTTAAGGGTTTCCCAGTTGATTTCTGCAACCGCCTTCTAAGGCTGTCATGAGAGTTGGTATTGCAAATGATTTTAATGGCATTGGCGTAGCAGGGATAGAAGTTTTTTGAGCCACAATAAGGTTAGCCTTGCACAAGAAAGGCAGGTAGGAAGCTATGGCGGCATCAATAAGCTTCATAAATTTGTTTTCAAGAGTGTGTGTAAGCGGTGAAAAAAAAGATTGTGTGGCAATAATTTCTAATCCGACTTGGGTTAATAGTTGTTTGATTGCATAGGTAGAAAGAAAGGGTGGAAGAGTGTTTTTATTGGCCAGAAAAAATCGAGTAGAAGGCGAAAATGAGAACAAAAGTAGAGTGCCTCGTTTACTCAATATATCAAATATTTGACCAATTATTTCCTTTGGTCGGTTTGAGAATTCCAGTACATGAGGAAGGATGGCTAAGTCTATGGATTCTTTGGCATAAGGGAGTTCGGTGAAGTGCCCTAAGCATATTGGTGAGATTTGCGGGTGAGATTTAGGGTAATTCTCGCAAAATAAATAACGATGCTGGCAATGGCAGCCTTTGAGTAGATGGCTTTGTCGTGAATTTCCTATCAGCAAAGCATTTCCAATCGCATGGCAAGAAGAAAATTGCTCAATAAGCTCTTTCTCTATCTTCTCTAAACATGCGACTAATTTAGCATTAAAATGTTGGTATATCACAAGAATATCCTTTTTTAACCCAAAAGTTATTGCTAGGCAAGTTCGATGATTGCTGTACTTTCCAGATGAGATCATTTATATTTCCTGGCCGTATAAGTATATCTGTTTGAGGCTTAATCTGAAATAACTATACGTTTTTTGGAAAGCGCTCAAATGAGATAAGGAACAGCGAACGTGGAGAAAAAGGCAAAAATCAGTAGAATAAGCTGCTATATTTGGGCGCTTTTTTGTCTAACTATTGTGATGACCTCTTCTCCGGCAAAAGCAGAATATCGTGTTGTCTATCCTCATAGTGAAGTGCCAATGGTTAAAGTCGCCAAGCCTTCTGTCGATAGTAGTGGTGACATCTGGCGTGTATTCCAAAAAGAATTTACTTTAGATCATCAAGCTGAGCGCCCTGAAGTTAAGGAACAAATTGCATGGTTTATGGCCCACAGAAAATATCTCCGTGCGGCTGCCACCAATGCACGCCCCTACATGTATTACATTATAACGCAAATTAGGAAGCGTAATTTGCCGCTTGAGTTTGCACTTTTGCCGATTATTGAAAGTGCCTATGATCCTTTTGCTTATTCCACTTCAGGTGCCGCGGGCTTGTGGCAGATGATGCCTGCAACCGCAACCGATTTTGGGTTAAAGCAGACTTGGTGGTATGACGGCCGCAGAGATGTTTTTGCTTCGACCAACGCTGCGTTGGATTATCTCGTTTATTTACAGAATTTTTTTCATGGTAACTGGATGTTTACTGTGGCCGCTTATCATGCAGGGCAGGGTACTATTCTTAATGCTGTTAAGAAAAATGTCGCTAAAGATGAGGCGACTGACTTTTGGTCTTTGTCGCTAGGTAAGCAGACCCAACTGTATATTCCAAAATTATTGGCATTGGCGGAAATGGTTGGACATCCGGAGAAATATCCTTTAGGTATGCCAGAGATTCCCAATAAGCCTTATTTAACGCAAGTTGATGTTGGTTCTCAAATTGATTTATCTAAAGCGGCAAGCCTTTCTGGTTTATCTTTAAATGCTTTAATGAACCTCAATCCTGGATTTAATCGCTGGGCAACCTCTCCTGACGGCCCTTATCTTCTTGTTGTTCCTATTCAAAACGAAACGCAGTTGAGAGAAGGGCTGGCTTTGATGCCGCAGCGTAATCGTGTCACTTGGGAGCGATATGATGTTCAATCAGGAGATACTCTAGGCAAGATTGCAGCAAAATATCATACCTCGATGGCTATATTACAACAGGTAAACAAGCTAGACGATTCCTTGATACATGTGGGCGATGTGATATTTATTCCTAACTCTGCACATGTACTGCCTAAAAGTGTTTCTAGTGCCTCTTCAATTGCTTCTATGAAGTCTGCTGTCAAAAATGTGGCAGCGGCTTCTGTATTAAGTAAGAGCTCATCGGTTGATGTAAAGGATTTAACGCGTCCTTTATCACCCGCCTCTGAGACGGTTTATCGTGTTCGTAAAGGAGATACTCTGTCAAGTATTGCACACAGCTTAAATGTCAGCTGGAGAAATCTTCGAGCGTTTAATAATTTGTCGTCAGATACGCTAAAAATAGGTCAAAAATTAAACATCCCTCCTAGGGTGACTTCGACTGAGAACGCTGCACATAAAACATTACAGAAAATACATTATGTTATTCAAGCTAAAGATAGCCTGGGGAAAATTGCTCAACAGTTTGTTGTTTCCGTAGAAGAAATTGAGCGATGGAATCCATCTATTACGGAAAAATCAGTTTTGCATCCTGGTAAAACTATTGTGATTTACCAAGCAACCGCAGAGTGATGGTGTTTCTATGATTATTGATGGAAAAAAAATTGCGGCAGAACTGCGTAAAAAATTGATCCAAGAGCTTGTTTCTTTAAGATTGCAGAAAGGAAGGGCGCCAGTTCTTGCGGTTATTATTGTCGGACATAATCCAGCTTCAGAGATTTATGTGCAGCATAAGCAATCTGCTTGTGCGGAAGTGGGCATTGAATCACGTAAACATGTTCTGTTTGCTGCAGAAGCAAGCCAAGCCGATTTATTGCGACTCATTGAGCGCTTAAACCAAGATGCCATGATTGATGGTATTTTGTTACAGTTGCCATTGCCATTGCAGTTTAATGTTCCTCAGCTCTTGGAGGCGATTGATCCTTATAAAGATGTTGACGGTTTCCATCCCTATAATATAGGGCGTTTGGCGCAGCGTCGACCAACACTACGTCCTTGCACGCCGCAGGGGGTGATGGCGTTACTAGAGCATATCCAATGTGATTTTAAAAACACTGATGCAGTGGTGGTGGGGTGTTCGAATATCGTTGGGCAGCCTATGGCGTTGGAGTTACTATCAGCGGGCGCTACGGTAACCGTTTGTCATAGTCATACACGAAATTTGGCAAAGCATCTGCAGGTAGCGGATCTCGTAATTAGCGCTGTGGGTAAGCCTGGATTAATTAAGGGCGAGTGGCTTAAAGAAGGCTCAACGATTATTGACGTGGGTATTACCCGGCTTGCTTCAGGTTGTTTAGTCGGTGATATTGAGTTTGAGTCAGCTCAGAGGCGTGCGAAATGGATTACGCCTGTGCCTGGAGGGGTGGGGCCAATGACCGTGGCTATGCTTTTGAAAAACACCTTGTTGGCATATCAATTGCAAAAAAATTGAGAAATGTCATGCGTCATTTCCAATAAAAAAGGGCCTTTAAGCCCTTCTTTCAAACAAAAAAGAGGATTTATTCAACCATTTCTTTAAGTTTCTTTAATGCGCGAATTTTAACAACGTTATGAGCAGGTTTTGCTTTAAACATGGTTTCTTCACCAGTAAATGGATTGATTCCCTTGCGAGCTTTTTTAGCAGGTTTTTTGATTACGTTAACTTTCAAAAGGCCTGGTAATGTAAATGCGCCTGGGCCACGTGGTTTAATTGAGCCTTCAATTAGTGCGCTAATTTCTTCAAATACAGCTGAAACTTGTTTTTTAGTCAAGCCTGATGCATCTGCAACATGAGCTAAAATTTGGCTTTTTGTTAATGGCTCTTTAATTGTAAGAGCTTTCTTTGCGGGCGCAGCTTTTTTGATTGCTGTATTGCTAGTGGCTGGTTTAGCTGCTGCCTTCCGCGTTTTCGTGACTGTCATACTCTCTCCCTCTAAAAAAATGTTAACGGAACAAGTTAAGGTAACAAAATAAATAAATACCTTTGAAAAATATCATAAATTGCTAATTAAGCGAACTTTTTTTTCTAGTTTAATGCTTCTAAATAGGGTTAAAGTGATTTGGTAAATTTGACACTTGCGTGTTATCGATGTTTTCTGTAAAATTGCAGCCTCGTTTTTGGAACTAGTCGTTTTGCTAGTTCTAGATAGTGGTAGTTTGGCCTTGGAGCAAGATTTAATGAAAACATTTAGTGCGAAAGCACAAGCAGTAAGCCATCAATGGTATGTAGTTGATGCAACTGAACAGACATTGGGACGTTTTGCGTCACAAATTGCAAAGTATTTACGTGGTAAACATAAGCCTGAGTATACCCCTCATGTGGATACAGGTGATTATATAGTGGTTGTTAATGCTGAGAAGATTGCTGTAACAGGCAAAAAAATGTCAGATAAGATTTACTATAGCCATAGCGGATTTCCAGGCGGATTAAAAGCAGTGACGCTAGAAAAGCTTTTGGCAAAACACCCGGCGCGTGTTATTGAGCATGCTGTTAAGGGAATGCTACCTAAGAATCCTTTGGGTAGGGACATGTTTAGAAAGTTAAAGATCTATGTGGGTAGCGAACATCCACACGGGGCGCAACAGCCACAAGTAATTCATTTTGATAAAGATAAGGCTTAATAATGACTGTAAAACAATTTATCGCAACAGGCAGACGTAAAGAATCCGTTGCTCGTGTCTTCCTTCGTCGAGGAACAGGCAAAATTACGATTAATGGACGGTCGCTTGATGAGTACTTCGATAGGGGAACCTCTCGTATGCTAGTGACACAGCCTTTGATTGCGGTTGATATGGTGAATACATTCGATGTTTTGATCACTGTTAAAGGTGGTGGTAGTACTGGGCAAGCTGGTGCGATTCGTCACGGCCTTTCTCGTGCTTTAATTTCTTATGATGAAGAAGGTGTGGTTGCGGCAAGCGCTAGCGAAGAGGGTGCTGCAGTCACCTTCCGTAAACGTTTACGAAGTGCTGGCTTTGTTACTCGCGATCCTCGATCTGTTGAAAGAAAGAAAGTTGGTCTTCGTAAAGCTAGAAAACGTCCACAGTACTCTAAACGCTAATCGCTGGAGTAAAAGCTTATGGCAGTGGTAGCAAATAAACGTTCAGTGATGACGTTGTACACCAGTCCTAGTGATATTAATGGTCACCAAGTGAGGATTGTTCTCGCTGAGAAAGGGGTTGCTGTTGATTATGTTTTAGTTAAACGTGATGATGCGTTGGAAACATTGGCGGAGCTTAATCCTTATGGAACCCTACCGACTTTAGTTGATCGTGATTTAGTATTATTTAATACCCAGGTGATTATGGAATACTTGGATGAGCGTTTTCCTCATCCGCCTCTTCTACCTATTTATCCTGTTGCAAGAGCAAGAGCCCGTCTTATGATGTGCCGTATTGAAAAAGAATGGTATCGTTACGCGAATATCATTTTATCAGATGCTTCCTCACCCGAGGAAGTTGAGCAGGCTAGAGAAGAATTAACCCAAAGTTTATTGGCAGTTGCCAAAGCTTTTGGAGAATCTTCGTACTTTTTGAACGATGATTTTTCTTTGATTGATTGTATGGTTGTTCCTTTGTTGTGGCGTCTTGAAAAAATGAAGATTTCTTTGTCTTCTCCTAAAGCAAAGCCTATTCATGCTTACATGAAAAAAATGTTTGAAAGAGAGTCTTTTTTAGCGAGTTTGACTGAAAAAGAACACGAATTAAGAGCTTAATTTTTGTAGAGGCAGGGACGACAAGACTGACCTTCCTGCCTCACTGTACAAAAAAAGAAGGAGTTTTTATGCTTCCCATTAAAGCGTATGTCGTAGAAGCCTATTACAAATGGATAGTTGAGAGTGGTTGTACCCCTTATCTTGTGGTAGATGCGACTGTCGATCATGTTGAAATTCCCACTGAGCATGTCAGAGATGGCCAGATTGTATTGAATATGGCGCCTCAGGCAATTAGAGATCCTGTTTTTCATAAATCTTACTTATCTTTTCGAACCCAATTTTCTGGGGTGACGCATTATATTTATGTTCCAATGATCGCGGTTTCATCTGTTTATGCTAAAGAAAACGGCGAAGGTAAAATGTTTGATATCAGCGAAGAAGATTACGATCATCCGCTCATGCAGCCAATGCCAAGATCGCATTTTGATAATAAAGATGGTGATGATAGCGGTGGCGGTGGTAGTAAAGGCGCGTCGCATTTGAAGGTTGTTAAATAAATATCCTGAGACCATTTTAAAAATATCGTTCAATATTTTTAAGAATAGAACAGGGCAGGCACAACGCGCTGCCCCTACGCTGTCCAGGTTTGTTGCAGTCATTAGACGATCATTAGGGTCTGTTGACATTTTAGGATCAAAATTTACGTATCCCCTACAAATTTAATGGCAACCAAATGAAGTGTCACTCCTGCGAAGGCAGGAACCTAGTCTTATCAATGAGTTAAAAATGCTGACTAGGCCCCAGCCTGCGCTGGGGTGACACAATAGTTGGTTAAACTCAAGACACGAAATGTCAACAGACCCTAGGAAAAAAAGCCATAAAAAAGAGAAGAAGTTGATAATTGAATTTCAGGTGGTCTGTAGGGGCCGCGCCTTGTGCCTGCCCCTCTTTCATTCATCAGTTATACTGAAACACTCTCACTACTTTCGTCACGCCAGAAACATGCTGCGCGATATCTGTCGCAATTCCAGCTTGCTCTTTGCTGACTACGCCCATTAAGAATACCGTTCCGGCCACAGTCACCACTTGAATTTCGCTTGATTCTAGGCTGTCCGTAGCGACCATTTTGGTTTTTATTGTGGCAGTGATAAACTGATCATTCACACGTGAAAGTGTTGAAGGTTTGCCGCTAATAACCACTTGATTATATAGTTTAGCAATACCTGGAACAGTTTTTGCGATAGTAGAGACTTGTTCTTTCATCTCAGCATTCGGCACATCACCCGCTAATAAGACAACACTATTAAAAGAAGCCACCACTATGTGAGCGCTGCTTTGAATTCCTGCATTTCCATCAAGTTTGTCTTCAATGTTCTGTGTAATAGCTTTGTCATTCGCAGTTTCTTTCGCGGTACGTTTATCAAAAACTACCGCACCAGTTGCAGCGGCTCCTATTGCAGCGCCTGCAACAAAAATACAGCTTTGCAGGCTTGAGCCTAATAAAATCATCGCTAAAGCGGTGGGTATAAATTTAAGTTTCATGGTTAGTTTCCTTGTCCGAATAATTTGTAGTCTATTAGATCACAGATACAGTGAATAATTAAGAGGTGAACTTCCTGAATTCTTGCTGTAACGTCAGAAGGGACTCTCAGTTCCAGATCGTTTGCAGAGAGCTCTTGCGCCATTTTTCCGCCGTCTTTTCCGGTTAACGTTATAACAATCATGTTTTTTTCGTGAGCGGCGTGAATTGCTCGAATCACATTTTCTGATTTACCACTAGTGGAAATAGCAAGTAATATATCGCCTGCTTGACCTAACGCACGAATTTGTTTGGCGAAAATTTCATTGAAGGAATAATCATTGGCAATCGATGTTATCGTAGGGGTATCCGTTGTCAATGCGATGGCAGGTAAACTTGGGCGTTCTGTTTCAAAGCGATTGAGCATCTCTGAGGAAAAGTGTTGTGAGTCGCATGCGGAGCCGCCATTACCACAACTCAAGATTTTATGATCCGCAAGAAGCGCTACGACAATTTTATCAGCAGCGTCAGTGATTAATTTAGGCAAATACTCCGAAGATCTGATTTTGGTTTCAATGCTGTCACTGAAATTTTGCTGCACTCGTTGGACTAGATCCATTATATATTTTCTCCCAGGCATTAAGGCTCTTGAAAGGCGTTTTTTTGCCAATTAAATATTAGCTCGCCATTGTAAGGGGAAGCGCCAATAATATCAAACCGATATGAATAATAGTGAAAATCAGGGTGTTTCATAATAAAAAAGAGGGCGGTTTTGTAGATGCGTTGTTGCTTTGTTAGTGTCACAGATTCAACGGGGCTGCCATAGCTATTTTTTTTTCTATAGCGCACTTCAAAAAAGATAAGAGTATTTTTCTCCGTTCCAATCAAATCAATTTCACCATATTTTGATCGAAAATTACCAGCAATGATGTTAATTTTTTGGCTTATAAGAAAACTGCGGCATGCTTTTTCAACTTCCTGCCCCTTAGCTAGTGGAGCCAAGAGGGATTGGACGCCCATCTTTAAATTGTGCACAAACTAATTCTCGCTGTAAGTGATGTGTGGTATCAACGGTTAAATTACCGGTATTCCCAAAGAGTGGGAAGCGAGGGAGGGTATCTAAATGCGGCTGTTGCATAGCGAGAAGATAAGCGTCTTTGCCTAAGAAGTAAAGTCGTTTATCTCCTTGGAATTCATTGGAGGCTTTTCTTAGAATTGCAGGCATGTCACAGAAATAAATATCATTTAAATCTTTATCGTTGTTAGGATTAGGCGTGCCACTATAGACACTGGAGGTGGAAAATACGCTTAGGTAGGAGCCGCTATAAAATTTGATAAAAGGCCTGATTTGACTCGCTGTTTTGGGGTCGGCGACCAAGAAAATCATGTCAGCATCTTTTCGAAAATAAGGAGTGCTTGTAATCCGAAGTTGCAATGTTGTATGCAGAAGATGTTGACGCCACTTGCTCTCTGTTACGCCCAATAGCGCGCTCATCCTTTTAGGGAAATCGTCATTGCTTGCATAATTATATTGATCAACAATTTTTCCTCCTAATGCATGCCAAGTTTGCCTAAATGCCTGAGCAGTTTGCTCTCCTTTTGCTGTTTTAGGAGCGATAATAATGGCTTGGCTTTTGCCATATCTCCAAGCGAGCTCTGCGGTTTGTTGGGCTTCATCTTCAGGAGATAGTCCAAATTGAAAATGTGTACTTTGAGAATCCATTGGAATGTAATTTAGACTAATAATTCTTGGGTAACTTTCTGCGATATTAAAGAGATCTTCGGTATCTTCTTTGGTTAATGGGCCAAGAATTAGAGCTTCGCCATTTTGTTGGATGCGATGATAAATAGTAGAGATAGAGTCCGCGTTGCTATCATAAAAATTAATTTGTTGATTTGCTTTTGCAGGAGATGCGTAATAGGCAGACAATATTCCTTTTTGCACGAACTGCCCAAAAGCTGCATAATTTCCAGATAGCGGAATAATCACGGCAATTGAACTATTGTTTGATTGCTTTTCGATATTGCTATTCATGTTCAACAGTAATGCATTGGCTGGATGCTGAGGATAAGTATTCTTCCATAATAGGATGTTGCGCTGTAATGCTAAAAAATTATTCGCATTGCGTTGTGAAATCTGAGCTAAGGTCAGCCAGCCAGAAGTGAGTGACTCATTTTGCGTCCTTTGCGGAGTTTTAAGATCATCAGTATTGACCATCTGTAATTTATCCCAAATAGTATTACTATCAGAATGATCTTCTATATTGGCGATAGCACTTAATAGCACTTGATTGGTACGATATAGCGCTTGAATGCGTAATTGCATTAAATAGTGCTGTTGAGCTGAGTTAGGTAGCTGCGTGAAATCTAATTGATTCAACCAAGTCATGGCCTGATTAGGACTACCGGTGAGTAATGCCAGCTTGGTTTGTAAAATAATAAGGTTGGTTTTGAGTGTAGGATCCGCCGTTAATACGGGGGTTAATTGTACTAACCTCTGTTGCGCTGTTTCATACTCACCGGAATTTAGTTCATTATCAATGGATGCTAATTGACCCATTAATGCGGGGTCGCTCGAAGGGGGAGAGGATTGATGTTGTCCGGAATCCATGCCTGAGTCGGCTACTGGATTTGCATCAACAGGGGCAGCATACAGTTCTGTTGGGACAGCGACCGGGTTTTTTGATACAGTACCGCTGTTCGAGCCGATACAAGCGGCCAGGCATGTGGCCAAGCTCAAAATAAGAATTGTTCGACTTAAGTGATATAAACGCATATTTTCTCAGAATTAAGGCCAATACGATGACCCACAGACCCACAAACATCGGTAAATTATACATCGTTGCTACCCCAATAGGCAATTTAGGGGATATCACCTTTCGTGCGGTAGAGGTGCTAAAAAACGTTGACATTATCCTAGCAGAAGATACACGTCATTGCGCGAGGTTATTAAGCCATTACCAGATTCTCACCAAAACTTGGTCTATGCATAATTTTAATGAGGCGGTTCAAGCTGAAAAAATACTTGAACATTTGTTAAATGGCCAATCGTTTGCGGTGATTAGTGATGCTGGTACACCGTTAATTTCTGATCCAGGTTGGGCGTTAGTGAAAACTGCCAGAGAAGCCGGAGTGAATGTGATAGCCATTCCTGGTCCTTGCGCATTGATTGCGGCGTTAAGTATCGCCGGTTTGCCGACACAACAATTTCATTATTTTGGTTTTTTGCCGGTAAAATCATCAGCGCGCCAAACTATTTTAAAACAAGTGAGTGGTTATGAAGGCACGCTTGCGTTTTATGAATCTCCACACCGCTTAGTTAAAATGTTAGAAGACTGCCAACAAATATTTGGTGATTCACGTATTTGTTGTGTTGTGAAAGAGTTAACTAAAATTTTCGAAACGGTGCGAGTAGGTTCTGCTGCGGATTTGTTAACTTGGCTTAATCAAAAACCGGAACATTTAAAGGGAGAGTTCGTCGTATTGGTTGGCCCTAATCTCGAAGAAAAAGATGTCTCACAAGCCGCTGCGCAGGCATTATTAAAAACATTGCTGCAACACTTACCGCTGAAAACTGCAGTAAAAATCGTTCCGGAGCATTATAAGCTGAATAAAAATGCGTTGTATGAATTTGGATTGAAATGCAACAATCTAAAGTAGGGGCGTAGGGGCGTAGGGGCGTAGGGGCGTAGGGGCGACTGGCGGTCGCCCTTTTTAGAATTGCATCTTATTTATGCATTTTAAAGCTTGCATCAGTACCTTTTAAAAACGTTACAAATTCTTCAGGAAGCCCTTTTTCTGCTGTTTTACCTGTAAAGAATTCATCTTTAGTCAACTGGTAAGTTTGGAGTGCTAACTCAAAGGCTTCTCCAAGTTGCGATACATTTTTTTGTACTGCATCGAGTAATGCTTTCGCAACGTCAGCTTTTTTCGCTGCTCGAGATATTCCATTTGAATCTAAGTTTTCACCTCTCATTTTTTCAAGCCCGGCCCCAATTTTATATTCCCGTATAAATTTTTTTAAACCATTTATCCGTTCTTCACGTATTTGCTCTTCTGGAGTTCTGCTGCTATCAGCAGAAGTAAACATTTGGAGAGACGGCCTTCTGCTAAATATGCTGCCAACAATACTGCCTGTTCTTGCTCTTGACGATTCCTCATCAATAGGGATGTGTGCTCTCTCTTTAGATTCTTTTTGAATCACACGGGTAATAAAATCCGATGGTGGGTTCTTAAAGAATTCTACTTGAGGACCTAACATTTTCGTTTTTAAATTACCTTTTGCTTCATCTGAAAATGTTGCTATTTTATCGACTAAAATTCCTTTTTTTCCATCTTCTAAATGACGCTTATCTTCAAAGTGCGTTTCTGCTAATTCAGGATAACGGGCCATTTCATAAGCTAAAAAAGATTTTTCTAATGATGAGTCTCGAAACAAAAGATTTGGATCTGTAAATTCTGGGGCAGCCGCAATTAAGCGTTCAACCAGAGAATGCAGAAAATCAGGACTATCGTTTAATGTAAGTAGTGGTCCAATCGTGAGAACAAAATCTTTGATGGCGTCCAGACAAGAGTAGTTTTCTTCGGTTATTGGATTGTAGGCATCGTAGAGTGTTGATCTAGTAAAGGAGGTATTATATGCTGCCATCAGTTTTTTTAATTCTTCATTCGTAATCGAGCCATTGATTAATTTGTGTCCATATTCACGAGATAAGTTGTCGGTTATTTGTAGGGGCATAAATAAGATCCGTGCTGTTTTATTAATGTACGGGCGATGTTACTGTAGATTTCTTAACCAGACCTTAAGTGATTAGTTTATTGACTGAGTCAATTCGAGGGCGCATTATTGAACCATCCTTAATAATTTTTTAATAATTATTGTATTATAATTATTGAAAAGTAAGGATTAGCAATGGCAGGCAATTTAAGCATATACTCTGAGATATATCAACCATTAGGTCGTATGTTTCGTGATAGAAAAGACGATCCTCCTCAACTGCCTCAGGTTGTTTTTGAAAACAAAATAGCATGCAATTTTTTTGCTTTCAATACCGCATTCCAGCTTTGCACATCTTTTCTATTTACCATCCTTCTTGAATTAGCCAGTAAAAGCTTTATGCCGAAAGAATATGATGATCAATTTTATTTTTATAGCATCTGGAAAGAAGGCATCCCTATTTTTTTTAAAAATCCTGTGTTCTTTCTGCTATTTACTATTAATGTGCTCAATATAGTCGGAGCAATAACTGTCCTTCTCTTTTTGTCGTCCATAAAACTTCATCGCGAAAAAATAAAGAAATCTTTTTTCCCGCTTGTGTATAATTATTTTTCACTCGCTTCTGATGAAAGACCTGAAAATGGGCTAAGAATTATTACAGAATCAAGCTCCAAGAGCATTAAAAATATTTATATGCCCACCTTGGGTATAATTTTTATAGAGTTAATCTGTGGTTTAATTTGCAAAAATGAGTTGCTTGTTCTTAAGTCATTATTTGATTTTTTGATGTGGGGCGGGGGAGAACCTTCTATTTCTGAAGGAGCTGAAGTCACAGCTAGTTTGCTAAACTTTAGCCTGAAAAACTATAAAAATTTAATTGAAAAAGAAAAGGTTTATACCTTCGATATAGACGCTCGAACACTTATCCACAATGATGATAAAAAAGATCCCCATAAAAGCAGCGTTATTCGCTCAGCTCTAGAGCTTTATAGTGAGAAACTGTCTGTATATTCTTATGGCACGCTGCCTAGAAAAGTATTAATTCAGCCAGAGACGTTCATGACAGAAATCAATGATCCTGAAGCGATACTACGCGGTGAAAAATACATCGAAAGATTCAAAACTATATACGACCATTGCTCGTCCCCATTGAAAAAAATAATGAAGATACTGAACCAGTTTTCGCATGAATTTCAAAAGAAAGAGAGGTCAAAAGAACGATCGCGATGGGAATTGAGAGTGATGGAAAAAACGAGTAGTCACACACCTTTTTCTTTCTATCATTATGATGCCGCATCTAATTTTATTAGTTATATACAAGAACATTTAGCAACCATTGATTTAAATTTTGAAATACATACAAACTATTTTATACTGTACCCTGATGCTAGCGATCAAGAATCAGATGAAAACGAAGAAAAGCAATCTTTTTTTGATATTTACAGTAAGTTACATCAAGATTTAAGTCAATTAAGCCGCAAACATGTCACTTCGTTTCAAACTAACGCTACAACACGTTCTAAAGAAACTGAAAATAATAGTGGTTTACCATTACCTATAAATTTATCGATTTTTGAAGACCCCGCTAACGAAAAACTCAGTCTTTTTGAGAACAAACCGAAATCTAAGATAAAAACACGAGGCGAGGAAAACCAAGTAACGACTGTTGGCGAGCGTACAGATAATGAAACTTTTATTTTATTTCCGAGTGGAAACAAGTATTCTTCGAACATCAATGATCATATCAATCAATACTATATGAGTAATAGCACTGTCTCCTGGAAATTCTTTTTAGATAAGCCAATAAGAATAGTTAATTATGGTAGTCATCATCTGTATGTCACATTGCCAGCGAATTCAACAAAGATAAAGGGTAAAAAAGTAACAGAGGATGACTCACGAAATATCATAGACTCTATTGCGAAAGGCGTTCATGCTAAGTCAGGACTCGTTATTTTGCCCGGGATCTCCGGCGGCATCAAAATAAAAACAAACGCTGATACAAGATTTTTTGCTGGTTTGAAGTATATCGTTATCGACGAGAACGATTTGACACGCCATGTTGAACATGTGGTGAACGAGTCCCACCAACATGGAAAAAAATACAATAGAGTAGGTAGATAGAGAGGTTACGATAATACAGCTATTTTCGGTATGGCGCAGGGTATGATTCGCGAAGCTATTTTGATTGGCTTTCAGTCTATGCGGCCTCTTATTCCCTGCTTAAAATCCTCGCCGCCAATTCAAAACCTTACGCAAAAGGAGGGTTTTGCATGATTTTGTCGCCTAAAAAGTTGAATTTTGCCAGTTTATTGTCTACTAGTTTTCTATTCAATCGCACATACTGCGGTAATCCCTTGTGAAAAGGCGGCGCATCTTCGCCTTGAATCAGTGGCGATAAATATTCACGGCATTTATCAGTAATATGAAAGCCTTCAGCATCGATATAATCACGAGGTAAAAACTTTTCTTGATTGGCAATATTTGCGAGATTGGCTTCACCTATGTGCCAACGATAAGGGGATGAGCTATCTCGAATAATAGTGGGCATCACGGAATGTTTGCCAGCTAAAAGAAATTCCACTGCGGCTTTGCCAACGGCGTAAGCGTGTTCAAGATCCACTTTCGAGGCGATATGCCTTGCAGCGCGTTGAAAATAATCTGGAACCGCCCAATGGCTTTTTAATCCCAATTTTTGTTTCATTAATCCAGCAATCACAGAGCCAACTCCGCCGAGCTGTATATGCCCAAATACATCGATTTCAGATTTTTCTAGAATATGTTTTCCATTAGGACCTAAAATACCTTCTGAAACGCTGATAGTACACAAGCCATTTTGTCTAACACAGTGCTCTATTTTTGCTAAAAATTTTTCTTCTTCAAAAGTAATTTCTGGAAAAAGAATAATATGCGGTTCTGGATTTTCAGCATCTGTTGCAATGCCTGATGCCGCTGCTAGCCAACCAGTATGTCTGCCCATAGTTTCTAAAATAAAAACTTGAGTTGAAGTAGCGGCCATGGATTGCAAATCCAGCCCTGCTTCACGAATGGAAGTCGCTAAATATTTTCCAGCGGAAGCAAACCCTGGGCTGCAATCTGTCAAGGGAAGATCATTATCGACGGTTTTTGGAATGCCGATACATTGCAAAGAATAGCCTAATGATTGACTAAATTGCGCAATTTTATTCGCAGTATCCTGTGAATCACCACCACCATTGTATAAAAAATAATGAATATTATGCGCGTCAAATACGTCGAGTAAGCGCATATAGTGTTCGCGATGCGTTGCACTATCTTTAAGTTTATAGCGACAAGAGCCAAATGCGGAGGAAGGCGTATAACGCAAGCCATCAATATGCGATTGTGGTTCTGCATAAACATCGATTAACTGTTCCTGTAATATTCCACTAATTCCATTTAAGCCTGCGTAAACTTTGCCAAAATGGGATGGATATTGCTTCGCTGTTTCAATGACCGCACGCGCTGACTCATTAATGACTGCGGTGGGCCCACCTGATTGAGCGTAACAGATATTTTTCATGCAGATCTCCCTATGGCAGCAATTGTATGAAAAAACAAGAAGCTTAGCAATTCTAGAGTTTTATTATACAACAAACGCAGTTTCATCTTCTGTAATTAAATTATATTTAACGGCCATGGTGACTAGCTCTGGCAGGGACTTAGCCTGCATTTTACTCATGATATTGGCGCGATGTGCTTCAATAGTTTTCAATGTGACGCTTAATTTACCTGCCATCATTTTGTTGGTGAATCCACGCAAGACATATTGAAAAACTTCTTTTTCTCGGACGGTGAGCTGCTGATACAAAGTGCTGGCGTGATGCAATCCCTCGTCAAAGAGTCGCTTGGCATGGTTGCTGTGTAATGCTTGATTAATGCTGTTGATTAATGTGGTGGAGTCAACGGTTTTGCTAAGAAAATCAATGGCGCCTAATTTGATTGCTTTGACCGCGGTATTAGTGTCAGGATTATTGGAGAGAAAAATGAGTGAAAGTCGCACGCCCTTTTTACGCAATGTAGTGATTAATTCGACACCGAGACTACCAGCACATCGAACATCGATGATTAAGCAGCCTGGAACATCTTCGCGATAAAAGGTAAAAAAAGTTTCTAAAAAAGAAAATGTCTTAATCAAAAAACCCATGCTTTCAAGTTGCCACGAAAGTCCCGATTTGAAAGCCGGGTCTTCATCAATAATGAATACGGTTGGTTTTAAGAAAGCTTGCATAACACCAAAAAGTTAAGTGCACATAATGTATACGATAACCTAATTTCTAATGATGTGCGATACCTTTTCTAGACGATTCTGCAAGCTAGCGTTACAATCCAAGCTATTGCACTCATTTAGAGATTATTGCTGTGAAATTACACGTATTAGGGGCTTGTGGCACATTTATGGCCGGAGTTGCTTATATTGCTCGCCAGCTTGGCCATGAAGTGATTGGGGTTGACCAAAATGTGTACCCACCTATGAGTGATTTTCTACGTGCTCAAGGTATCACCTTACTTTCGGGGTATGAAAATTATAAAACACTCAGTGCGCCAGATTTGGTGATTGTGGGTAATGCCATGAGTCGTGGTAATCCAGCGATAGAGCATTTGTTGGATCAGCGGTGGAAATATATTAGCGGTCCGCAATGGTTATATGAAAATGTATTATGTCATAAAAAAGTATTAGCGGTTTCTGGGACGCATGGCAAAACAACCACTTCCAGTATGCTAGCGTGGATATTGCAATACGCAGGGTTATCGCCGAGTTTTTTAATTGGTGGAATCCCCCAAAATTTTAATACGTCTGCTTGTGTGAATGATAGTCCGTACTTTGTGATTGAAGCCGATGAATATGACAGTGCTTTTTTTGATAAGCGTTCCAAGTTTTTGCATTATCATCCTGAAACGCTGATTATTAATAATATTGAATTTGATCATGCGGATATTTTTTCCAGTCTCGAAGATATAAAAAAACAATTTCATTATTTATTGCGCACTGTGCCATGTGCAGGCACGGTGATCTATCCACATAATGACAAAGTCCTGGCGGATCTTTTTGCGATGGGGCTTTGGAGTCAATCTGAGTCTTTTGGCTTGGACCATGATGCTAAATGGACGCCAGAGGTGTTTCATTCATTAGGCGATTCTCTTGAGAAGATGTTGCCGTTATTAGGAAAGCATAATCGATCAAATGCATTAGCGGCGATTGCAGCCGCCCATTCTGTAGGCGTAGAAGTTTCTGTAGCGGTGCATGCTTTGACACAATTTCAAGGTGTAAAAAGACGTTTAGAAAAAATTGCTGAAGTTAAATCAGTAATGATTTTTGAAGATTTTGCGCATCATCCCACAGCTATTGAAACAACATTAGATGGCTTGAGAAAGCATAGGCCTGAGGGGCGATTAATTGCATTATTAGAATTAGCGTCGTATACGATGAAAGCCGGTGTGCATAAGACAAGCTTGATTCCTGCTTTAAAGCTTGCTGATGAGATTCATATTTTGCAAACAGCAGTGCCGCATGAATTTGATGTGCCCAAGGATAGAAAAAATCTTTTCTATCCTGTGAGTGTCGAGGAGATGATCGCGAAAGTTTGCAGTAATATTCAGGTCAACGACACGGTTCTCATTATGAGTAACCGTGATTTTGGTGATATTTATACTAAGCTGCCGGAGCGTCTGTTACGCCTTAGGATGAATAAACATACCATGCAGGTAACAAAGGAAAGTAAACTGCAAGATGAATGTTTTGATGGCCAACAACGCGACTGAGGGCTTGTTTATAGGAGAGCAGCTGCTTACGGTATTGTTGCGCTGCCTGTTGAATAAAGTCATCGTTGGAAATGTTAGAATATTTATTTTCTGTGGTTTTAAAATCAATGATCCAGTGTTCACCATTTTCATCGATTAATACTCTATCAATAATTTTTTTGGCCCATTGTCCATAATCGTAATCTAAAAGCGTATATTCGCTACATGCCTTAGAGTGATTTTGAAGAATCCATTGTCCGCGATGATCACTAACCATATTGTTTATGGCAAGAAGTGCTTTTTCGGTACATATCCCGTAAAACTCAGTTGAAAGATTAAGCTGTTGGCATAATGCTTGAATAATTTTTTGATGGATTGTCAAAGAAAGTGATTTCCACCAGCAAATCCCGTTCAGAGCTATTTTTTCAATTAAAAGATGAATAATTGAACCTAATCTAGCTTCGTTGCGATGCAAGGGTAAAACTAATTCAGGGGAATTTTTTTGCGTTGCTTCATACGCATCATTTTTATGGGCTATCTGTAAAAAGTGCTGTATCGTAGATAAAGTGACCCGATGCAAGAGGGGGTGAAATTTTGTTTTTAACTCTGCTTCTTCAGTGACAAGCTCGTTAATACTTTTTTGGAAAAGACCGGGATGCGCTTGCCATATTCTTCCTAATAAACTTCTGCTGCTAGGTGCAACAATGGAGTCGGCGTCATTTCGTTCAACGGTCGCAGTCAAAAATATACATTTTTTTGCACGTGTTGTAGCCACATAAAGAACCCGGTCCATTTCTAGCAGCAATTTTTGTTGTTGTTGCTGTTGAATATAATCATAAGTTTTATCAGTAGTATTAACTTCACTGATTGGGGCCATCAATAAATGATGAATGTTATCCGCATCAGGGTATTCTAACCAGGCGATGAGGGGTCTATCGAGAGGCGCTGTTTTTTTATGAAGTTTAGGCAAAAAAACATGATCAAACTCTAATCCTTTGGCCTTGTGTATTGTCATAATCTGTACGGCATTTGTTTGAGGTTGTGGTGCCGCTGCAAATAACGTATTTATTTTTCGCTCTAGAATTTCAAGATTTACAACACCAAAACTGTCTGTTATTTTTTTTAGCACTTCGAAAAATCGTTCAATATCTCTGCGTTGACTTTTATGGGATAAAATATTTTCTCCACCTAATAGTGTCCAAGTTTTTTCGACAATGTCACGTAATGAATATCGTTGTCGTTGTTGTATGGCAAACGTCATGGCTTGGCGAAAATGTACCAATCTTTGTTTGGCATCATCGCAAAGCAAAGAGCATACAGCTTCGTCCAATATCAGTTCCCACAGAGTTTTTTCTTCAGAGGCATGCATAATGGTCCAAAGATCTTCAAGTGTTAAGCCGCACCAGGGGGCTCGCAAACAAGAAATCCAGGAAAGACGGTCTGCCAAATGCATACAAGCACGTGTTAGGCTTAATAAATCATAGATAATGGGCAGGTGTGATAATGATTCAATATCTACCGCTTGATAAGCAATGGATGATGCAAGTAATAATGGAGTGATACTTTTTAAGTGATCACGTGAGCGAATTAAAATAGCAATAGTTTCTTCAGGGAAATTTCGTTGAATTTCTTTTATTTTATTCACGATATAACTTTCTTCTGAAAGTGGATTTTCTTTTAAAAAGTAAACGCATTCTGCTTTGCTACTATCTTTTTCTTTGTGAATAGGATGTGCTTGACTATAAGGTATGGCGCCTAAGCGAATAAGTTCATTTTTAGGAAAAACAGACTGAAAAATAGCATTGGTCCAATGAACTAGTTGAGATGTTGATCTAAAATTGCTAGTTAATGAGACAAAGTTTAGCATTACATGGCCTATGCCATAATGTTTTGCATGCAAAAAAAGGCCAACTTCAGCTTGTCTAAATCGATAAATCGATTGCATTGGATCGCCTACTAAGAATAACGTTCTACCATCCTTATATGTCCAGCCAGAGGTTAATTTCTCTAATAATTGAAATTGATTGCTAGAAGTATCTTGAAATTCATCGACTAAAATATGTTGGATTGTATAATCCAACTGTAAAGAAACCTCAGTTGGTTGGTCAGAGTTTCCCAAAGCGTGTAAAGCACTTTGCGCATTTTCAATGTAATCTACTTGGCTGTGCTCTGAGAAGGCTAAGCGTAGCTGCGCTGCAGTTAATGGCAGTAAAGTCAATAATGCAGAGAGCACGTTCCATTGAGAGTCAGTGTAATGGGTGTTAGGAAGTTTCCTCGTTTCAGTTAGCCAGTGAATAAAATCAGCATGATATTCTAGCGTATTGACAAGTGTTTGATAGCGTTGCTTGTATTCATCAAATATTTTTTTTTCTGATGGAGATTTTGAAGAAGAAGCTGGAGGAAAGCCAATGTTTTTATCAGATTTTTTTCTTAATTGATCACTTTGAGTGAGAAGCATGTTGGCGATGAATAGCCAATGGTCTTTTTTTAAGGGCGACCAATCGTTAGGCTTTACATTGGGCCACGGTATTGTTGCAGATGCGTAAATAGCTAGCGCTACTACTTCTTTTTCTAATACAGCAGGCAACAACCCTATGCCATCTTGTAAAACAAACTCATTAACATGTGCGAGTTCTTTTTCAAGAAAAATTCTTTTTTCATTGGCATCATTACCCAGCATCATTAAGGGTAACCATTGATCACGTTTTGAAAGCAAAGTAATCAGTAATAACTCTAATCGATAATAGTCATTATCTAAGTAAAGCAATAATATTTTAATATCTTCAAGCCAAGGCGCATCTTTTGGCGGCGAGAGTAAAATTGTTTTAGCGGCTTGTTGGTATAAAGAATGTGGATCTTCTGCAATTGCAAGTTGAGCGCCCAGTTTTGAGCTTATCGGTAATTTTTGAGCGATTTGTAAAGAGAGGGCATCCATCGTGAGTATTTTTAGCCGATTGGGATGCTGTTGTAGATTCCAGTTTTTTTCCGCGGATCGTTTTGAAATAGCTTGTGCGAGTTCCCAGGTTGTTTTTTCATGTTCACTTTGAGGCGTTAAAGTGGCATCTGCTTTTTCAAGCGCACTAATAATTCTTGAGCGCATTTCAGCGGCGGCTTTGTTGGTAAAAGTAATCGCAATAACTTCTTCAGGAGTTTCTACGTAAGCTAAGAGTTTTAGAAATCGTTGTGTCAATAATTCAGTTTTTCCTGATCCTGCGGGAGCTTGCACTAGAAATGAATTTGTAACATCAAGCGCCAGTGCTCTAGCTTGAAAATCAGGAATATTAGTCATTTTCGAATATCCTACAAAGTCCATGAAGGTGGCAATGAGTGCATGTGGTTACTTCAAGTGGGTCAACATCAGCTTTACCGTTAATAAAGTCATCCAATAAATAATTAATATTATTTTTCCATTGAATTTTTTGTTCACTCCACGTAGGGGCGCGCATTTCTTTTGATAACTTCTCAAAGGCAATGACAGAGCTTATCTCGCTTTCGCCGTCAATAATGCCTTTAATGCAAAGATCATTCCAGCGGAGTTGAGCAAAAAATACAGCTGCGACGGTAGCAGAATGAGTGATGCAGTAAATGGGCAGTTGTGGTTCTTTTAGCCGATTTCCAAGCCAATGTTGAATATTGGGTGAGCCAGTTTTGTAATCAATAATGATATGAGAGCCATCTTCTAGTTGGTCAATCCTATCTACACGCATGCGAATGGTAATGTTTTTATAGCGATATTCTTTTTTTTGTTCAACTGCTATTACTGTAAATCCTGGGCGTTTTTTTTCAATAGCAAGCCATGCATGCATCAGTTTTGTTAAGCGTATTTTTTCCAGTGAGATAAAAAAAGAATTTTTTTCTTCATGATGGGTATTTTTTTCATAGGTAAGTGTAATCGCTTGTTTAATGCTTTCATCTAAGGCGTTTTCGGTTAATTTTAAAAGATTTGCAGAAGTTTTTGTTTTTTCCCAAAATAATTCTAGTGCTTGATGAATTTTATTGCCTCGAACAAGGGCGTCAGGTGCATCAATCGGAAGAGGAATGTGATGAGACTTTAGTCGAATAGTGGCAAATGCTCTAAAGGGGCATAAAGCTTGGAGTTGAACAATGCTCGTTCCGCCGGTGATCAATTCGCTTTCTGATACTACCGGGGCAATATTGTCAGCAAGGTGTTCTAAGTTAGAAAAAACTTCTTGTGACCGTTCAAAAAGGGCAGGTACAAGACCTGCCCCTACGTTTTTCTGAATATTCGTAATCAATGGACTGGGATTTAGTTTTCGATCTGCATCGTACTTGGGGCTGCTAAAGATGACTGATCCGCTGCTATTAATCAGTTTTTCTTGTAAATTTAGGCAAAACAGATATTCTCTTTCCGCGCTTGCATGCGGCATGCCATATTTTTTTTGCAATTCATATGAGAGAAATGGATTGGGTGACGGTGAGCTTGGCCAGGTTTTATCATCTAGACCTATTACCCATAAATAATCAAAAGTCATGCCCGAGGCTTCTAGTAGTCCTAATATTTGAATAGAAGTTTTATCTGTTTCTGGTTGAAAAATTGTTTGTTGGCACTTTGTTTTGAGTAATAACGAAAACTCATGCCATGACCAGTGAGTTTGAAGCGTGCAAAAATCTTCAATTTCTTGCATCAGGATAATAAAACGCTGAGTGACTTGATGTTCCGTGCTGTTAAGGTTTCTTTGTCCCGGCCAGCCAAGTTCAGTTAATAACGTTAACCATTGTTGACACCAGGCTTGTATAGGTTGTGGTTTACCAGCAGCGATTTTAGATTGCTCTAACAATGTGTTAATTTGGCTGTAAATTTTTAAGGGCGAGCCGCTTTTTGCTTCTGCATTCGTAGTTATTGCAGCAATAATTTTCTTTAACGAGGTCGTTTTTGAAGACTTGTTTCTGAGTTCAAGATCAAGCCGCGACCTAGAAAAAATTTCTTCTTCGCTTCCTCCAAAATGCGCTGACCGTAAAAAACAACTAAGTTTTTCGTAGTCAAACGTAGGCGACAGCAATTCCATACATAAGAGCATGTGCTGAATTAAAGTATATTCTGAGAGCAAATACCCTGCTGAAATATCAACAGGAGGAGTTTTTGTGTTAAATACTAACTGAAAGTTTCTGATCACTTCATCTCGACGCTGATGTAAAGTCGGGATGACGCAACCAATGATAGCATTTTTGTCTTGAGCGTGTTTTTCTTTCGCCCAGGTTGCCATGGAGAGTATTTCTTCTTCAGGCGTTTCTAATTCAAGTCGAAATAGTTCGCGGTTAATGGAGGATGGCTCAATAATAGTTACCAATTTATTTTGTTGCTCAAGAGAGGCAATAAAATGTTTCTGTAATGGGGTCATTTCAATGAAATGATAAAAATATATATTTTTATAAGGGAGTGTTTTGATAAAAGAAGAATTGTTGGCATAAGCCTCTAATGCAGTTGACTCATCAATTAGATCACGTTGAGAGCATAGTTCGGTGAAGTGATTCGCCCATGTAGTAAAAAAATATAAATTTTCATTATCCAATGTTTGTTGAGAAAGATAATTGACGCTAATTCTCCATTGAGCTAAATGATGCCAAGCTGCTTGTATTAAATGTGATGCCTGACGCGTGTTAAGTAACGCGGTAGCAATTTCTGATTGATTGATAATTTTCTGCCATAGCCATTTCTCTTCATCGTTGGACAAAAGTTTTTTGGGGGAAATAAAAATATAAGAATGCCATAACGTTCGAATAAATTGTGAGAAGCTGAGAAGGGTAGGGGGAACATAGGCTAAATGACCTGCAGAAAAGTGATAATTTTCTATTTCTTTTTGTAGCGTATTAGCTAAACGTTGATTCGGTGTTAGTATTATGTCGTTAGGACCGAGTTCTGCAAATTTTTTCTTATCCATGAGTAATTATTTGGGTCGTCGAAAAAATAATGTTACGGTAAGTCCATGCCCAGTTTCCGATGTTTGCAAGTAGATTTTTGCTTTATGCAAATCGGTAATTTGTTTGACAATCGCAAGGCCTAGCCCGCTGCCAGTTTGCTTTGTTCCTAGTACTCTAAAAAAGCGATCAAATACTTTGTCACGGTACTCTTCTGGAATGCCGGGGCCGTTGTCGATAACTTGTAAAAGAAGATATTGATTGTGCGATTTTATTTTGACATCAATGCGAGAGTCATTCGGTGTATAACGAATTGCATTGTCGAGGAGGTTGCGAAGCAAAATGCCAAGTGCTGCTTCATTACCATTAATAATTGGATTCTCGCATTCGTTACAGAGTTCTATTTCGATATTTTTTTCTAAAGCCTGCGGATATATAAACGCAATGAGCTCAGCACAAACGCTTTCTAAGTCTACATGTGAAACATCGTTCAGCTTTTCTTCGTGATCAAGGCGGCTTAAAGTAAGCAGCTGTTGAATAACGTGTATGCTTCTATTGATGCTGATAATGACATTTTGTATCGCTTTTTGTTGTTCTTGAGGTTCTGTCATTTGCAAAGCCAGTTGTGCTTGTGTTTTTAATGCTGTCATCGGAGTTCGTAGCTCGTGTGCAGCATCCGCTGAGAAACGTTTATTGCGGTCATAGTCGGCATGAACTCTATTGAACAAAAGATTAAGTTCGGCAAGCATGGGTTGTAGCTCAACAGGGTATTGTTGAGATTCAATCAGCCGCAGTTCTGTTGAAGTTTTGTTGGCAAGTTCATTGGATAGCTTTACCAGTGGCCTCAATACAGATTGCTCTGCATAGTCGTAAAGAAAAATTGCTGCGGCAAAATCAAGCACGAGCAGAGAAGCTATTACCATTGTATGATTAAATAACTGAACTCCCCATTGAAAGGCGAATACGTTGAAAAGTGCAATAACAACAAAGCCAATAAAACAGAAACGTAGTCTGTTGCGAATAGGCTTCATGATGCAGGTTTCTCTATTTTTACCATTTCTATCGCATCGCGTTCTACCATATACCCTACTCCACGAATAGTCCGTATAAAGGTTTGTCCGAATTTTTTCCGTAAATTATGTACATGAACTTCAAGAGCGTTGCTGTCAACGTCATCTCCCCAGCCATAAAGAGATTGGGTTAAATGTTCTCTCGATAACACGCGTCCAATATTGGCTAATAATGTGTGTAGTAAAGCAAATTCTCGGCGAGATAAGCTCATTTCATCATTTTGATAAGTGACAGTATGGGACGCAGGGTCTAATGATAATCCTCGATGTTTGATGATAGGCTCTGCCCGCTGAGAAAATCGGCGATATAAAGCGCGTAAACGAGCAGAAAGCTCCTCAAGTTCGTAAGGTTTTGTCAGGTAGTCATCCGCGCCGCTGTCTAATCCTTTGACGCGATCATCAATCGTATCATTTGCAGTGAGTAATAAGACGGGTACAGTCATGCCTCTAGATCGCAAATGACTGAGCAAATCTAAGCCATTTATTTTGGGCAATCCAATATCCAAAACAATCATGTCAAAAATTTCAGTCTGCAAAGCTTGTTTGGCTGAAAGCCCATCTTGCAGCCAATCTACTGTATAACCTTCTTTTGTTAACCATTTGCAGATTCCACTGCCGACCATTTCATCATCTTCAATTACTAGGATTCGCATATCGTCGTTGCTCCTTTGCTCAGTAGTTGGAAAGGTTTGAACAACTTTATAACATCTTGGTTAGAAATGAAAGATAGATTATAAGGATGTTCAGAGATGATTTTAGGAAACGCTTTGGTATTAATGTTGTCGGCAGCATTTTTGGCGATGTTTCCAAAAAGAACAAGCGTTGGTCGCGGGCGATTTTGGCAAAGCACTGGAAAAAGGGTTTTTAAAAACGGCAACCATTGTTGTGACGAAAGCGAAACGCTAGTATTGCCTAGAGTTAGTGAGGCATTCAATAAGAGAAAGCCGTGGTCAAGTAACTTTTGAAAGAGCTCTTGATTGGTTTGAATCATATTGCTTTTGTCGAGTCTTACGATCGCTTCCTGTTGTGTGTTTTCAGCACTAAGATCGCCGGAAGCAACCAGCAGCATTTTGATAAAGTTTCTGAGCGAGGTTGCACGGTTGACTTCTTTAGAAAGGCCTTTAGATGTCCAAAGATCTGTCACGGCTTGATCCCAGAAAGCGTAGCCATTAGCAGATTGAGCGCGTGGATAAGGAGATTCTCCGATTAAAATGTATTTTACAGAGTTTTTGGGGAAGCTAAAGGCATTAAAAATCTTGCTAATTCCGGGTAACCAGCGGGGCGTATCCAAGAGTGATTGTAAATAATTAGCATCCATAGCCTGTAATGCACGCGTAAGTAATGGCTCCCAGGTCGGATGATAGCGCGTTTGGCTCATAAATGTTGAGATAAGATTGGTTTTGTCCATGGTGGAAGTGCTCTTAATGCGATTATAATACCGCTTATCATAAAGCAGAGACGCGGGATATCAAAGAGATGTTAAGAAATACTGGTTTAGATATATTAGTGTGCCCTTTATGTAAGGGTAAATTGGTGTATGAAATGGATAAACAAGAGTTGATTTGTCGACTCGACAAGCTCGCTTACCCAATCATTCAGGACATCCCTATGATGCTGGTTGAAAGTGCGCGGAAACTTGAAGAACACTGATGTTTGATTCAGCCGAGTTTTTGAGAAATGTGACGACACTTCCTGGTGTCTATCAAATGTATGCTGTCGATCAAAAGCTACTTTATGTTGGCAAAGCTAAAAACTTAAAAAAACGTTTAACGAGTTATTTCGATAGTAGTGAAAAATCGAACAAAACACGTTCGATGATGCAAAGTGTTATGGATGTAAAAGTAACCATTGCTCAATCTGAATCAGAAGCATTATTGCTTGAATGTAATTTAATTAAAGAGCATAGGCCAAAATATAATATATTAATGCGTGATGATAAAAGTTATCCGTATATTTTATTATCAAAACATGCTTATCCACGCCTGGATTCTTATCGCGGAATTCGGCATAAAAAAGCGGATTTTTACGGGCCTTTTCCTAGCGCTTCTGCGGTTAAGCAGACATTAAAATTAATTCAAAAACTTTTCAAGCTCAGGCAATGTCGCGATAGTTTTTTTAAATTACGCGAGCGACCTTGTTTGCAATATCAAATAAATCGTTGTAGTGCGCCCTGCGTAAAAAAAATTAGCGAATCAGATTATCAAGCAGATGTAGAACAAGCACGTTTACTGTTGCAAGGGAAAAGTGAAGAAGTATTAAATGCATTGATGAAAAAAATGGATATTGCAGCGCAAACGATGGCCTACGAGCAAGCGGCTTCTTATCGCGATATGATTGCAAAATTGCGGCATATTCAATCAGTGCAGCATGTCAGCCAAGAAAAAGGCTGTTACGACATTTTTGCGATGATTAGCGCTGCCCAAGTAGTTTGTGTGGCAATGTTGATTGTACGACATGGTCAGGTAGTGGCGAGCCAATGTTTTTCGCCGCGCTGCCCGCAAGATGCAAGTCATGATGAAATTATGTCCGGTTTTTTAGAGCAATATTATTTGCAGAGTTCTCAGCAGAATTGGATATATGGCATGCCTGAAGAGGTTATTTGTAGCGAAGCTTTATTAGAAAGTACTTGGTTGGAAGATTTTTTAAAGCAAGCATCAGGCAAAATAATTCGCATTAAAACGCAAGTAAGAGGTGCTAGATCAGAATGGTTGGCGATGGCATTGAAAACAGCAGAAGAAAACAGCCAGCATTGGGCTCTCTCTAAACAAAAAAATAATGCTCAGCGCGAGGCATTGCGTCAGATGTTGTCGCTTGCGGAGGCGCCGCAACGTATAGAATGTTTTGATATTAGCCATATGCAAGGTGAAGCGATTGTAGGATCGTGCGTAGTGTTCAATAGTGAGGGTGCGCTGAAACAAGATTATCGACGATTTACCATTACTGATATCACGCCCGGAGATGATTATGCTGCCATGCGTCAAGTGTTGCAGCGACGTTATACGCGTCGTCTTAAAGAAGAATCTGTTCTCCCGGACTTAATTATTATCGATGGCGGGTGGGGGCAGGTGAACATAGCCAGCGAGGTGTTGCAAGAAATCGGTTGTCATGAGGTAACCTTAATTGGTATTTCAAAAGGGCCGGAGAGAAGAGCGGGGCATGAAAAGATCTTGATAGCGCAGTCAAAGAAAGAGTTAGTTTTTGAAATGAATCATCCTGGCTTTTTACTGCTTCAGCAGATTCGCGACGAGGCGCATCGATTTGCGGTGGCAGGTCATCAAATGGCGCGCAAAAAAAAGCGTGTGACCTCGGTGCTAGAAAATATTCCCGGAATAGGCGCTAAGCGGCGTCGTGATTTATTGCGTCATTTTGGTGGATTACAGGCCTTGCAACAAGCGGGCCAGAAAGATATTGAAAAAGTACCCGGGATTAGTGGGGGATTGGCAAAAATTATCTTTGATAATTTACATTAATTGTCATAAATTGCAGAAGCGGCTGGTTGGTCGCCTATTTTATAGAGAGGATGCTCATGAATTTCCCAAATATTGTTTCTATTTCGAGAATATTTCTCATCCCTTTTATGGTGATTGCCTATTACTTGCCTTTTGCAGGGGCTCATTCTCTCGCTTCGACTATTTTCTTAATCGCTTGTTTAACGGACTGGCTTGATGGTTATTTGGCGCGCAAATTAAATCAGTCTACACCGTTTGGTGCTTTTTTGGATCCAGTGGCAGATAAATTAGTCGTGGCAGCAGCCATTATTTTGGTGATAGGGCACGGCGGCTTAGAGTGGTTGACCTTGCCTTCTATCGTGATTATTGGTCGAGAAATTGCAGTTTCCGCCTTGCGGGAATGGATGGCAGGATTGGGCATGCGCCAAAGTGTTTCAGTTTCTTACTTAGGTAAAGTAAAAACGGTGTTACAAATGATTTCCGTGCTTTTTTTGCTTTACTATACATCTGAAATCACCCCTGGTTGGCTTTTGATTCTTGGCTATATTATGTACTACGCTGCTGCCGGGTTGACGCTTTGGTCGATGTTTCTTTATTTTAAAGCAGCTTGGCCGCAATTGCGCAGCGGGAATTCAATCTGATTTCTTCCTGTTATCGAATTATTTCTTGACATATTTTTAAGGATGAATAAAATGCTCTCTCTTGATTCGGGTCGTATGACCTAATTTAGAGAATGCGGGAATAGCTCAGTGGTAGAGCACAACCTTGCCAAGGTTGGGGTCGCGAGTTCGAATCTCGTTTCCCGCTCCAAGATTTTTAGTTCATGGCAGATCGAAAGCCGAAGAGCGTATTCTGGCTGAGTGGCAGAATGGTCATGCATAGGACTGCAAATCCTTGTATGTCGGTTCGATTCCGGCCTCAGCCTCCAAGTTTTTCTTTTCTTGCCCGGGTGGCGAAATTGGTAGACGCAAGGGACTTAAAATCCCTCGGGACTTATCCTCCCATGCCGGTTCGACCCCGGCCCCGGGCACCATTTAATCAGGCTTTCGCCTGGGCAAAAGTAAATTGACTCAAGAAATATAAAAAATTACTCTTTGATACTTATTTTAACTGCTTTGAGGTAATTTAAGTCTGCTATTAACTAAGGCAGATAGCGTTTGAGTCGCAGCAATCAAATCTCGCAGTAGTAGTTCGTCAATTTCCATCCATCCTTCATATTCAGCTAAATTTCGGTAATCGTGACATTTAGCTAATACGCGCCATAATTCAGGTCCTGCGCCGACGGTATGTTGTAATGCTTGAAAGACGAGATAACGATTAGCGGATCGATAGTCATGGCGGCGCAATGCCGCGAGAGCTAATGCATGTGCGGCATTGTAGGCGAGATCGAAACGGCTTTCGTATGAAAGTGCTATGTTTTTCGAATCTTTCAAACGTTTTTGACCAGAGCCAACAAGCCCATCAAATTCTTGTTGATTGAAGGGTTCATTTTTTAATTGCCCGGTTTTTACCAGATTATCTAATGGCGTTAAGCTCATTTTCGGTTCCTATCAAAAATATCTTGGGTTGCTTGATTAATTGTGCAATGAAGTTATTGTCCGCATTTTTTTTCCGTGTCCATTCCGTTGGCCTATAAAAAGTCGGATTTATTTTTCGGCCTAATTGAGTTCCGGTGGGTTCGAGTAATTTAAAAATTTCTGCATAGCTGAGGGACTCGCTAATAATCATTAAATCAATATCACTTTGTGCATTATCGGTTTGCTTGGCGATTGAGCCATAAATGAAAGCGCAGGCTATTTTTTCAGTTAAAGGTGCGATGGCTTCTTTTACAACATCTGCTAAGCCAAATGTTTTTAGAATAATACTGCGTAATTCTGTAAAAAGCGGGTAGGCTTGATTAACTTGGTAACGTTTTTGATTGCCGACGGATTTGACTGTTAAGATGCCTGCTTGTGTGAGTTTTGCGAGTTCGCGTTGAACGGCACCGGTTCCCATATTGGTTGTGCGTATAATTTCATTGGTATGAAAATCTGAATCTGCATGGCTGTAGAGAAGCCCTAGCACATGTTGCTGAACTTTAGAAAAGAGAGCGTTGCTGGCGTGAATGTTTATCGTACTCATAATGGGTATTATAGTACCCAATACTAACATGATCAAGAGTCCAGTTAATTGTTGTTTATGGTGCACTGATGGTGCAGTTGGCCGCAAATAATCATGACAAATAGTAACTCATTGTAGTAAAGTAATTTTGTTATCTTGTTGATTTCATTGGTTTTTTTTTAGTTATAGGGTGTTGTCAATTATCATTTTATATTGACTTAAAATCCCTCGGTACTTATCCTCCCATGCCGGTTCGACCCCGGCCCCGGGCACCATTTAATCAGGCTTTCGCCTGGGCCAAAGTAAATTGACCCCAGATTATCTAATGGCGTTAAGCTCATTTTCGGTTCCTATCAGTTGCCGAGATTGAGGTCAACGATCCCCCATTGCTAAAAAGAGTCAAAGTTTTGAGGAATCAATCGACTCCGATCCATTGATTACAGGCGACCAGTTTTACTGCAGCCTATTCCAAAATAACCGCTGCGTTTATTTTTAATAAATGAATATTGTTCCATTAATTTTTGTTTGTCATCTTCAGTGGTAACATTTGATAATAGCTGTTTCGATAAGACTCTTTCAAAATCAGCATAAGCTTGATTCGTTTGTGTACGTGTCTGCATCTTCTTATCTGAATTGTAAAAAAGCCCATAATGGTAACTAAATACAGAGTCTTTTTTTCTAAGATAATCGTATTTCGGTTGATTGAGCTCATCAATTAATAGGTCTAATACCTTATTATTTTTTTGACTCTGAACATACTGGGTTAAGATCGTAAAATCAGCATCACGATCCTGTTTTTTGTAATCCAAAAAATTAACTAATAGATCAACAAACTGCTCATATTCATCAGTATTTTTATATTTGACTTCAAACGTGCTTTTTAATTCTTTAAGTTTCTTATCATCAAGAGGCACTGGCTCCTGCTGTTCTGTTAACAGAAGATACTGGTAGAATTTTGGTTCAGCCTCAAAACGATTAATAGAAATTGAGGGCACATGATCGAGATCATTTAATTCCTGTTCAATCTGAGTTTGCCACTGCTTTAATGTATCGTTGTCGAGAAGAACGCCAGATTCTTTTTTCTTTAAAGTATTTTGTACCCGCTCATCGTCTAAAAAAAGCGTAAGGAATTTTTGTTTAACATCAACGCAATTATCGTCTCCAATAATACTATCGATCAGATCACCCAAGGGGATATGCTCGTTGCGACGGTGAGGTATTGTTAGCGCACATATTTCATCTTTAAGTGTCTGAGGTTGAGTGTCCCACCAGACTACAAATTTTACAATAGCTGCTGCAGCCTCGGGGCCAGCCTCACCTTCCGTTGCCGTTCCTTTTTTGTTACTAACACTGCCTGCCTGAAGTCCATTGCGCAAATCAACAAAAATATCATACGCAGTATTGAATTCACCATTTTTGTTAGCTTGATCAATTTTTATCGTGTAATCGACTAATTTCGCCAGTGATGGAGTGCGTTGCTTTAATATCAAAAGATCTTGAAGATCAAGAGGGAGCGGTTTGCCTGCCTGGCCTGTGTCTATATTTTTAGCGCCTTTAGCATCCGATCGATACCATATCTTGCTCAAATCACGCTGGTGATCGTTTAAATTTGCTATTGCTTGCATAACTATTTGTTGGTATAGATGGATGCTATTGTCGCCTGACCTAAAAAATTCTCCTCGATGAAGGGGCAAGCAACCGGTACCATCGCTATAGTTAAACCAGGGATTAGCACCCCTGTCCTCTGTTTTTGCTTGATGTAGCAATAGGTCATAAGCGCGTTTTTCTTCGTCCGTGGTATATAGATTCGCCACATCTTTGCAGAGTTGATTCGTTGGAGAATCTGAATAAGAGTAGTCTCGTGAAGTATTTAGAATCTCATTTTCACGTTGTTTAAAAAATTCTTTTATATCTTGTCCTAAAGCATCATCAGTTTTTGCATTATCTTCTGGTGACAGTATATTCAATAAATTCTTTACGCAAACATATAAATCCAGTGTATCGTAGGCATTTAAATCTTTTTGTTTAGCAGCAGTTAATGCATCCTGAATGAACTTGAGAATTTGATTCGCTTTTGAATCGGCAGGCATATTTTTTTGTAACAGCAAGAAAATTTCATTTTCGAGGGCAATAAATTTATCATTAAAAAGTGTCGCTAGCTCCTTATACTCATGAATCAATCCAGGTTTTTCGTCAGCAATTCCTGTTTCAGTATTAACTTCTTGATTTAAATCACTCCCAGTTATGCGTTTAGCAATACATTCAGCAATCGACCAATGTTTTGCCTTCGCAGCTTGCTCGATAGGCGTTTCTCCTTGTGCATTTTTGCTTGTTATAGACGCTCCTGCTTTTAACAAGATTTCAACGGCTGTTATATTATTGCAGTGGATGGCGAGTTCTAATGGTGTCAGGCCGAATTTATTTTTCGTTTCCCGATTTTCAGGTGTAAGAACTAATTCACTCAAAAGACTAACAAGATTATTCTGAATCGCAAAGTGTATAGTGCTATCTCCACCACTATGCGAATTTTCAGGGTTCGCGCCTTTGTCAAGCAATGCTAACGCGAGTTCCTCTTGTCCATTTGCAGCAGCCCTCATCAATGCATAACCAAACTCAGCGTTATCCTGACTATCATTGCCTGTGCCATGCTCAAGAATACACTGCACCATTAGCCAATTATTTGCGGCCGCAGCTTGCCGGATAGGCGTTTCTCCCCGTGCATTTTTTCCTGTTATAGAAGCTCCTGCTTTTAACAAGATTTCAACGGCATCTTTATTATTACGCTGGATAGCGAGTTCTAATGGTGTCAGGCCGAATTTATTTTTCGTTTCCCGATTTTCAGGCGTAACAACTAATTTACTCAAAAGCCTAACAAGATTATTCTGAATCGCAAAGTGTATAGTGCGATCTCCACCACTATGCCAATTTTCAGGGTTCGCGCCTTTGTCAAGCAATGCTAACGCGAGTTCCTCTTGTCGATTTGCAGCAGCCCTCATCAATGCATAACCAAACTCAGCGTTATCCTGACTATCATTGCCTGTGCCATGCTTAAGAATACACTGCACCATTGGCCAATTATTTGCATACGCAGCTTGCTGGATAGGTGTTTTTCCCTGTGCATTTCTTCCTGTTATAGACGCTCCACCCTTTAATAAATTTTCAACAAGCTCAAGGTTGCTTTCAGCGATGGCTGTTGAAAGTTGTATGTTTGTTATATTCGCATTTGGCATTTTTTATATCTAGCCTTGATTTTTTTATTATTATAGTACAAAAATAGACAATGTCTTGGTGTTGTTGAGTAATAAAAGGGGGTGGTGGCCTCAATTGATTCCCATTGATTTGTTGTTGCTTTTATTAGATTATGATCGCATCTGAATTTTCATAAAAATCACTGGGTTATGGCTATGATCATAGATGTGGTAATCGTTATCCCTGCGCGTTTTGCTTCCAGCCGATTTCCGGGCAAGCCTTTGGCAAAAATCGGCCCTTATACCATGCTAGAGCATACTTGCCAGACGGCTTTAGGCGCAGCGAAAGGATTGGGTGACGTAGCGGTTATTGTGGCGACTGAGGATCAACGGATTTTTGAGCATGCGCAAGGCATTTCAGGGGTCATTCCGGTCATGACGTCGGATTCTTGTCCAACTGGTTCGGATCGTGTCTTAGCAGCGATAGATGCCTTGCAGATTCAGCCGAAGGTGGTGATTAATTTACAAGGCGATGCGCCATTTACGCCTTCACATTTTATTGCTCAAATTGCCCAAGTGTTATTGGATTATCCCGAGTATTCTGCTGCAACGCCTGCAGTACAACTTACTTGGGAAGAATTGGATAATTTCCGTAAAAGCAAGAAAACCACTCCTTTTTCAGGCACAACAGTGGTAATAGATTCTCAGCAAAAAGCATTGTGGTTTTCTAAGAATATTCTTCCTGCCATTCGTGGTGAAGAAAAATTGCGATTAAAAGAGTCGTATTCACCAGTCTATCAACATATTGGTTTATATGGCTTTCAGCTGCAAGCTTTGCGAAAATTTGTTGCTTTGCCCGAAAGTTGTTATGAAAAACTGGAAGGATTAGAGCAGCTGCGTTTATTAGAAAATGGATTCTCTATTCGCGTTGAAAAAGTAAGCTATGGAAAACATGGGCCAATACCCGGAGTTGATACGCCGCAAGATTTAAAGCGCGCAGAAGCACTATGGATGAAAATGCAATGATAACTTTATTACTTGCCCGCCACGGCAATACTTTTGATCCAGGCGACATTATTTTACGTGTGGGTAAAAAAACCGATTTGCCATTGTCAAACTCTGGACGAAAACAGGCACAAAACCTGGGTCATTTTTTGCAAGAGAAATATACTAAAATAGATCGGGTGATAGTAAGCCAATTACAACGTACACAACAGACAGCAGCTGAAGCGCTGCCTGGTGTTCGTTTTGAAATTAATCCTTTTCTAGATGAAATTGATTATGGTGTCGATGATGGGAAAGCTGAATCAGAAGTTATTCAGCGAATAGGTGAGCAGGCTTTAAAGCAATGGGAAGAGCGGGGCATTCCTCCTCAGGGCTGGAAAGTCGAGCCAGAGAAAATTATTCAGGATTGGCAAGAGTTCGCGCAGTGTTTAGTTGATAAAAACAAGGTAAGGGAGAGTGGCGCTAGTTCTCTTCAAATAAATACGACAGTTTTAGTGGTGACCAGTAATGGTATTGCGCGCTTTGCTCCTTTCGTAGTTGAGGAAGCATCAATTGAAAACTTGCCGAAAATGAAAACTGGGGCGGTGAGTTGTTTTCAATTTACTCAAGAGCGAAGTTGGGCGTTGGATTATTGGAATTTATTACCTGCTTAAATTCGTGTACTATGTGTTTCTAATAGTTATTTTTCAGGCATAGAATGTCACAAGAAATGATCCACCAAGTAACCGATACGTTACTTATTTCATCGGGCTTATCGTTACAAGACATTGATCGAGTATTTTCCAAGATATTATGCTCAAACGTCGATAGCGCAGATCTTTATTTTCAGTCGGTTTATCATGAAAGTTGGTATCTGGAAGAAGGGATTGTTAAAGAGGGTAGTTATGCCTACGATCGTGGAGTCGGGATTCGAGTGATTAGTGGCGAAAAAACCGGCTATGCTTATTCTGATGATCTTATTCTTCCTGCTCTAGAAGATGCCGCCGCTGCCGCGCGTAGTATTAGTCGCTTGGGAAATGCTTCTAGTTCGATTCAAGCATGGAAAAGAGCGCAAACGCCTGTTATCTATTCTAGCAGCAACCCGTTGGATTCTCTTACATCACAACAGAAAGTGGAGCTTTTAAATAAAGCGGATCAGTTAGCCAGAGAGGCCAGCCCTAAAGTAACCCAGGTAATGGCGAGTTTGAGTAGTAGTTACGAGCAAGTATTAATTTTCAACCATGATGGCAGTTGCCATGCTGATATTCGGCCTTTAGTACGTTTTAGTGTGCAAGTATTGGCAGAAGATGATGGCAAGCGTGAAGGTGGTAGTTGTGGGGGTGGTTTACGCGGTGATTATGCGCATTTCAGCGAAACCTTGATTAAAGATTATGTGACTAAAGCAGTGGCACAAGCCTTAACTAATTTAGAAGCAGTTCCAGCGCCAGCTGGGTTGATGCCAGTCGTGCTTGGACCAGGTTGGCCTGGAGTGTTATTGCATGAAGCGATTGGACATGGTTTGGAAGGGGACTTTATTCGTAAAAAAACCTCTGCATTTACCGACAAATTAGGTCAAAGGGTTGCCTCGGATAAGTGTACGATTGTCGATAATGCTACTTTGTCTCATCGACGTGGTTCTGTTGCTATCGATGATGAAGGCACGATAGGACAAAATACTATGTTAATTGAAAAAGGTATTTTACGTGGTTTTATGCAAGACAAGCTTAATGCACGTTTAATGGGCGTGAGCCCTACAGGCAATGGACGTCGTGAATCCTATGCGCATATACCTATGCCGCGTATGACGAATACCTATATGTTGCCAGGCGATGATGATCCAGCAGATATTATTCGTTCAGTTAAAAAAGGCATTTACGCTGTGAATTTTGGTGGTGGTGAAGTCGACATTACTTCAGGTAAATTTGTATTTTCCGCCAGTGAAGCTTATTTGATTGAAGATGGCAAAATCACTAGACCAATTAAAGGCGCAACATTAATTGGTAATGGCCCAGAGGTACTCACTAAAGTCACGATGGTAGGCAATGATTTACAGCTTGACCCAGGCGTCGGTGTCTGTGGTAAAGACGGACAAAGCGTGCCAGTGGGTGTGGGGCAACCGACATTAAAAGTGAGTGAAATGGTAGTAGGTGGAACACAAGTATGACAACGCCAATGAATGTAGAATCATTAAAACAAATTGCGGAACAAGCGCTTGATCTTGCGAAAAAAAGTGGTGCAGACGCAGTTGAAGTGGAAGGGCATCTTGGTCAAGGGATGAGTGTTAATATATTAAATCAACAAGTCGATTCGCTTGAATATGATCGCGGTAAAGAATTTACTATCACGGTTTATTTAGGTAAAAAACGTGGTTCAGCATCGACAAATGATTTTTCTCTGCCCTCAATTAAGCGCGCCGTTGCAGCCGCGCGTGATTTTGCAACCTATGCTGCTGAAGATCCTTATTCTGGATTGCCTGATCGTCATGAATTAGCATTTTCTCCGCCAAACTTAGATCTTTATTTTCCTTGGGATATTACCGCACCGCAAGCAATTGAGCTTGCTACGGCTTGTGAAGCTCGTGCAATATCGTTGAATAAATCACTAGTAAAATCGGATGGCGCAGGCCTTGGTTCACATCAAAATATGTATTTGCTCGCGAATAGTGAAGGGTTTATGCAACATTATGCAAGCAGTAGTTATGAAATGCATTGCTCGGTGATTGCAGAAAAAAACGGTGAAATGCAAAGCGAATCAGAATTTACTTGCGCAATTGATCCTGCAGATTTATCGACGACAGATTTTATTGCGGAAGAAGCTAATAAAAAAGCAGTAGCGCGTTTAGGTGCGCGACAACTTCCAACGCAAACATTGCCGGTATTATTTGTTAATCACGCAGCAGTGTCATTTTGGAAATATTTAATCGCTGCAGCGATGGGGGGCAATATTTATCGACGCTCCTCATTTTTACTCGATAAGCTCGGTCAGCTTATTTTGCCTGAACATATTTCTTTATTAGAAAAACCATTTTTAGTGAAGGGCGCAGGTAGCGCACCATTTGACGATGAAGGTGTTTATACGCGTGAAAAAACCTTTATTGATTGTGGAGTATTTAATACTTATTTCTTAAGTACTTACAGCGGTCGCCAGTTAGGATTACCTACGACAGGAAATGCCGGCGGTGTTAATAACATGGTGATAGAAAGCCGGCAAACAAAACCACTTGCAGATTTAATTGCAGGTTTAGATAAAGGCTTAATTGTCACCGATACTTTAGGGCAAGGGGTGAATATCGTGAATGGTGACTACTCTAAAGGCGTTACAGGATTTTATGTCGAGAAAGGTAAAATTCAATTTCCAGTTGAAGAAATTACCATTGCCAGTAATTTGAAAGATATGTACCAAAAAATTGTTGGACTCGGTACTGAGCAAGATTATCGTTATAATATTCGTACTGGCGCTGTGTTAATTGATAGCATGGCGGTGGCGGGTTCTTAATTCAAAGTCAAAAGAATGCGCAGTCTTATGTGACGAAGCAATCACGCAAACGTGAAGTGGCAGATAGTATTTATGCTATTTTCGTATCCCCTACAAATTTAATGGCAACCAAACGAAGTGTCATTCCTGCGAAGGCAGGAACCTAGTCATTATCAATGAGTTAAAAATGCTGACTAGGCCCCAGCCTGCGCTGGGGTGACACCCGCCCTGGTTTATGTAGCGGATACCTATTTTCCATGCTGAAAATAAAATTGAGCCAGAACGTTTATTTCGTTAAAAATGGCGACTCTTATAAAATAGAACTCATTGAAAAAAATAAAGATTGTGGGATACTACAGCCAAATAAAAAAGGAAACTGAAATGACCTATCTGAAATATATTATTTTTACTATTATAGTGCTCGTAACAATACCAGTATTCGCTTCTACTCCTCAACATTATCTCTACACCTCATCTGATGATTTGATAAAAATTAATGAATTGATTAGTCGCCCTGATATTCAAGGTGTGCAAGTTGTATATAATTGGCGATCATTAGAGACAGACAAAGATGAATACGATTTTTCTGCTATAGAAAAAGATATAGAGTATCTCAGTAAATTACACAGAAAATTGTTCATTCAAATTCAAGATCGCTTTTTTGAACCGGATGCTAAATATATACCCGATTACCTCATGCAAGATACAATCTACCAGGATGGACTAGTTCCGCAATTTGATCGACCAGGCGAATACAAACCAATCACTCAAGGATGGGTAACCCAGCAATGGAATCCATCAGTAAAAGTACGCTATCAGAAACTGCTTCGAATGTTAGCAGAAAAATTTGATGGAAAAATATATGGTATTAATCTGCCAGAAACCGCGATTGATATTGACCAAAAAAATGATAAAACTGGATTTAGTTGTGATAATTATTTTCAAGCAGAAATCGAAAACTTAAAATTTGCACGCCAGGTTTTTAAACACTCTTATGTGGTGCAATATGTCAATTTCTGGCCTTGTGAGTGGAACAATGATCATCAGTATATGTCACGTTTATTTTCAATTGCAGCGCAAGAAGGTATTGGGCTTGGCGGGCCTGATATTGTTCCCAATAAAAAAGTGCAGATGGAAAATTCCTATCCATTTTTCCATGAGTACAAGGGAAAATTAAACATCGTTGTCATGGCAGTCCAAGAGCCAACCCTCACCTACATCAATCAAAAAACAAACAAACCATTTACAAAAACAGAAATTATTGATTTTTCTGAGCAGTATTTAGGGGTAGATATTATTTTTTGGAGCACTGCTTCACCCTGGCTGTCTTCGCCTACAACAACTGGAGTTACTATAGAATAAGCGAATGTTATACCCCTCAGGAATGAATTTGCACAGCGACTCCCGGGCAGGCCTGAAACCCGCATAACCCCTGGTGTTTAGAAAATAGTTTTCGTAGACTTCAGCCTTTCTTGATTAAGAAAGGGAAATCCGATGAAGTCATTCGCGCGTAAACACTTATGTGTACCGGGCTTATTATCTCGTGTACGTTATCAGTACAAAAAGATACCCGATACCGCACAAAAACCGAATAAACATGATTTGCTGGATTGTTTGATGAGCGGCATTGCGTTGTTTGGTTTGAAATATCCTTCTCTGCTTCATAAAAGACCTACTTTGTTTTTGATGATCTTCTGATTACACTCGTACATAAGGTTACCTCTTTATTTTTGATAATTACTAGACATAACTATCAAAACGGGTAACCTTACTTTTTGCAAGTACTTTGTCAGATTAAGTCGGAACTAATACATGTAATTAGACCCAATGTGTGCTTCTGAGGAAATGACAGAAGCGGCTGCTTAAGTTATGATGTGTCTCTGATGAATAGGAGATATTAGCGATGTTCCAACTTAAGCACTACCCAACACCTATTGCCGGTCTAACATTAGGTATTTTTGGAATTACCAATTTCTGGGCCAATTTGATTGCCAACACTGTTATATCAAATATTGTTCTTGTCTTATTGAGTCTTGTGGGCTTGTCGCTTTTGATCCCACTTCTATTGAAGTTTATTCGTTACCCGCGTTTTTTGTTGACGGATTTACAACACCCTACGGTGGGTAGTGTTTTGCCGACGTTAGCCATGAGTTTGATGTATTTAAGCCATACCATTTCTTTATTTAGCCAGTCATTTGCGATTGGTTTGTGGTTTTTTGCGATTATTTTGCACTTTTTCTTTTTTAGTGTGTTTTGTATTCATCGTGCGAAAGGCCGTGATTTCCACCATCATTTGGTGCCTAGCTGGTTTGTTCCGCCGATTGGTATGGTTGTCGCGTGTTTGACCCTGCCTTCGCCAAGTCTTTTGCCCGTTACGCATGTCATTGTGGCATTTGGTATTACTGTGTATGCCATTATGTTGCCGGTTGTTATTTATCGATTAAGTGTGGGAAAACTGATTGAAGAAGCAAGGAAACCTACATTGGCGATTCTTGCGGCGCCAGCGAGTTTAACGTTGGCAGGTTATATTACCGTTGTGGCGGATCCTAGTCCGTTAATTGTTATGTCATTATTTGGTATTGCGGTGTTAATGACAGTCAGTGTTTATTTAATGTTAGCGCATTTATTACGTTTGCCCTTTACGCCGGCGTATTCTGCTTTTACGTTCCCCTTGGCAGTCAGTGCCACCGCGTTGTTAAAAATGAGATTGTGGTCGCATTCTGTGCCTTTATTTGAAAAATATGGGCATGGTTTCTTTATTGCGTCACTGATTGAAGGATTGATTGCCAGCGTGATGATTGCGTATGTGTATCAACACTATGTGAGGTTTTTGACGCAGAAAGTAAAAGAATAATGCAGCTCATGTGGTTTCAGTCGCTATTGTTTGTGCAGTCAACAAGCTAAATAAGAGTAAATTTTGATCATAAAATGTCAACGGACCCTAGCTCAAATGGTTTTTTGATTGAGTAATTGTTAGCAAATCCCCACTCTGAATGGCCAATTTTTTTGCCATGCCTGCATTAAGTTCAATGACTTCATCTGATTCGATGTTAGGGCCATAACTAGGGCATTGGCTGGTCTCTTTTGGGCAAGGGGGAACATTGTTAAATACTTCAACGACTTGACTATGCTTTAAGAAAATCATATCTAAAGGAATTAAAGTGTTTTTCATCCAAAATTTCAAGTAGCTTGGTTCTGAAAAAATAAACACCATGCCGTGATTCTCAGGCATAGATGCTCTATCCATTAATCCGCGTTCTCTTTCTGGGTTTGTTTTGGCTATCTCAAGATAAATCGAGGTGTTGTTTTTTACAAAAAATGCAGGGGCATTAACATCTTGTTTTTTTGTAAAAAAATAGGCAATAAAAATTAATATCGAAATAATTATTAGAATTAATTTAAATTTTTTCATTGCAACCTTTGAATAGCTCAAAAAAATTTTTGGTAGTTTTTGCAGCAACTTCTTCAAAGGAAATTCCCCTAAGTTGCGCAATCTTATCGGCGACTATGCTGACGTAAGCAGGCTCATTTGGTTTTCCACGATAAGGATCTGGGGTTAAATAGGGCGAATCTGTTTCTATCAACATTCTATCTAAAGGGATTTTTTGCGCCACTTCTTGTAAAGCTTTAGCGTTTTTAAAGGTGACAATCCCTGAAAAAGAAATATAAAACCCCAGCGCCATTGCTTTTTCGGCCATAGCATAGTCTTCTGTAAAGCAATGCATGACTCCGCCGACTTTTTCTGCTGCGGCTTCTTGCATAATACGAATAGTATCTTCACGAGCATCACGTGTATGAATGATTAAAGGCTTATTAACCGCTTTTGCGACTTCAATATGCATTCTAAAACGCTCACGTTGTTCTTTAGGGTCCCCTTGATGGAAATAATCTAAACCGGTTTCGCCAATAGCAATTATTTTATCTTTTTTTGCTAACTCAACTAATGCTTCAAACGTAGGATTGTCTGGGCTATTTTCATCTGGGTGAATGCCCACTGAAGCATAAATATTTTCATATTTTAGCGCAATCGCATGTACTTTAGAAAAAGTGTCTAAGTCAACACATACGCATAACATATGTGAAACGCCTGCGCGTTTTGCATTCAGCAACATGGCATCAAAATCGCCATTGTATTTTTCTAGATTGATCCGATCAAGGTGGCAATGTGAATCTATTAACATCATGTATTACTTAGCAGGAATTTGCATGGTTGAGCAGTGCAAGCTGCCACGCTGAATAATTAATACATTACAATCAATACCTATCACATCATATCCTTTGAAACACTGTTTAATAATATCTAATGCTATTGCATCTTCTTTGCAATTATAAATAGGCACATAGACGGCGCCATTACCTATTAGAAAATTGGCATAAGTTCCTGGTAATCGTTCTCCATAATTATCATAACGCGCAGGAGGTAACGGGAGAGGCACTAAAGTAAACTGTGCTTTCTTCAATTCATCGTGCATTTTCCTGAGAGGCTCATAATGTTCATCATTGGTATCTCTCGTTTCACAATACAACACGCTAGTTTCATTAAAGAACCGAACTAATGTATCAATATGCCCATCGGTATCGTCACCTGCTAAATGGCCATTTTTCAATATATTGACTTCCGAGCAATTAAAATTGTTTTTTGCAATTTCATTAATCGATATAGTGTTATGGCGATTAGGGTTGTTAATCACTGAGTCAGTGCTGAAAAAATAACCTGCGCCATTGACCTCAACTGCGCCGCCCTCAAGTGTGTAAGGCACAGTTTGAATTTTATAAATATCGCTGAACCATTCATGTTGAATCAATTTTTGATTGACTACATTATCTAGGTGCGATCCGAATTTATTTCCCCAAGCATTGAAAGTGAAATCTAGCCAAATCAAATCATTACCTTGTTTAACAGTCAATGGACCGTAGTCTCTAATCCAGGTGTCGTTGGTTTCAATATTCATGAAAGCCAAGTTTTTCTGCTGCAACACTGACAGTCTCTTTTTGATTTTATCTTGATGTGCTTGATTAAAACAAATGATTAATAATTTTTGGTATTGAGTCATTGCCGATGCCATATGAAAAAAGCAATTTTCTGCTTCTGCAAGAATATGCTTCCAGCCAGAATATTGATGTGGCCAAGTAATTACTACGGCGGTTTGATGTTGCCATTCTGGAAAAAGGTATGAAGTCATTTTTTTATCCATCCATTCTAATTTTTTTGTGAAGCTTCGGGTGAGGCTGCTATTTTTTCACTTAGCTGTACGACTGCCATGGCATAAAGTGGGCTTGCATTGTAACGCATAATTACCGCAAAATTATGATAGCCTAACCAGCACTGTGATCCAGACTGTGATTTGAGTTCGATAAACATCGCATCTGTTTTGCTATTGTTAGAAAGTTTAGCCTCTTGTAATTGCTGCGGCGAATAGAAGTGTTTTGTAGAATTTGGAACAATGCCCTTGGGAGTAGTCGCAGGACATTGTATTGAGGTCACTAAAGGCTCGCCGACTTTCCAGCCTTTTTTAAGAAAATAATTAGCAATGCTATTAATCCAATTATCTGGATTATTGAGATCTAACTCTTTGTGAGAAATAACAGCATAACTCATGATGCTATCTGGCATAAATTGTGCTGGACCAATGGCTCCTGCATACGATCCATAAATCTGGTTAATATTTAAATCATATTTTCTGGTTAATTCTAAAAAAGACTTTAACTCTGATAAAAAGAACGTTTTTCGAGAGGGGTAATTAAAAGCAAGATTGCTCAAAGCATCTATCGCTCGATATTTCATCACATGCGTTCCATAATTGGATTCAACGCCCAGAATTGCTACAATAATTGGGCCCGGAACATGATATGTTTTTTCTGCTTGATTGAGTAAAGCTTGACGTGATGATAAAAATTCAATTCCGTTATCAATTCTTTTTTTAGTAACAAAAAGATTTTGGTAGTTGTCCCAAGGAAATGCTTCTGCAGGATGTTGCATACGTTGAATGACTTCCGGCATAGGTTGAACTTGACGAAAAATATTTTCTAGCGTCTTACGATCAAAATGATCTTCAGTTACCATCTCCTGAATGAATGCTTGTACCTCCGGTTTTTTTAACATACCTCCATCAGCATGCCCTGAGGTCAAAAAAAGAGCTGAAACAGCTAATGTTGTTATAAGAAAATAATGTTTTATCATAGTTAACTCGGTACAAGCTTGCGATGTGTTTGAATAGACATCAGGATACCAAAACTTGCAAGCAGGGTCACTAAAGATGTGCCTCCGTAACTGACTAAAGGTAAAGGAATGCCTACTACAGGCAGGATGCCGGTCACCATTCCAATATTAATATACAGTGAAATAAAAAACATTAAACTCAGGCTGCCTGCGAGTAGGCGTGAAAATGAATCTTGAGCCTGTAGCGTAATGATTGCACAGCGAAAAAGAATGCCTGTATAGACTAAAATGAGTATAAACGCACCGATAAAACCAAATTCCTCGCCACATACAGCGAAAATAAAGTCTGTTGTATGTTCAGGTAAAAATCGCAGATGTGATTGTGAGCCTTGTAACCAACCCATTCCTAGAAAACCGCCAGAACCTAAAGCAATTTTGGATTGAATAATGTGATAACCGCTTCCTAATGGATCATTTTCTGGAGAGAGAAAAGTTAAGACACGTTGTCGTTGATAATCGTGCATACTGTACCATAAAAGGGGTAAAGAACTGGCGCATACTAAGACCGTTATACTAATAAACCGCCACGATAATCCTGCTAAAAATAGAACAAAGAATCCAGTGGTTCCTAAAACAATAGCAGTGCCTAAGTCAGGTTCTTTTGCTGTCAATACCGCTGGAATCCCAATAATAAGTAGGCAAAAAAATGATTTTTTTACGCCAGGAGGGAGAGGAGGGCGAGAAAGAATGTAACTTAACATTAAAGGGATCGCTAGTTTAAGTACTTCAGAAGGTTGAAAGCGAAAAGCACCTGCTCCTAGCCATCGTTGCGCTCCTTTATTTACATGCCCCATAGTTAATACCGATAAGAGTAGTATGGTTCCAAAGACATAAATAACCACTGCCCAGCGTTCATAAGTATGTGGGGATATTTGCGCAAATATTCCCATCACGCAGATGGCTACTGCGATATGCAGTGCCTGTTGCTTGACCAAAGCAAAGTTTTGATTACTTGCGCTATATAAAATAATGAACCCTAGAAAAGCTAAGCAAGTTAACCAAAGCAACAAAGGCATATCAATGTGCATTCTGTCCCAAAAGGTTCTTTTGGCGAAACCGTGATGCGCGTCATGCGTTGAGAAAAATTTAAAAATTGTCGTTAATTTCATTGAGCAGCCTCTTTATTGCTTGGCGCGTTATTCAATAAATATTCATCCATCACTTTTCTTGCTACGATTGGAGCAGTTTCTCCGGTGTGCTCAGCAACCACCGCCACCGCTATTCTAGGATGATCTGCCGGTGCAAATGCTATAAATAAACCATGATCACGCAATTCTTCTATTGAAGATGCAGAGGAGTTATCTTTGATGGAATAAACTTGTGCGGTTCCTGTTTTTGCTGCAACTGAGTAAGTAGCATTACGACCAAAACGAAATCCTCGACCCTCAGAAGATTGAATCACATCTTGCATGGCTTTGATGATAGCGGTGTACGCTTCCATTTGTGCAAACTTGGCTTGATAGGACAGCTTTTTTGGAATAGAGGTAACGTGTTTACTGGTCATATTTTTATAGCTTTTCACAAGATGTGGTTGGTAACCTTGACCAAACATTGATAAAGTTGCAGTCGCTACGGCTAATTGTAATGGACTTACTTGCATAAATCCTTGTCCAATACTCGTATTTAAAGTGTCTCCTGGATACCACGATTGTCCCCATCGTTTTTCTTTCCATGCGGGGCCTGGAATTAAGCCTGATGGTTCGCCTGCCAAATCAATTTCCGTGGCCTGCCCAAAGCCAAATGCACTTAGTGCTTGGTCTATATTTTTAATGCCCATTTTAAGAGATAACCAATAAAAATACGTATCACAGGAGACAACAATGGCTCTATGCATATCCACCCAACCATGTCCTTGATGGTTCCAGTCATGAAAAACATGCGCAGAGTTTTTGAGTGTGAAATATCCGGGATCAAAAATACGATCTTTCGAAGTGACGATTTCATCACCTAATGCTGCCACGCCAATAAAAGGCTTTATGGCTGATCCTGGAGGATATAATCCATTTAGCGCACGATTATACATAGGGCGTGCTGGATCATTTCTAAAAAAATCATAGTCAGTTTGGGTAATTCCCTGCACAAAAAGATTGGGGTCAAAGCTGGGAACACTGACCATCGCAAGCACTTCGCCATTATTGGGGTCAATAGCCACCATGGCGCCATGAAATTTCCCAAATGCCTCAATCGCCACTTTTTGTAAATGTTCATCAATGGTTAGGTGTAATGTTTTTCCAGGAATAGGTGGGATAATTTTAAGTGTTCTTACGATATTACCCGATGCGTCAATTTCGATTTGTTTAAAACCGACTTGCCCATGGAGTATATTTTCATATTTTACTTCGATACCTGTTTTTCCAATATAATCGCTGGTGCTGTAATTAGCCTCATCGAGTTTTGCAAATTCTTGCGCATTAATTCGACCTACATAACCTAATACGTGTGCAAAAGCAGGGCCTTTAAGATAATCTCGCAACATTCTTGCTTTAATTTCCACTCCTGGAAATCGATAACGATTGATAGAAAAAAGTGCAATGTCTTTTTCCGATAATTTTAAAATAAGTGGAATGCTTTGAAAGCGACGTTGTTGATGCAGTGCTTTATAAAATAATTTAATTTGTTCTGGTGTAATAAGTAATATTTTTGACAATTCATCTATGGTTTGTTTCATGTTGGTGATTTCGCTTGGAATAATATCCAGGCTGAAAACAGGAATATTTCGAGCAAGTAAAACCCCATTACGGTCATAAACCAAGCCGCGCACAGGTGCAATGGGTACAACTTCAATACGATTTTGTTTAGACAGGATTGTGTAGTAAGAGTGTTTAAACACTTGTAAATAAACAAGACGCGCTAATAAAAAGAGCACTAATAACAAAATAAATGCTATAGCGACGACAACACGACGATTAATTATTCGCTTTTCTTGATGGGGATTTTTAAAGACAAGACGGCTCATACTCCCTCTGCCTGTATCAGGATCAGAGATAAAATGAAACTGTGATTTTTATCCATATTGCCCCCACTAGCGCAAGAGGCAACATTGTATAAGATATTATATTGATTTTACAGCATCTACAGTTATTTCATTCACCGGAACAAGCCCCAAAGCTTAAATAAGTATTTATTTGACACTTTCAAACTCGATTTGTTTCTTACGAATTTAGGATTATGGGCTTACAAATGCTGTGTGCTCGAAAGTGTCAAATCAATACTTAACACGTTTCCAACGGCTGAATCTAGGTTAAATAATTTATATACCCTTTATCATTTGCTGATAATACACAAAGAACTGCTCAGCTTCTGCTTGAGCGTGTTTATAAGCCGTGGTGATTGTTGGGGAGGCATTACGCGCCGCTTGCTGAAGTTCTAATAAGGCATTCTGTAAACGCGGTGCTTTAGCATAACATAACGCACCGATAAGGCTGTGTAGGTGTTTGCGTAGTTCGGCATAATCTTGCTGTTGCACCGTTCTGGCTAACTGCGGTAAGTAGTTTTCTATCAAGTCTTTTGCCAATGCTGCAAAAATTTTGTTGGCTTGAGCGTCTGAGCCAATTAATGCGACTGTTTCGGCAAAATCAATCACGGGGATGGTGTTATTACTTTTTTTAGAAGTCGCTTGAGCGACGGTGGGGGCAGCGTAAGCATCGATCAGTATAAGCCCGGGGACCTCGATAGCTTCTCCTTTGCCGAAGCGTTCCCATACTTTTTCCGCTTGGTGAGGCGATAAAGGTTTGCTTAAAATACCTTGCATACCTGAGTGACTACAAAAGGTTTGGACATCGATCGAGCCATGCGCGGTTAAAGCAATAATCGGAATCATGGTGGTCGTGTTAAGTTCTTTTTCTTTTTGGCGAATCGCGGCCGCCACTTCATAACCCTGTATATCCGGTAAGCCAATATCCATGTAAATGAAAGCATATTTTTCATGGAGAAACGCTTCCAATGCTGCAGCCCCGGTGCCTGCAATGTCAACCCGAAAACCGGCTTTATTCAGTAGCGCTTGTGTCGCTAGCTGTATCATCGGATTATCTTCGACCAGTAGAAGCAGTGGCGCATCCGCTGATAGAGTGTTTTGAGTAACAGGGGCAGGGTTAGACGCCACTCGCTGGGTGATGGAGGGCGCCACCTGCGGCGTCGAGGTATTTGCCTTTGATCGCTGCGCTGCGGGCAAGTCCGCTTCTGATGCCGCCATCAGTGGCAGGAACACCGTAAAGGCACTCCCTTGGCCGATAGTACTCGCGATGTTAATTTCACCCTGCATGTGTTTGACGTATTGGTCAACGATATACAATCCAATGCCACTGCCTTCGATTTTTCCTTCATACGAGGGTGTTAAACGATGTAGTTTTTCAAAAATCGCTTGGTGCTTATCTTCAGGAATGCCAGGGCCGGTATCTTTAACTTCAATGCCGACTCTAATTTTGTTGTCGTTCAAGTGCTCAGCGATAAACGCCCGCACGTTGACCTCACCTTTGTCTGTAAACTTTACTGCATTACCGATTAAATTTAACACCACGCGATAGAGGCTGCCACGGTGCCCAAGAAATGCTTTGGGCAGATGCGCGTCATAGTGAATATGAAATTTTAAGCCTTTACTCTGCGCGCGCGGCACGAATAAGGCATGAATTTCTTCTAACAACGCAGACAAAGAAAAAACGACTTGTTTAGAATTAAGCTCTGCCATCTCTAACTTCGACAGCTCCAAACAGCTATCGAAAAACTTCAACACTTGTTCTGCGCTGGCATGTACTTGCTCCGCTTTTTCAGGCGTACGCCACTCAGGGTCAAGCATCATTAATTGCGTAAAAGTGACGATGCCTGTCATCGGCGATTTCACGTCATGGCTCATATTCGCGAGAAATTCAGTTTTGGCTCGATTGGCAGCTTCGGCAGCGTTTTTTGATTCAATCAGCGCTGTTTCCATGTTTTTTTTGTCGGTGATATCAAAAGAAATACCAAGAATACCTACAACATTTTTATATTCATCAAGTAAAGGAGTTTTTCTGGAAAGAAAGACTCTTGTCGTGCCGTCCGAAAGCTGAGCGGTTTCTTCATCGCAAAACTCCTTATTTGTATTTTTAACTTTTTCATTTATAGCATTTAAAGAATCTTTTTGATCTGACCAAGCTGTATCTTCATTTGTTTTTCCAATAATTTCATTTCTACTTTTAAAACCAGCGCTTGTGGCGTGCAAATCATTGCAGCCTAAATATCGATTATCATTATCCATCCAATAAACATGCCCAGGTAATCGAGCAATAATATTTTCCAAAGCAATTTTGGAACTTTCTTTCTGTTGAAATAGTTTTTCTTCTACAGTTTTTTGTGCGGTAATATCAATGGATATTCCCATAATACCAGCAATGTTTCCTGAGTCATCTTTAAAAGGAATTTTGCAGCTAAGCTTTGTGATTTTTTGGTGATTAAATATTCCTGCTTCTTCCGCTATCAGTGGCATACCGGTTTGCATAATTTTTTGATCATTTTGCATCCAAGACTTAACCATTTCTTGGTGACCTAATAATTCAATATCTGTTTTTCCAATAATCTCTGATGGACTATTGTAGCCAAAATCTTGTGCTTGGTTTAAATTACAGCCAAGATATAAACCACTCTTATCCTTCCAGTAAATATTTAAAGGTATTAGGTCTAGAAGCTTAATAAGATCGAAATTCTGCATCACGCCTCCTTTGTACGGAATAAATCTTAATATATCGTTATTTCGACGTGAAACTCAATTATCAGCCATTTATAATGTGAATTTTTCGGTTTTTAAACTTGGATCAGAAGGCCGTACAGTCAGCTTAAAGGAATAACCGTTATAAGTAAGGTTAAATTCCCTAAAAAAACCTTTAATGGCTTGTTTAGCGGCGTCTCTTATCAACAATTTTATATCATCTAATAACGCATTTTCTTCTTCTAGCTCTCTACTTTTTCCTAGAGGTTGTATTGCACAAGCCACTCCATGTGGACATGATATGAGTTCGCCCTTCATTCCCTTCCAGCGCCTACTCAAAGCATCAGCAACTATTTGTACGATTATTTCTACTTCATCTTTAAATAGTGTTAATGAATTGTTACTATTTTTATAAAACTTAGCGTTGGCATCCGTCTCAGCGTTTAAAGCTTCTTTTTCGGAATGTCTATCATCCGGCTCAGCTTTTAAAGCTTCTGTTTCGTAATGTCTATCATCCGGCTCAGCTTTTAAAGCTTCTGTTTCATCATGTCCATTAAGACTAGAGTCTTCACTTGAAGTTCCAGATGATTCAATCTTCCTCATATCATGAGGATTGAGATTTTTTGGCACTAATGAATCAACAAAAACTGCTAATTTTGTTATATGCAATTCAAGAGCTTCACTATATTTGCAATAAAGCTGATTAATTTTTAGGAATGTTGCAAAAACAAGCTCAGCTCCTATGCTACTACTAATAGGATAGCTAAATACTGGAGTTATTGTTGAGGACGTTTCTAAAACAGGAGATTGTAAATGCAATTTTTCTTTAATAAATGATGTATTTGTTAGCCACGATAACATTAAAAACACTGAAAATTCATTTGAGAGAAAACTATATGTGGCGCGCCGCAGCCCTTCTGTACGTTGAGCTAAATCGGGCGCTTCTCCACTAATCATTTTTTTTGCATCATACTTTTCTAACATCTTTTGCGCATTTGAGCGTTGGTTTTTTTCACTTTTCACCGCACGTGTAAGTTTGTTTTTGTTCTTTTCTATAAAGTCACTAGCAATTTTTTCTAGGTTTGTCAAAATATCGCTAACTTGAATATCTCGAAAGAGGTCTGGGAGTACATTTGATGAATCGAGCACGTTTGGAAATGCGTTTTTCAGGGATTCTAGTGTTAGAGATGGATTAACAATCGCATCAGTAAAGCTTTTAAAGCTTTGATATTCTTCCACTTCCTCAAAGGTCGCCCATGTTATGTTTTCGTGGTTAAGTAGCTTTTCCTGAGATGGCAAACCATTTATTGCTTTTAGGTACTGCTTTTTCCATTTTTTCTTCTCTTTTTCAACAGGGTCATCCTTCATAGGATTATACAAGTATTGTCTTGTTATATTATAAATAGTGTCACCGCAAGCATAGACGATAGGCAAATGTGACTTGCCATATACGGCCTCAGTTTCTTCGACCATATGCTTTACAGAAAACTCATTAGTAAAAAAAGAATTCATAATACTTACAAATACGTAGACCAGGGCTTGTGGCGAATCGTCATCAATGGTTAGCGGCATGCCATACATTGGACTACCATCTTCTCCTAGAGTGAAAACACGAAAGTTCAATGTTGACTCTTCTGCTGTTTCAGGTGAATTTTCTTCTAGTTTTAACATAATTTAAATCCAACCTTTTTTAATATAGGGCGAGGTGCAGTAGATTTCACCACAAGCTCAAAATGATGATTGTTATAGTTAAAAATAGCCATATCTTCCACGGCAGTTTCATTTATTACACTAGATACAGCTGACCCAATCAGTCTTATTATATCTGATAGTGATGTTATTTGATCACCAGGCTTTAACTGAGTCCAACTTGTTATTTCACCGGTTATACCATTTTTATAAAGAGTACTGGTTGTTGCTGAGCTTTCCAATTGCAAATGCAGATCTATTTTTTGAATTATTTTTAATGCTATCTCGTCTGCATCATCAGTCGATGGTGTCGGTGAAAATTTAAACGTAAGAGAAGGGTTGTGAGTCGAATAAACACTTTCTGATTGACTCACAGGAAAACCTATAGATGCGCTAAAATCTGTTTTTCCTCCTCCTTCAATTATTAATAAATTACTTGTTAATCCCACACTCGCGTTGTGTGGTAATTTAGCGTCTTCATTTTCTCTATTGTGATGTTCATTGCTATCCTGACTACTGGTGTCTGTATCTGTGGAAGTATTAACGCCTGCACTCGAGTCTAATCGTACGCTTTTTGCTTTAGGACAACATTCGGCAGGCACTAATGAGTCAATGAAAGTGAGTGCTTGTGTCACAATTGGCAAATCCAAAGCAGTGCAGTATTTGTGGTAAAGAAGTTCCAGTGCTTGAAATGTTGCAAAAGTGAGGGCGGCTCCTTTTCCTTTAGAAAAACTAACAGGATAACTAAGAACAGGTTGCAAACTGCCGCATGTTTCTACATTGAGCGATGTTAAATTAAAATTAGTTTTAATTTCTGACGCTTGTTGCAAATAAGTCAGTAATATTAGTACTGCATATTCTTCTGCAAGATAGGCATAAGTTGCCAGCTTTAAGTTATTTGTGCATTCTTGCAACTGAGAATTTTTATCGCTGTGAGTAATTGGTGCTCCAAGCCGCTCGAAGGTCTCTTTTAACTCCATATCCTTTCGTTCAAGCTTCCTGTTTTTCTTATTTAGCTTTAATAGATTTTTACTCGTAAATTCATTAGCAATTGCAGGTATAGTTTCTAAAATTTTCTTTTGTTGAATATCTTGAATAAGGTTGATTAATATCTCATCATTCACTGTCATAAATGATTGTCTTAAGAAATCTAATGTCAATTCAGGCTGAAGAATAGCATCCGTAAATTTTTTAATTTGTGCATATGCTGAGATATGTTTAAAACTGTCCCAGTAGAGAATTTCATGGTTTAGCATCATTTCAGATTTTTGCAACGCCACCATGGCTGCGTCGTATTGAGATTTCCACCTACCACGCTCTTTTTCGACAGGATTCTTTCCTTCACTACTAAACAAATATTTTTTGGTGATATTTTGCAGTGTATCAGCGCAAATATAAACAATCGGAATACTAACATCACCATATGCTTTCGCTGTTTCATGCATCATATATCGCACGGATGGGCCGTAAGTAAAAAGCGAGTTCATGATGCTCACTAAAACATAAACAATAGGCTGCTGTCCAAGCTCAGCTTTAACAATAGGCGATGCGTAGCTTGAGCCACTTTCATCTGAAGTGAAAACACGAAAATTCAATATTGACCCTTCTACTGTTGTATGTGTACCTGCTTCTAGCTTTAACACAACGCTCACCTCTGTTATTTACTGTAGTTTTTTCTTTGTAGGGGACAAAATTGACATAAGGATTTGATTTATAAGAAGAACTCGCTGATTTTATAAGAATTTCATATACTTCGTTTTGCGAAAAACAGGAGGTGATATGAAAAACGTCAGC
>JAIXPZ010000082.1 GCA_027486005.1 Legionellales bacterium
AAATTAATTCGACAACACCATCATGAAGCTTTGCGAAAGCAATTACATACAATGATGGGCGCGTTATGTTATGTCAAAGCACCATTACTCCATCAAGCCGTTGTGGATCTGCAACTCGCTGCACAAAGCGATGTTCACACGATAGAAATTGCGCATCAGCAATTACAAAAAGAAGCTGAAAATTTTATTGGGATTTATCAAAAAATGAAACATGAGGGAGAAATTTAAAACGAAAAACTTCACAAAGTACGTATTGATATTGAAAAAAATGTAAGAGGGCGACCAACCGGCATCCCCTACCATTGGCCGACTTGTTTCCTGTGTTTACAATCGAACTAACACCATTCCCGCACTGGGCCAACACCAGTCGCAAAGGTAACTGTTGAGATAACGCTTGCGCTGAAAGTTTCTTTCACAGCCTAAAAATAGAATTAAGTTACACTGAACGATATGCAACAAAAGACAGTGCTCAATATATGCAAGTTATTCTAAAATGTTGGCACCGATTGAGATCGAATTATAGCAGAAGTTTTACTATTTGATGTTGTCCACATGGCGGAAAAGTTACCTACAGTCGAAGAAACCACACCTTCTCGCAAGGATGCTGTTGTTTGAACCGCTTCAGAAGAAGCTTTAGCTGATGATAATATTTCATAACCCTCTTTATTAGAACCAAAGCTACTATTAATAATTTTCCAAAATTCAGAAGTTAATCCAAAATGAGTGGTTAAAACTCCTTTTATAAGACTCATATCGACATATGATTTATCTGGCCTGAATCTGAAAAGATTATTTAGATAGTTCGCTCGCTGAGAACTAGAATTTTCATAGTTAATATAGCTGAGCAATGGCGGAAACCATGACAGACAGAGAATGTGTCCAAATTTTTCTGCTAAAAATTCTTTATAGGATTGAGCAATTGGTTTTTCATCAATGGGCAGTAAAGAACAAACCTCAAAAGGCTCGCGTCCAAGACATGAGCGCGCGATAAAAGCAACGTTCGCTACTTTAAACAATTGCTGTAATGGACTAAATCGAGTCACCTCTCCACCAGCTACAATTTCCTGCCAAATCTGTTTATATTCTGGGAACTGAGTATTTTCTGTCAAATGATCTAATATATTTTCAATACATAATTCTTCAAATAATTCACGAGGGGTTTTTTGAACGATTTGTTCTGTGGTGACGGTAGCAACTACTTCGGGACTAATGCCTGAGGATACTTCATCCCAAGCATTAAAAATGTCAATGACCGATTTAAAATCAGCAACTTTGTGACCACCTCTGCGTGCTGCGCGACGAAGTTTTTCAGCTAATACCGGATGCTCCGATTTCATTCTTTCCACTTGTGCAACAGATAATGAAAGCTGGCTCAATAAACTATTGGCTGATATTTCAGTCGCCTCTGCAAACAGATTGTCAAAAGGCGATTCTACCTTGATTACAATACCCGATTTTTCTGCTAATGCTTGTATTGTTGTTCTGTGCTTTTGACCTCTAATCTTTACTTGTTCAACAAACTCTTCTAATGCATCAAAAGCAATTTTTCCACTAATATAGAGATGAATACCATAAAGCATATAATCAATCACAGGAAGATGATATCGAATGATGAAGTCACACCCACTTTGAGCCATTAATGGGAATAAACCTTCTAAAGCAGCAAATGACATTGCTTCATAGGGATGAATAGACTCATCTACAACAATTCTCGTAATCATATCGCTAACATGCAACTTATGGTCGATCAACGGATACCTATTTTCTTGTTCATCAATTCCAAGAATTGACCCACCAAACAAACAATTTGTCATTACAAATTCTTTTATTTTTGGAAAAGGTCCTGAAACAGGATCAGATGTAGAAACCCACGGGTGGATGTATAGCGGAGATGCGCTGGTGGAAATGGGAAGAAAAACAACGTCACTATGGCGGCGCAAAGGTTTCTCGCCCTCTTCGGAAACGGGTAGGCCAATAGCTTGAAAAATAGCCTTAGAAAGATGCAGATTTTTTTTGTATTCTGTCTGGTGTTTTTTCTTAGGTTCAGTAAGGGAAAATTCATTCCCATGAAATAAAACAACTTCTGAAGTAATGTGGTGTAAAGCCTCTGCTGTCTCATCATGAGACAAAACAGAAAACCCTTTTGGATGTAATAGAATTTTTGAGGAAATACGTCCGTCAGAAGAATGCTCTTGCGAACTTGGCAACTTAGGATTTATTGATCTACTGAACATTTTTTACCACTCCACTATTTGAGGCTAGTTATTCACTCCCTTTCATTCACCGCTATCCTTATTGTACGCTTATTTTATTATCAAAAACTTAACAAGTTCGCTGTTATTTTACAGCACCATCGCATAAACATATAGTTAGGCGCTCTCTATCCATTCGTAATTTTGAACACCAGCGTAAAAAGACTTGTATTAGCAAGATTAAGTTGGTTATGCTTTCTAAAGACACTACACAGAATGGTTATACTTGTCATATGAAAAAAAATCAACTTTCTACCGATAAAACCCCAAATAAACCACTACTATTTGGCACTCATCAGGGTATTAGTGAACTCTTAACGCAAGAGAACGAAATAGGCGACATGATTAGAGTCGTCGCAAGCTACTACAACGACATTATACGCTGTATGCCCGGAAATGTATATTGGTTGGACAAAAACTGTTTAACCGTTGGCTGCAACCAAAATGTATTGGATATGTTTGGGCTTAAATCAGTCGATGATTTTGTAGGATTATCTTTCGAAGAAATGGCAAAAATCGGTCATTGGAATCAAAACCAAGCTATTTCTTTTGAAAAAGATACTCGGGAGGTTATCAATTCCGGTAAACCTAAAATGAATATTGAAGAACCACCCATTTCTGATCCCAATGGAAACCTTATTTATTTTTTAACAAGTCGTGTTCCATTATTCAATAATCTTGGTGAAGTCACCGGAGTTGTTGGTATTTCTACTGATATTACACAAAGAAAAGAAATGGAAAAAGAACTTTTAAAAGCAAAAAATATAGCCGAAGCCGCCAATCGCGCCAAAACAGAATTTCTCGCAAATATGAGCCATGACGTGAAGACGCCGATGACAGGGGTGGTGAGTGTGGCGGATTTAATGATGCATACCACAGGGTGGTGTACACCAGAAAAAGCAGCCATAATCCACTCTTCTGGTCTGCAAGTATTGAATTTTTTTAATAGCTGTTTAGAACTGTCGAAATTAGAAATAGCGGAGTGGTCTTCAAAAGAAGAGGCATTTTCTTTGAAAACCTTACTCGAAGA
>JAIXPZ010000029.1 GCA_027486005.1 Legionellales bacterium
ATGCAAATGTCATGGTCAAGACATTTCATGCAACGACTTTTATTTAATACGGCTTCCGTTTATGTACGACAGCTGAAAGCAACTGAAAATTTTAAAGAACTTAATCCGGTGTATGGATTAGCGATTGTTGCCGCTTCATTTTCAAAAGAAACAGAGTGCTTGCATCATTATCAATTGCGAGATACTAAAAATACGTATAAAACCATTGATGGTATTCAATTAGTTCTTTTAGAATTACCTAAATTTAAGCCAAAAACAATCAACGAGAAAAAGCTGACGATATCATGGTTACGTTTTCTAACTGAAATTGATCGTCAAACAGAAACCGTGGACCAAGAATTATTAGAAGTCCCTGAAATTAAAGCAGCATTAGCGCTGACGGAAGAATCTGCTTATACCGCTAAAGAGCTGGAAGCTTATGAGCGAAACTGGGATGCTATTCGTTCTGAAAAAACGCTGATGGAAGATAAGTGGGAAGAAGGCTTAGAAAAGGGACGTGAAGAAGGTTTAGCTGAAGGCGAGGCGAAAGGAAAGGCTGAAATATTAATACAAATTATTAAACGCAAGTTTAATAAGGGATTGTCTACAGAAGATGAAGTCCACATTACCGCCAAAATTCAACAAGCGAGTGCTGAGCAATTAACAGAATGGGCTGATGCTGTATTTGATTCGGTGACGTTAGAAGATTTATTTACAATGCTTGAAAGAAAGGGATGGTTACAATCGTTATGAACATTCTGTACGGTTATCATTTCAAGAACCTGTAATAAAAGTTACAGGTTATTTAAAGCTGTGCAAATTGGCTATTTTGGCTGATGCTATAATTTCTTGCTATACTTGCTGCATACTTCTAGGGATTTATAAAATGCTTGCAACTACATCAGTTCTTCCCATAGTAACTTCCGGCCATGTAACGGTTTTACGCCTGTTCGATCTTGCTTTTAGTATTGATCTTATCAAGGCAGAAAAGTTATGGACTAGTCAAGATCGTCAAGGTGCGCGGAGTAAATTAACTCGAACACCTAAGAAAGCGGTTGATTTTGGTGAAGCGCCGCTGACACTAATGCTTCCATCGGTATCTTTGATTTTGAATGAACTTCAAGGCGCGATTGAGGTAAAAATAAGCGTTACTGCTCGTCTTTATGCTTTTGGAGTAGTGACTTTAGTCTTACAAATTCCGGCTGACAATCTTCGATGGAATGATTATACGTCTCGTGTTAATGCTGTTGAAGATACCATTGGCCCCAAAACTGATACAGAACTTTGGTCACAAATACTTAAGCAATTATGTGAACAAATTGGTGCGGCATTTATTCGGCCAAATCGCTCGAAGCTGGTTGAAGATTATCTAGTAGCAACAGTGCACTCTTTTTCCGAACCTATTCCTGCTGCAGCATTAGGTCGTGATATCGATCTTGTGCCACTTCTTAGCGGTGAAATTTCTCCCTTAAGTGAAGGAGCAAAAGCAGATTTATTGAGTCGACGTTTTAGTTATTTTACCGATGATTTAGTTGTCCTAACCTGGGACCGTGTTTTTATTTATGAACCACATCATGCAACGGATGTTGCTGAGGTTCTAGAAGTCGCGAATGCGCAATTTTTGCAAATGCGTTATTACGATGAATTATTAGATGCTGAACTTCCTAAAATGTATGCATTAGTAGAGGAAGCAACACGTCACCGAAGTTTAGGTGGCCCGCGTCGTTTCGCCACCCTCGCCCGCCGCCTGTATATGCTGGTTGCTGAGGTAACAGAGCTGACAGAAAAAGTAGATAATGCCTTGCAAGTGACTGAAGATGTTTATCTCGCACGTGTTTATACCGCAGCACTGGATTTATTTCGTGTTAAAGCAGTCGGCAACGCAGTTGATCGCAAATTAGCAATTATACGTGATACGTATTCTGCGCTTTATGATGAAGCTGCTAGCAGCCGCGCAGGATTGATGGAAGTTGCAGTCATTGTGCTGATTTTTTTTGAAGTGATTCTGGCTTTGTTTCATTATTTGTAGAGCTGTTTTTTTTTGCCTTGTTATTATGCGTATGGCATTATGTCTGCATATATTACCAAAGGGTTGTATTGTGAATAGAACAACGATTATGTTACCCGGCGCTCTCAAAGCAAAAGTTGTAAGCTCGGCAAGAAGCGAAGGTGTTTCTTTGGGCGAATTTATTAGAGAATCGCTTGAACTTCGCTTAAAAATGGCCAAGCGAACTGATTTAGAAAAACGTGACCCGTTCTATGCCCAATCCATTGTTTTTTCTGGGAGCTGTCCTGCTGACCTTGCACAGAATCACGATGATTATCTTTATTAATTAAGGCGGAACCACAATATGGTATTTATTGACACGGGAGCTTTTATTGCTAAATTTATTAGAAGTGATCGGTTTCATTTGCGATCTATAGAAATGTGGGAAATCTTAGAAAAGAAAAAAGAAAAAATTGTGACAAGTAATTTTGTGCTTGATGAAACATTTACATTGCTTGCACGTCAATCAAGTTATGCATTCTCAGCACAAATTGCTCATGCAGTTTATTCTTCTGAAATAATAAAAATTATCCGCCCCTCGCATGATACAGAGTTAAGCGCTCTGCTTTTATTCGAAAAATTCTCAGATCAAAAAGTAAGTTTTACGGACTGCATTTCTTTTCAGCTCATGAAAGAATATCGAATTAAAACGGCTTTTAGTTTTGATAAGCACTTTTCATTGGCTGGATTTTCTCTAGTTTAGATCTATTTAAAGAGCTCAGTATGAATTACGATGTGATTATTATCGGCGCAGGTGCTGCTGGCATGATGTGCGCCATCGAAGCGGGAAAACGTCACCAACGTGTTTTGCTGCTTGAAAAATCGAATAAACCTGGACGAAAAATTTTAATGTCAGGCGGTGGTCGTTGTAATTTTACCAATCTCGATATTCGCACAGAATGCTATCTTTCTCATAATAAACATTTTTTCAAATCAGCGTTATCACGTTATACGCAATGGGATTTTATTGAATTGGTGAAACGCCACCGAATCCCCTATCATGAAAAAACATTGGGTCAATTATTTTGTGATAATAAAGCCAGCGATATTGTGGAAATGTTATTAGCTGAAATTTCACGACTACGGGTCGTACTTCAATTAGAGGCTAACGTTTCAGAAATTCAAAAAACTGAAATTGGATTTGAATTGAAATGCAATAATAAAAAATTAGCGACTAGAAGCTTAGTGATTGCCACTGGTGGCTTATCTATTCCAACTATGGGATCGAGCCCATTTGCTTATCATGTAGCGGAACAATTTGGTCTCGAGATTCACGCCACTCGTGCTGGTCTTGTGCCGTTTACTTTACATCTTAACGATAAAGATAAGCTCTCCCCTCTTTCAGGCATTAGTGTTGATAGTCAGGTGACAGTGAATAACACTAGCTTTCGAGAAAATATGTTATTTACGCATCGTGGGCTTAGTGGCCCGGCGATGCTACAAGTATCTTCTTATTGGCATCCTGGCGATAGCGTGGAAATTAATTTTTGTCCTGATATTGATTTATTATCTACGCTAAAAGAAAAACAACAATCCTCTCCCAAACAGTTGTTAAAAACAGTGTTGTCACTCTGGTTTGCGCAACGCTTTTTAGAGATTTGGTTTGAAAAAGAATTACTAAATAAGCGTTTAGCGGATATTAACCACGCGCTCTTTACTGATATTGCGTATCAGTTGCAATCTTGGAGCATAAAACCTAATGCCACCGAAGGCTATCGTACCGCAGAAGTCACTTTGGGCGGTATTGATACGAAGGAGCTTTCTTCAAAAACCTTTGAAGCCAGCAAAGTCCCGGGGCTATTTTTTATCGGCGAAGCGGTTGATGTCACTGGTTGGCTGGGGGGATACAACTTTCAATGGGCTTGGTCATCTGGCTGGGCGGCAGGACAAGCATGCTAAATATAAAATTTTGCGATAAATCATCTAAATAATGCAGCTTGGCTATTTTTTTTGGCCATTTATTTATATTTATTCAATCAGAGCAAATCTAAACCAATTTTTGCACCAAAATATTTGACGCCATAACACTGTCTTAAGATTAAGCAACTATTATACCATTTTGATCACCTATAATAATAAGGAATGCAAATAATGCTTAAATCCCTTCAAGAGCTCTATCGCAGCGGTCCTAATGAAGACCTAGATACAGCACTGGAATTTCTTTTAAATAATGACCGAGTAGATCCTGAAAAAAAAATACTGGCAGATCTTCTTTCAGCGCAAACATCATTAAATACATTAACTAATGATAGAGATCAGCCAATTGTTTCTCGCAGAGATAATTACTGGACTTGTTTCACTTATTTTTTTCTGGCTTCGGCAGCATTGTGGGCCGGTGAAACCGCTTATGGATCTTTTCAATTTGATTCTTCTAGCGGCGGCCTTCAAGATCTTAGTGTTCCATTTGCAGCTGCTGCAATACTAGGAGCTTTCTTTGCGCTTGGAGATTGGATAAATAATATTGCCACGGTTAGTCCTACTAATGATTCTGATGGATTAGCACTTTCGAACTCAGGAAACTCATCTACTTTGTTGGAAAGTGTTGGGCAGGTTCTATGGTATCCTCTACAAAATCCAACTAAGTTTTTCTCTATTGATGTTCCATTTTTTGTTTCTTATTTTGTTGGAGCTTCAGCAGGTTTTGACAGTGCCTTGCCTTATATTTTATCTATGTGTAGTAATCCTGAGCCGGGCACACCTGAATACTATGCGGCAGTCGGTTTTACTGCTTTACTGACTATCGTTACGGGGATTGTTTATTATTATTGTTATAATTCACGACCATTAGATAAAACAAAAGCTGCTTATGCCCTCTTTAAAGCCAAATCATGGGTTGAGTGCGATTTAAATCTATTTAGAATTTTTGAAGCATTATTTGATTGTATAGCGGTTCTTCTTTATCGCTCAATAGGCTTTGCAGCAATTGTGATAGAATTTTTGGGTGTGTTGGGCATTCCTATTTCAGGAGCACCAAAACTTGCGGTCGCAATGGCAGTTTTTTCCTGCACGGCAGATAACGTAATTCTTACACGATGTTTAAAAACCGCCGCGCCCTATTTTGATTATGCATTTGCTGGTCTTACAGCCGAGCAAAAACAGGATGCATTTAATAAGTTGTCATTTTCTGATGTTTATTGGAATTTAAACATTCTTTCAGGTCTGTTGACCTCAAGTGGCATTGCACTAGTAACGTATTTATATGCTTCAAAAGATAGAAATGTAGCTTTACCATTAGCAATTGTATTTGGCTTAGCTAAATTATATGTTTCAGTCATGGCGCAGCGTGACTTGGCTTCATGCCAAAAAGCACGAGTTGAAAGTCCTCAGCAAGAAGATGAAGATCCTCAGGGGGATCGAGTAGCCATAGCTAAAAAGGCGTTTACTGCGTTGGCAAATACTTTCAAACAAGATACTTGGCTAGTGACTTTAAGTGTAGCCTCATGTTTATTAGGTCGAGGAGCGAGACTTACCAGCTTTGCACATTTTAACAAATTAGTATCAGGATTATTTGGAGTTGATTTTTCAGCAGAAGCTCTGATTGCTGTTCTTCTTATTGTAGGTATGGCGAATGCACGTAATGAATTTAAAATGTTTTTTGATGGGATGATGGAAGTTTTGCCTCAAAAAATTGCCGAGGCCTATGTTCAGCATTGTACTGAAAGTGTTAATAAATCTCCTAATCAGAGACGTTCCAGCTATTTTTCTGGAGAAGCTGGCCATGGCTACGTAGCTTTACGGGAGGTGCCTGAAGATGACGTGGAAGTTGGGAGTCATGGACAAGAAGCTACTACTAGAGCCGTGGAACAGAAGCAGTCTTCTTTTAATTCGATATGTGTTATATATCCATGGAAACTATCACTGTATAAAAAGGGAATGATAGATGCTGCGCCAGAAGATATTGCTTTTGCGCTTGAGAAAAGAGTTACTGAAATAAACCAAACTTTAGAATTATAAGTAAAATACGATAGGGGCGGGTGTCTCCCCCTGTGTCAGGATAGATGTCGCCTCTTATGAAAAATCTCAGGGGGCGAAGCGTCTCCGTCGTTATTTTCTTAGCCTATTTGATGGGACGTTGAATTTACTGAATAGTTACTATATTTATTCAATAAGAGTCAATCTAGATATTTTTACGTCAAAATATTTGACGCCATAACGCTGTCTTAGGATTGAGCAACTATTATACCATTTTGATTACCTATAATAATAAGGAATGCAAATAATGTTTCAACATACAGACCAGGAAATAGAACAAGCACTGACAGATCTTTTCAGTGATGGTCCAGCGGAATCGGCCAACATAAAATTAATCGATCAACTTCAGTTAGCAATAAATCAATTAACCCACCTAACTCCAGGACAAATAGTTACTCCTAATGATAAGAGAATCATGCGTAAGGGTATTTTTGTTTTGGTATCTCTTGCGTTAATTTCAGAAATAGGATATGCGTTTTTGCAATATAACACTTCCTCCTCAGGCTGGGAAAAGGTTCTTGGGATAAAGGAGCTAGCAATCCTCTTGGCAGCAATCGGTACTGCACTTGATTTTATTGTAAATATTTGGACAACCAGTCCTGGAAATGACGCCAATAGCAATGTGTTTATGAGTGCCACAAAGCTATCCCCTGCTGTTGAAATGCTAAAGTGGTGTGCTATAGCCATTTCTTGCGGCATTTCTTATCCTGCTGGCGCAACAGGTAATATACAAGGTGTTTTACCTTATTTACTTCCTCATCCTGAGAAAGCTACAGATGGCTACTATTACGGATTTATCTTGCCCTTAACGGCTTTAGTAACATTAGTTGGAACTTCTTATTACACAACCTTCAATGTGAGAGCTATGGTGGCAACTTTTGAGCTATTAGGGAAGTATTTTGCAGCTCCAAAAGCAGACAATAATTTTTATCGTTGGATGGAAATGATTAAAGAGGGGATGTGCGTCTTTGCGTTTCGCGCAGGTGGATTTGCGGCTATTGCTGTCAGCACTATTGTAGCATTAGGAATTGAATTCTCTACCGCAGAAAAAATGCTTTTAGCAGCCGTCGTTTTTATTGCAACTGTACTTAATGTTGCGGCGACACGATTAAAATATACTGTAACCTCTTGGTCAAACAATGATTTTGCTTATATTCTTCCTGAAGAAAAAAAAGAGGCGCTAAAAAGGTTAACATATGATAACTATTTGAGTTTATCTACTGGGGCCAATATCAGTATGTCAATTGGACTAATGATGATGGGAAATTCAGATAATCGCTTGCTTTTACTTATTCCTGCAGGCTTATCACTTCTTAACAACCTTATGGCGCAACGTGATTTAGCTGCCAACAAGGACGCTTTAAGCAATATTGGCGATGAAGTGATAAAACAGCGTCGCCGCGACTTATTGAAATCTGAGCAAGGCGAAATGGTAGATGATGTAGAGAGTCAGTCGCTACTAGGCACAAGCCCAGAAGTTATAACGACTTTTACAGAAAAACAGCGTAATGAAAGAATCAACGCTGCAGCAAAAGCGTTTGAAGCACTTTCAGCAACATTTGCGAACGACGTACTTGTACAACGTTTTTCAAGCATTTGTTGTGCAGGCAGTGTGACTTCTCGAGGCTTAGGTTTTATTAGCTTCACAGAGGTTCTTTCTCTGCTGTTTGGGCTAGATCTTCCTTCTACAACAGTTATTGGTATCGCTTTGTTACTTGCTCCGCCGAATTTACGCAATCTTTTTCTTACTTTCAACAGTAATATGGTAGAAACTATTGCGCAAAAATTAGCAGAAGCTTATGTCAATTATAGTGCTGATACAGGCCGCGAGGAACAATCTTTCAGTGCATGGGCTAAATCACATAAAGCGGTCTTTTTTACAACACTTTACACTAAAGCAGCCATTGATTATAAAGCTGAAGAGATTCAAAGTGCGCTTGAGCTCCGAAAGAATAGCCTGATATCATAGAGAGAGCATTAGAAAGGTAGGCCATATACGCCTGCCTTTCATTCGCCCACTATTTTTTTATACGCGAGTAACTTTCAATCGACGCCAATTCATTAATGATTCGTTCAGTTCTTGCTGCGCTATTTTGATGGTATGCAGATAATCCTGCAGCTGATGTTTGTGAGTTTGATATTGCTCTTTTACCTGCTCAATTTTCTTATTTCTAAGTATGGCTAGTTCTGCTTCTAGCCGCAAAATTTTTTCAATCAATCCCATCATGTGCGCTTTCAATGGCTCAATTTTTTGCTGAACAAAATCGGCATTTTGCTGATGTTGCTGTTTTAAGCGTTCTTCCTCAACACGCAATTGATAAGCTAAAATCTTATGGTCACTGACTCGTCTCAAATGACTCGCTAAACCAATTTTTGAAAGACCGTAAATCAACCATTTGGTTGGGTCATAATGAAAATAACGAATACCATTGCGATAATCTAATGGAAATTGATGATGGAAGTTATGAAACCCCTCCCCCATCGTGACTAATGCCGTTAACCAATTGTCCCGCGCAGAAAGGTCTTCGGAATAAGTTTGCTTACCTGACCAATGACATAAAGAATTAATAAAAAACGTAGAGTGATGATTCATGACCATACGCAGGCATCCAACAATAATCAGCCCAGCAAGCGCATTGCCCCATAATGCAGCGATTAACATCGGAAAAACAAACCCCATAAAAGTGGCGACAGCGGTAAAGTGCTTATGCTGAAAACGCATCAACGCAGATGAAGTTAAATCTTTAACATTAGAATAATCTCGTTTACTAAGATCTAAATACAATATCCAGCCGATATGCGCATACCAAAAGCCTTTATTAATACTATAAAGATCTTTTTCAGTATCCGCATAGCGATGATGATCGCGATGATCTGTGGCAAATTCTAAAGCACTACCTAAAAAGCCAGCTGAACCTAACATAACCATAAAAAAGCGAACAATAAACGAAGCTTTATAGGCTTTATGAGAGAATAAACGATGATAACCTGCGGTCATTGCAATCGAGGTTAAGAAAGCATAAACACCAAAAAACAACCATGTTTGCCATTTCACCATGCCAAAGCTGCACAATAAAATCGTCCCCGCTATACCAATAATTGGAGTAACAGTGAAAAATATAACATTAGTCCAATTTATTTTAGGAGAATTATTTTTTTTATGCACAAAGTTTACGCCAGTTTATTAATGAACTATTTAACTCCTTTTGCACCATTTTAATGGTGTTCAAATAGGCTTGTAATTGACGCTTGTAGCTCGCATATTTACCTTTAACATGATCAAGCTTCTTCGCTTTAAGCGTTGCTAACTCAGTTTCAAGTTGCGCAATTTTCTCAATCAAGGCGGTCAAGTGCGCTTTTAGCGGCTCAACTTTTTGATTAATAAATACGGTATCTTGCTGGTGCTTTTTCTTGAGTTGATTTTCTTCGACTCTTAATCGGAAAGCTAAAATTTTATAATCACTTATTCGTCTTAAATCACTTGCTAGGCCAAGTTTTGACAGAGCATAAATCAGCCACTTGGTTGGGTCATAATGAAAGTAACGCACTCCATTACGATAATCCAAAGGAAATTGATGGTGAAAGTTGTGAAACCCCTCTCCCATGGTGACTAACGCCGTCATCCAACTATCTCGAGCGGTTTGTTCGTCCGTATAAGTTTGTTTTCCAGACCAATGACACAATGAGTTAATAAAGAAGGTGGAGTGATGATTGAATGCCACGCGCAATGCTCCGACAATAATGAGACCTGCTAATGCATTGCCCCATAAAGACGCGATTAACATCGGTAGGATGAAGCCCATGAAAATAGCACACTCTTTGAAGTACTTATGTTGAAAGCGTAAAATTGCGGAAGAGGATAAGTCTTCAACATTGGAGAAATCACGTTTGCTAGTGTCTAAATGAATTAACCAGCCAATATGAGCGTGCCAAAAGCCTTGATTAATATTGTAAGGATCTTTTTCTGTATCGACAAAACGATGGTGGTTGCGGTGATCTGTGCCCCACTCTAGCACACTGCCTTCAAAGCATGCGGCCCCTAGCATTGCCATAATAAAGTCAACAACTGGATGCGCTTTATAAGATTTGTGCGCAAATAAACGATGGTAACCTGCGGTAATAGCCAAGGCAGTTAAAAACACATAAACGCCAAAAAACGCCCAAGTTTGCCATTTAACCATGCCCAAACTGCATAAAACGATAGCGCCAATAACGCCAACTAGCGGAGTCGCTATTAAGAAGATTGTGTTTAACCAATTGATTTTTTTAGAGTTTTTTTGCATATATCCACCTTTAATGAGATGCCCATAAATACTATCACATTGCAGGCATTAATACCATGCCGGCTACGATCCTCTGGGCAGGCACAAGGCGCTGCCCCCTACTCTCGCGCATGAAGAATTTGTTTAAGGTAATTTGCTAGCAACCTATGCACCTCTGTGGTGGGATGTTTGCCATTTAAAAATAAATATCCCCGACAATTGGGCGCGGCATTATCTTGTGCGCAGTTATGCAAAAGCTTGTCAAAGCCATATTTTTGATGGTTTTTAAGAATTTCATTAAACTCTTTATTAGCAGAGATAATATTACTATTAGGTAAATTAAATGCTGCTGAGCCTAAGTAATCAAATGCCAAATTAACTCTCAGTGCCGCATTAAAAATCTCCGTAATAGCGGTTAAAGAATAGAGCATGGTTTTATTGCCTTTGGTAAACTCTTGCGCAGCTGGAGTATTAGCAAGGTTAGGCATATTAATAACGTAGATGTTTTGCGCAGGAACGCCAGCTTGAATCAGCATTTTCACCGCCTGCTTTATATTTTGAACCGCATTAGACAACGGCTCGTCGTTTTTTTGATTTGGCCACACAGGATAAGGCACATTAAGCATCTTAAGGAGTAAAATAGGTTTACCGATCTGTTTATTTTGATTGGCAACTTTTGCAATATTGTTGAAGATATCATTGCCGCCCGCCCAAATAATAATTAGAGTGCGAGGATTAGGGTGATTATTCACTTCTTTAAGATAATTGGTGACTTGTAGCAAAACGCCAGGAACACAGCTAATTGTGGGCGAGAGATAACCTGCGCCTGTCGTTTGGCATTCCTTGTCATCGTAGGGATATTGGTGATTTAAATCGTTAAGGTAGTGATTGCCCGTTTCAGCGCTCGCCCAGGCATAATTAATACTATACCGTAATGGCGAAAAACCTTGATGGCTCGCTTGACTAGCGGGGTAAATGTAGCGCGTAGCATTAGGATTGACATCAAATAATGTACTATCTGACATAAGAGCATTGGGCCATAGGGGGCTGGTTTTTGATACAGCATCTTCAGAGCTGATAGGCGCACCAGTTTTTCCCTCGGTATGAACCCAGTAATTATTGCCTACATTTTTCTTTTCTTTCATATTGGGGTCTAAAGACAAGCTTGCGGCATCGCTGAGACTATCACCAAAAACAATTAAGTTACTAAAGATTGCAGAAGATGCCGTCGCAATGAGAGGAAAAAGCAGGCATATCGAAGCACAAACACAACTTTTTACCCAGGTTTTTCTCATTAGCCTTCCTTTACAACATCACCCTAAAGAAGTAGTATATTGCCCTATAAAATAGACGCAAGCGATTATGTCGAATATCAAAGAACTGATCAAGAAAGAGTATGCTCACGGCTTTGTAACGGATATTGAAGCTGACAGTGCCCCTTATGGTTTAAATGAAGACATCGTTCGCTTGATCTCAAGAAAAAAAAATGAACCCGAATTTATGCTGGCGTGGCGCTTAAAAGCCTACGAACATTGGCTGACCTTAAAAACTCCGGAATGGGCACACGTGCACTACCCCGCTATTGATTTTCAAGACATGGTGTATTATTCCGCGCCAAAATCGATGAAAGATGGCCCGAAAAGTTTAGATGAAGTTGACCCTAAATTACTAGAAACGTATAAAAAACTGGGCATCCCTTTGCATGAACAAGCCCAACTTGCAGGCGTTGCCGTAGATGCAGTATTCGACAGCGTTTCTGTGGCAACCACTTTTAAAGAGAAACTATCTGAAGCTGGTGTAATTTTTTGCCCTTTTTCTGAAGCGGTCAAAAACCATCCTGAATTGATCAAGAAATACTTAGGGACAGTTATCCCCTATACAGATAATTTTTATGCGGCACTTAACTCTGCTGTTTTTTCAGATGGCTCATTTGTTTATATTCCTAAAGGCGTACGTTGCCCAATGGAATTATCCACGTATTTTCGTATCAATGCCTTAAACACTGGGCAATTTGAGCGAACCTTGATTATTGCAGACGATGATAGTCACGTGAGTTACTTGGAAGGATGTACAGCGCCAATGCGCGACGAAAATCAATTGCATGCAGCCGTGGTTGAGTTGGTTGCATTAGATAGAGCAGAGATAAAATATTCGACCGTGCAAAATTGGTACCCTGGCGATGAAAATGGCAAAGGTGGTATTTACAATTTCGTGACTAAACGTGGCGCGTGTCGTGGCGTTCGTTCAAAAATTTCTTGGACACAAGTAGAAACGGGTTCAGCGATTACCTGGAAATACCCTAGCGTTATTTTAAAAGGCGATGATTCTGTTGGTGCATTTTATTCAGTTGCTTTGACGAACAACAAACAGCAAGCCGATACCGGTACCAAAATGATTCATATCGGAAAAAACACTAAAAGCACGATTGTTTCTAAAGGGATTTCAGCAGGACATGGCAGCAATGTTTATCGCGGTTTAGTGCGCATTAATCCAACGGCAGATAATGCTAGGAATTTTTCACAATGCGATTCGCTATTGCTTGGAGATAAATGCGCTGCACATACACTTCCGTATATTGAAGCAAAAAATACTTCTGCACAGGTTGAACATGAAGCAAGTACATCGAAAATAAGTGAGGATCAATTGTTTTATTGCCAACAGCGCGGCATTGACGCCGAAGGAGCAATTTCAATGATTGTGAATGGATTTTGTAAAGAAGTTTTTAAAGAACTGCCCATGGAGTTTGCAGTAGAAGCACAGAAATTAATTGAAGTGAGCCTGGAAGGTGCAGTGGGATAATGTTGGCCAACGTAGGGGCGACCGGTTGGTCGCCCTCTTTAAGAGATAAAAAATGTTAGAAATTAAAAATTTATATGCCAGTGTTCAAGATAAGCCAATCTTAAAAGGGGTGAATTTACAGATTAACCCGGGTGAAGTGCATGCCATCATGGGGCCAAATGGTTCTGGGAAAAGCACCTTAGCCAATCTTATTGCTGGCAAACAAGATTATGAAATCACCAGCGGAAATATCTATTTTTTAGGCAAAGATATCGCCGAACTTTCTATTGATGAACGAGCACGCGCAGGCATATTTTTAGGCTTTCAATATCCTGTAGAAATTCCAGGAGTTACAACCGCTATATTTTTACGCGCCGCACTGAATAGCATTCGCAAAGCACAAGATCTTCCGCCATTAGATGCGATGGACTTTTTGGCCATTGTTAAAGCAAAAATGGATATCGTTGATATGGATCCGGATTTTTTATATCGCTCAGTCAATGAAGGCTTTTCTGGTGGCGAAAAAAAACGGCACGACATTATGCAAATGTTACTACTTGAGCCAAAATTATCAATTTTAGATGAAGTCGATTCTGGTTTAGATATTGATGCACTGCAAATTATTGCCAAAGGCGTAAACACCTTGCGCAGCCAAGATCGATCAATTGTGCTTGTAACACATTATCAACGTTTATTAAATTATATCGAACCCGATTATGTCCATGTTTTCGTTAATGGACGTATTGTTGAATCTGGTGATAAAACATTAGCACATAAATTGGAAAAAGAAGGTTATGCCTGGGCGGAAAAGCTTGATGTTTAAACTCCAAGAAGCTTTTGAAAGTATTCAATTAAATGCTCCAACGCGTAAGATGGAAAATTGGAAATATACGCCTGTTGCAAAACTACTCGAAACTGAATTTTATATTGATTTTATACGGGCGACTGCCGGTAGCCCCTACAAGAGGCCAACACAATTATCACAGCATCCATTTGCCAATCTTGCGCTTGAAACCGCAGCTGAAATAAAAATAATTGAAATAAAAGAACGCCTTTTATCTCCAATGCAAATTAATTATAGTAACGAAAAAAATAAAGCGCAGACAGTGCATCAACGCATTCATGTTGCAGAAAATATTCACGCTGAAATTATTTTCGATCATTTCTCAGTAGATAATAGCGCTTGCTTTTTCAATATATTCACAGAAATTGTATTAGAAAAAAACTCTAAGCTATCTATTTATAAAAAACAAACTCTTAACAATATAAGCTTTTTAATCGATTTTATTTTAGTCAATCAAGCGGAAGGCAGTTCTTTTTATAGTTTCACTTTGGATAAAGGCGCAGCTCTTTCGCGTACTGATATAGAGGTACATCTGAACCAGCCGCATGCCGAAGCCAGCGTGCATGGATTTTATCAGACTATTGGCAGTCAAGTGGCTGATCATCATAGCGTCATCCATCATCATGCGCCGCATTGCCAAAGCTCCGAACATTATCGTGGAATTTTAAATGACAGCTCAAAAGCGGTATTTAATGGAAAAATAATCATTGATCAAGACGCGCAAAAAACTTCAGCACAGCAATTAAATAAAAATATTTTACTCTCTAGCAAAGCTGAAATTGACACTAAGCCTGAATTAGAAATTTATGCCGATGATGTCAAAGCCAAGCATGGAGCAACCATTGGTCAGCTAGATGAGCAAGCTTTATTTTATTTACTAGCGCGCGGCATAGAAAAAATTGAAGCGATAACCTTGTTGATGATAGGTTTTGCAAAAGAAGTATTTCTTGCTATACCCAACAAAAAAGTTCAAGAATCTTTATTGGAGTTGTTACAATGACATTCTCGCAACAAGAAATCCATGAAATTAGACAAGATTTTCCAGCGCTTGCTCTTAAAATTAGAAATAAGCCTTTAGTTTATTTGGATAACGCGGCCACCTCACAAAAACCGCGCTGTTGTATTGATGCAATCAAAAAATATTATGAATTTGAAAATGCTAATGTTCACCGTGGCGTACATTATTTAAGTGAACTTGCTACAAAAAAATATGAAGCTGCGCGAAAGACTGCCGCTGAGTTTATTCATGCGCCCTCCTCCGATAATATTGTATTTTTGCGCGGTACAACAGAAGCAATCAATTTAGTCGCCAATGGTTTTTCTCGTGAGATATTAAAACCAGGCGATGAAGTTATTATTAGTGCAATGGAACATCATTCTAATATTGTTCCGTGGCAACTGGCTTGTCAGTACTCTGGTGCATCATTACGAGTCATTAATCTGCATCCAGATACTTCCCTGGACATGGAACATTTTAAAAGTTTGATATCGAGTAAAACTAAACTTATTGCAGTGACTTATATTTCAAATGCATTAGGCACAATTAATCCTGTGCATGAAATAATTAAAATGGCTAAAGATAAAGGCATTTCGACATTGATAGACGCGGCGCAAGCATCCGCGCATATGCCGCTCAATGTTCAAGAACTTGGCTGTGATTTTCTAGCCTTTTCAGGACATAAAGTATTTGGCCCTACGGGCATTGGTGTTTTGTATGGAACGCAAACTTGGTTAAATAAACTTCCTCCCTATCAAGGGGGCGGAGAAATGATTTTGAAAGTAGATTATGATCATTCTGATTATCAGAAAGCTCCGTTTAAATTTGAAGCGGGAACGCCTAATATTGCAGGAGCCATTGCTTGGGCGGAATCATTTAAATATTTAAGCGTGCTCAATATGGCAAAAGTTCAGCAATATGAACAGAAATTACTTGAGTATGCGACTGAAAAACTAAAAGCCTTTCCACTTATAAAAATCATAGGCACCTCTTCTGAGAAGGCGAGTATTATCTCATTTACACATGAACACGCGCATCCGCATGATATTGCGACGATTTTAGATGATGACGGCGTTGCTATTCGAGCCGGCCATCATTGTGCGATGCCGTTAATGAATCGATTAGGTGTGGCTGCTACAGTGCGCGCTTCTTTTTGTTTTTATAATACATTTGAAGAGATTGATGTTTTTGTTAATTCCCTCAAAACAGTAGAGAGGTTATTTAAATGACGCCTGAGATTCGCGCGTTATATCAAGAAGTGATTATTGATCATGGCCGTCATCCACGTAATTTTGGACCCATGCCTGAAGCAACGCATGCACTTGAAGGCTATAACCCCTTATGTGGCGATAAATTAAAACTCTATTTGCAGGTGAAAAACAATATTGTTGAGGCAGTAAAGTTTGAAGGTTCAGGATGTGCGATTTCTATCGCCAGCGCTTCATTAATGTCACAACAAATGCAAGGAAAAACTTTAGAAGAAGCGAAGCAGCTGTTTCAGTTTTTTCATGCGATGATTATTGATGGCAGTACTCCTGATGCGCGCTTGGGTAAATTGACAATTTTAGAAGGCGTAAAGGAATTCCCTGCGCGAGTTAAATGCGCAACTTTAGCTTGGCATACTTTGCAAAATGCACTTGATGGCAAAAATGAAGTGGCGGTGACAGAATGAGTGTAACATTAAGAAATCCAAATACTTTACAGCCAATAACATTATCTGCAGCTGCGCTAGAGCAAGTTAGCAAAGAAATGAAAAAACGTGGTAGCGGCATAGGCATAAGATTACACTTACAAACTGCGGGTTGCTCCGGGTATATGTATAAATTGAATATTATTGATGAAATTGTGGCTGAAGATGATTATTGCTTTGATGGCGAAATAAATATTTACGTAGAAAAAAAATCATATCCACTTCTTAAGGGGACCGAAATAGAATTTGTGCGCGAAGGACTCAATCGGATTTTTAAATATAAAAATCCGAATGAAACAGGCGCGTGCGGTTGCGGTGAAAGTTTTACAGTTGATGAGAATTTTAAAAATGCGTGAAGGTCAATGGGTATATTTAGAGCGCGACTGCGAAGCTCTCATGGTGCCTTCTGCGGTTCCATTTAGTATTCCAGGCGGTACCGAAGTCCAAATCGTACAAGCATTAGGTGGACATATTACCGTAAACGTACGTGGTAATTTAGCGCGCATTGATAAAGGCGAAGCAGATGCTTTAGGCGTTTCTTTAGAAGATATTCCTGATATTAAAAAACGCCCTGAAGGTCCATTGAGCGTTGTCGATGAAGCAGCCATCTGGGCACAATTAAAAACCGTTTACGATCCTGAAATTCCAGTAAATATTGCTGCACTAGGGCTAGTTTATAGCGTAGAAGTTCTACCAAAATATAACGAAGACAAAAAATTAATCGGTAATTATGTTCATATTCAAATGACATTAACTGCGCCCGGCTGTGGCATGGGGCCGGTGATTATTGCTGATGTTGAATCTAAAGTGCGTGATATCGATAGCGTTACTGATGTTACTGTCGAATTAGTCTTCGATCCCCCTTGGGATCGAAGCATGATGTCAGAAGAAGCCAAATTAGAACTAGGAATGTTCTAATTTAAACTTCGTTGCCAAACTCAGGGCGCGGATAAGAAATTTCTTGCGCCGCAGAGAGTCTGTAAAAACTTTTGTGTAACAGCCATAGCGCCTATCTCTCTCAGTCTTTCGACCGATCGAATTCAATGATAAACCGATTCATGGCATCTTTCCAGTTATGAATCGGCATCGTCCATTTTTTTGAAATATTATTAGGGCGTGTTGACAATTTGTGTTGAAATTATATCCATCAGATACACAGAACAAGTGAATCGCTACTTCGCTAAAAATTATCGGCATCGTGCCGCTAATCCTCGCTAAGTTGCGCGA
>JAIXPZ010000059.1 GCA_027486005.1 Legionellales bacterium
ACAACCACAGCTGTCGATGGCTTAACCTTTCTTGAAGCTTCACAACCTGTTGTGGAGTATACGCCATCTCAATTGCCGGTGATTGACCTGCAAGGCGGTATCGCAATCGTAGAAAGTGAAGCGCGTGCGCGTGAGATGCTTTCAATGGTGATACAATTGCTCGACAACACGATTATCCCTGAAATTACTCGTGCTTATCAGGATCAAAATGAAGTGGAGTTGAAAAAAGCGTTACATAAGTTTTTAGGTGGCCTGTGTTATGTCAGCACCCCCGCGCTCAAGCAAGCGCTTTTGGAGCTACAAACTGCGGTGCAAGAAAGCCAAACGACGCGCGAACAAGCCTATCAAGCTTTTTTAGAAGAAGTGAAGCAATTTAAGACAGCTTATTCCGCGTTAAAACAGGTTGGGATGCTATAAAAGCTTTTATTTTTACTTGAAATAGTGTAAAAAGCCACCACTTCATATCTAACTCTAAGAGAAGCTGATAATGCGACATGATGATTCACTTATCCCATTGTTAATGTCAGGTGAAGGCGAAACTAAATCTTTAGACACTTTATTTCGCTATCATTTCCAAGAAAATCACCTTCCCTTAGGGCGCACGATTGCTATACAGCAATTTTTTCTTTTGTTGTTTGCGTCTGCAGGATTCTTGTATGCTCAGCCAGCTGCAGATTTGGCCAAGCACGAAACTTGGTTTGGACTTAGTGAAGAGGCCCAGGCAGACCTAAATATAGCAGGCACTTGTTTTGCAGCTTGTATTGTCCTTTGCTCTGCAGCCATTATGTTTTATCAAATGCACGTACAGCCGCAATACGTTCCAGCAGAGTTAAATGGCGTGGTGATGGCCCCGTTTACTCCAGCGGAATATCGGCGTAAAAATACGATTATTGGCAGTTTTTCATTACTTTCCGCAATTCCGTTTGGAACAGTTACTTGGGCGGTGTACAAGGAGTCCTTGAACATAGTAACTTTTAGCTTTCTTCTTGCTTATATCCTGCTAGCGAATTTCTTTTTACATTTCCTTCCATTGAAGCTTCTGGTTGATCACGAATTGTATGGGGCTCCGGCGCGATTTTTAAAAGAAATGCTTTTACGCATAACAGGTCAAGCGCCTACGTCAGAAGAAATTCTAGCATTACAACAAGTGCAAGCAGAATATATAAAAAGAATGCCAGCAATTTTTATGTTAGACAACGCGGTGACTCACTATCTTGATGCATTGAGTAAAGATTTAACTACGGCAGGACAGAAATTAAGTAAAATAACTTCACTTGAGGTCTTTTTACAAGAAGCGATGCCTTTCTATACCGCCTATCCTCAGCTGGCCCCTAGGGCGGTAGGGTCAGCCCGAGCCACGGGGGTGGTGTTGGTAATGCTCTCTTGTTTAGGCTATTTGGCAAATCCATATATTGTTATTAATGATATGCTGCACTCTACGTTGTATGCGATTCTAGCAACGAGTATCCCCATTGTTCTTTTCGGTACTTTACTAGCTTACTTTGGAGATTATATTGGCGAGCGCATATTAATGGACACAATGCTGCAAAAACCGTGGTCAGTTGCCTTCAAGCTTTATCCAGAGATCACTAACATTTCAATAATGGTTAACTTATTTCTTCTGATCTTTTCAGCAGCAGCTGCAAAAGAAATGATGCGCGTTGCTTTTGGCGACACAGTTCCGCTGTGGGGGATTAATGTGCTTGCTTTCGGCGTTTATATCGTTACTTTATACACGCCTATAGATTATCTAAAAATTGTATTGAGTTATCGCGGGCAGTACTTAGATGGTGGCCCACGTAGCGACATAATGGTTTTCCATGAAAAAGCTGAAGCATTCAAGCGAGATTTGTTTCGATCAACACCAGAACTGGCTGAGCAGTTGATTGAAAAAGTTCAAGAAAACATGCCTGCTTCACCAAAGACTGAAGAAGTCAGCTCATCCGTAAGGAAATGGTGCTCTTGGTGTTATGTCAATCCAACAGAGCCCAAACAACAACTGTCATTGGCTAAGTATGATGCTTAAGCTTTTACAGCTTCTGGCATGCCGCCGACAATCAGGTAGGTTTTCAAAAGGCCGCAAAATTTTCTTCGCCTCTTAATCTTTTCTTAATCTATGGCATCAGTTTGCATGTTACTCTTAACTGTTAAAGGTTATGGACGATTGAGGGAGTGATTTTGCCTTAAAGGCCAAGAGTCCTTGCGAATAATTAGTAATCTTTTTCTCAAAAGATTACTAAATAGGCCAATAATAATAAAATTTATACAAATAATGGTTCCCAAAGTATTTTAATGCTTTATATTCTAGTTGGAAATAATGTATTATAACTGAGGGTGATAACGCACATTGCTGTGAGCTTATGGCGCCTTATGCTGTTTTGCATAGTGCTTGTTGAGCGACGTGCTGTTGTAAAAGGTGGTGGAATTATGTTGCGTAGAGAAATAGATAATACTGAATATCCAGTCGAAGTTGGCGGAGTAACGCCTAATTTTCGTGTTTTTACTGCTGATGGTTTTACTTCTGAGTCCGTTAAAGAGCGAACTGCAGAGCAATATCCCTTGGTTATTTATAACATGGTAAGCATTTTCAATTCTGCTTTTGTTCGCCTAGAACCCGTACACCATATGATGCAAGAGACAGATTTGGCTTTTGGGGGTGGAAGCAACATTGCTCCAATTTTTTACATTAACTCTACTGAGCTTCAGCGCATTACTGAGCCATCAATGTTTAAGGGTAAGAAACGCGGTGGTGGTGATCCGGTAAAGAACGCAGAAGCAAAGTGGTTAGATAAATTTCATAAAGCTGAAAGAAGACAAAAAGAACATGCTCAAGGGCGCCTTGGAGGAGCCACAGTTCAACGTCACGTTTTACAATGGAAAGATCTTTTAACATTGTCTCTTTATTCAAACATATATACATTTGTTGAAAAGCTAATCCTGGCAGAAGACATGCGGTCTGCTTTCTCAGAAGAGCAATGCTCGACTCTACTAAATAAGATGTTAAGTGAGAATATTACCGAAAGAATTAACGCTGTTGTTGAGACTTACATTCAGCACAATAGAAGCTTTCAGTCATCAGACGGCGTCGTAGAAATATCGGCTGAAGATAATAGAGCATTACGTTTATATTTAGCTCAGGAATATTCAGTATTTATAGCCTTAGCCTATCTAGATACATTACAGTTAATACAGGAAGCCTTTGATAGTATGGACGTAACATTATCGGTATCACTTAGTGAAGAAACGAATGTTCAGGCGGTATTAACTTATCCCGTTAGCGCCTCAAAGGATGGTTTGGCGGAAAAAAGTTTTGGTCTACTTTTAACAATACAACAGCTCTGTTGTTGCTGCCACGATGTTCTTAACTTACCACCTCTAAACCGACCGTTGCTAGTGGTTGATGCTCTTATTCCTCCTAAGGCCGAAAAAAACACAAGGCCAAGTAGAGCATTGTCAGATTCACCACTCCACGATTCTAGTTCGACCTCAAGTCAGGGTTCTGAGGGAGAAGAGAAGATGCCAGTACTAGTAAAAGAAACTGAAAGAATGCATTCTTCGTCTCCTATTGGATCATCTATCACAATGTATCAGCCTGCAATTCAAGACAAAATTCTTACAAGCTTAGAGGCCTATATTGGAGAAGGCGTTAAAGAAGCGAAAAGGGCTTATCAAAATGGCGTAACCTGTGATGTAAGAGTTCAACATACGGGCGAGCGATCGTTATCAAAAAGACAGGTGCTAAATTTAATACGGCTTTCAGTAGAAAATGTTGAGCGTGATAGAACTGCAGACACTCTTGTATTTTGTTATAATAGTCTTGAATGGAGTTTGACTACTCAACCAACTGAATCGCAAGCAACTTCAGTTGTACGTGCCGGTTTACATTCTAGGAAATAAATTTCAAAGCATCATCTTTAGATTAAGTGAGTTAATTGAATGCCAAAATTGTCGTATAGTGAGTATTTAGAACGGGTTCTTGAGGTCACTGGCGGAAACATCTATTGGCTGGATAAAAATGGCGTTTATCAAGGGTGTAACGATAACGTCGCTAAGTTTTTTGGTTTAACTTCTAGCAAAGAAGTGGTTGGTAGAACGGACTTTGAACTAGTGCGTGGCGAAAATATAGAAGCCGCTAGATCTTTTCGTGCAGATGATTTTGAGGTAATACGTGCGAAGAAAGCAAAATATAATATTGAAGAACCGCCTTATCTCGACAAAAACGGCAATACTTTTTATTTTCTCACAACGCGTGTTCCGATTCTTGATGACAACGGTGACGTACTTGGCGTCGTAGGAACTTCAATTGATATCACCTCACGCAAACTAGCAGAGCAAGCCTTGTTAATTGCAAAGCAACAAGCAGAAGCAGCAAGTCGGGCAAAAACCGAATTTTTAGCAAGCATGAGCCATGATGTGAAAACGCCATTAAGTGGTATTATTGCCCTTTCAGAGTTGTTGTCGGCGCGCTTGTCTGCGGATGAAAAGCAAAAAGTCGACGATATTTCTCTTTGCGCTAAAAAGTTAATGTCTTTTTTTGAAAACTGTATAGAGCTTTCTAAGATGGATATGGCGCAGTTGCAAGATGTGGAGCAGGCTTTTTCTATATCGAAAATCACTGAAGCGATTCATGCGCTTTTTGTGCCTTCAGCGACAGCAAAACGACTTATTTTCAATGTGTATCAAGATGCCGCGATACCAGCAGTGCTCGTTGGAAATCAAATCAATATTTATCG
>JAIXPZ010000050.1 GCA_027486005.1 Legionellales bacterium
AAATTAATTCGACAACACCATCATGAAGCTTTGCGAAAGCAATTACATACAATGATGGGCGCGTTATGTTATGTCAAAGCACCATTACTCCATCAAGCCGTTGTGGATCTGCAACTCGCCGCACAAAGTGATGTTCACACGATAGAAATTGCGTATCAGCAATTACAAAAAGAAGCTGAAAGTTTTATTAAGATTTATCAAAAAATGAAACATGAGGAAGAAATTTAAAACGCAAAACTTCACAAAGTACACATACAATAGATCTCCAATACTTAAGGAGATCGCACCTTACAAAATCATCTACACTATGTCACACAGCCTTGCCGAAAGGACACGAACCTACCGTTGGATCTAAATCTGCATAATAAATTTCACCAAGTTTCATCTTTGTCTATCCCATCACCTGCTGTTACATCAAACGGCTGGTCTATTTCCTGATTAGCCTCCTGATAATCGCTCATTAACTGCTTTTGTTGCAACATTAGCACTTCGCCCGCCACATGAAACGATCCAAAAACGGCAATCGTTTCAACAGGCAAACCCCGAACAGTATTATACGCTGCTGTAATAGATTCATGTGTTATCACATTTGAGATGCGATGTTGCCGTAAAATATCTTGAATTTTTTCAATAGACATAGCATCTGGGTGATCAATTTCAGCAATATGCCATTCCGCAATATAAGAGGAAACCACGCGTAGCATGCTTGCAAAATCTTTGGTTTTTAAAACCGAAAAAACTGCAGTAATATTTTTCTTGTGATGTTTATCTAAAAATTCTGTTAAACGACGCACGCTGTCTTCGTTATGCGAAACATCGACGACGATAAAGGGGTGTTGTGAAATAATTTGTTGGCGGCCAGAAACAGTTGTGGTTGCGATAGTCGCACGGATAATTTCTTCACTAATCGAAGTGTCGCCCCAGTGTAGACTGGGGCCCAGTCCGTTCACATTTTCTCTTATTGCTAGACTGGGTCCCAGCCTACGCTGGGATGACAGTAGCTCAGCCACTTTTAATGCTGTCGCAATATTATCTTTTAATAAAGATGGCTCAGGTAAATTTTTTAAAACAAGCGATTTTCCATGCCATGACCAAGTATTATTATTTTCTTCTGTAATATAAAAATCTTTATCACGATAAAATACCGGCGTTTTTAATTCATCAGCAAACTCTTGAATTGTCATCGGCGGGTTTACATCACCGCACACTGCAGGCTTTCCTGCACGAAATATACCTGCTTTCTCTCGGCCAATGAGTTCACGAGTATTCCCCAACCAATCACAATGATCCAAACTAATTGAGGTAATCACTGCAATATCCGGATCGATCATATTAACGCTGTCTAAACGACCACCTAATCCCACCTCTAATATCATTAAATCAGGTGAGCAATCTGCAAAATACAATAAAGCTGCCAGCGTTTTAAATTCAAATAAAGTGAGAGTGATATCACCACGGGCAGCATTAATTTTCTCAAAGTAATCACAAAGTTTTTCGTCTGCGATCCAATGTCGATTCAACCGAAACTGTTCGTTGAAAGCAATCAGATAAGGGGAAGTGTAAGCCGCGACTTTGTATCCAGCATTAACATACAAAGCTTCTAAAAACCCTACTACCGACCCTTTACCATTCGTTCCAGCAACAGTGACAACAGGGCAAGCGGGTTGCTTAATTTGTAACGCTTGAGCGACACGCTGCATACGGCCAAGCTCAAGATCAATAGAACGCACATGTAGATTATGCAGATATTTTAGCCAGGAAGTTAAATCACGTGAAATCATAGAGGTCAATCTTTGTAGGAAATTCGCCCTTCAAATCGTTATTTTTTCTTTGCAAGCAACAAATCAATCGTCATCAAAATGGCATCATTATCCACCGGCTTCGCAAAAGAAATAGCAGCGCCAAGCTCTTCAGATAAATCAAGATATCCAATAGGATCCGCGCGTCCACCACCAGAAATGGCAATAATTTCCATACTTGGATGTTGCGCCCTTACTTCTGAAATTAAAGTGGTACCGCTTTTCTTTGGCATTAAAATATCTGTGACCATAACATCTGGCACAAATGATTTTAGGACCATAACCGCGTCTTCGCCATCTTTGGCAACTTTGACATTATGGTTCGCACGCGTCAGCACTTGGCTTAACATGTCAGAAACAAAAATATCATCTTCAACGACAAGTATGTTGGCCATTATTTTTTCTCCTCTCTTCCCGTACTCACAGGAAGTAATACTATAAACGTACTGCCCTTATTCGGTACACTTTTCACCACCATTTCACCGCGATGATCACGCACAATAGAACGAGCTGTCGCTAAACCAAGCCCCGTTCCCTTACCAACATCTTTTGTAGTAAAAAAAGGCTCAAACAAATGTCGCAGAGTTTCTTCACTCATCCCAGAACCATTGTCGGCGATGTTCACCACAAAATAAGCGGGGTATGGTAAACCAGGACGCAACAATTTTAAACCTTCAATATCACTTTCTACGTCAACTTGTACTACAATTTTACCTTTTTCGCTTAATGAATCTGCCGCATTTCGAATAATATTAATAAATACTTGCTGTAGATGGGTACGATTGCCCTCTAACAATGAATTTTTTATATTGATAGATACAGATAATTCAACAGAAGCCGGTAGAGTAGACTGCAATAATTTGATGGCACTTTCCAGCACTTCTTTTAAACATATTTGCTCAAGATGATAGTGCTCTCGACGACTAAAACATAAAATACCTTGCACCAATTCTTGACCACGCTCAACCGCTTCCAACACTTTTCCAAGATTTTGATAACTAATTGTTTTGTTATCAACATCCGATCGTGCCATTTGGACATACCCTTGAATGGCATATAAAATATTATTAAAGTTATGTGCGATACCCCCTGCAAGCATACCCACTGCTTCAAGCTTTTGACTTTGCAATAATGCTTGCTTCATTTTTTCACGCTCTTCTTCCGCTTCAGAGCGCTGCAGCGCTTCTCGTTGTATATGGCGAATATGGCGTTGCAAAAGAATCAATAATCCAACCGCTAATAATAAAACCACAATGCCTAATAAATCCGTAATCAACATACTGCCTTTTTTTCATTTTGAGGGTAGTATAGTCGTAAAATTCAACTTTGCATTAAAAAGGTGATTGTCTTATGCGCGCTACTCAATATTTGTTCAATACTCAAAAGGAATCACCTGCAGCGGCTGAAACCATCAGTCATCAACTCATGTTGCGCGCCGGCATGGTTCGTTCATTAGGCGCGGGGCTTTACCAATGGCTACCGCTTGGATTACGCGTATTGCGCAAAGTTGAGCACATAGTGCGCAAAGAAATGAACGCCATAGGCTGCCATGAAATATTAATGCCCTCAGTTCAACCTGCAGAGATCTGGGAAGAATCCGGGCGCTGGAATACCTTCGGCCCTGAATTATTAAAATTTAAAGATAGACATGAGCGCGACACCTGTTTAGCACCGACCCATGAAGAAGCCATCACCAGCATGATGCGTCATGAGTTAAAAAGCTATAAGCAACTCCCTGCTGCTTTTTATCAAATTCAAACTAAATTTCGCGATGAAACTCGGCCACGCGCTGGTGTGCTACGTACGCGAGAATTCATCATGAAAGATGCCTATTCTTTTCACCTTGATACACAATCTCTGGAAGAAACTTACGAAAAATTCTATGGCGCTTATACGCGCATATTTACACAACTAGGCCTCACTTTTCGTGCGGCACGAGCAGATACTGGCAGTATTGGCGGCAGCGTTTCTCATGAGTTTCACGTTATCACCCCGTCAGGTGAAGACAAACTTGCTATCAGCACTGAAAGTGATTTCTGTACTAATGTCGAACTATTAGATGCCAAAGAAGGCGATCCAAGCCCCGATGGCAAAGGCACATTAACCATCACTCGCGGTATTGAGGTTGGACATATTTTTCAATTAGGTGATACCTATAGCAAAAAATTTAACGCCTCTGTTTTAAACGAAACAGGTCAGCCGATTATCATGCAAATGGGGTGTTATGGTATTGGCGTTTCACGCATCGTCGCTGCAGCCATTGAACAATGCAATGATGAAAAGGGAATTACCTGGCCACAAAGTATCGCGCCATTTGATATTGTAATTATTCCTATGAATATGCATAAATCTGAACGCGTGCGACAAGCTTGTGACAGTCTTTATCAAACATTGACCCAACAAGGATTCGACGTGTTATTTGATGATAGAAAAGAACGCGCTGGCGTGATGTTTGCTGATGCAGAATTGATTGGTATACCGCATCGACTTGTCATTGGCGATAAAGGACTAGATAATAATATAATTGAATATAAGCACAGACAAAAAACTGAAGTAGAAGAAATTTCAATAGACAAAATCGTTGAGCATTTTAATCAACTGTATTTGTAAAATCCGCAATAAAAAAAAATAAAAAATCATGGATTATTTTTTCTTGTTGCAGCTGTTATTCTTAGCAATATTATTTCAGTATATCTTGAATGTGGGTTAGGGTAATGGCCCGGTAATCCCACTTTTATTTCTGAAAAATCGATGCAATTTCTTGCCACGGCAATGCAAGAATTTTATCATGAATTTTATAACGATGCGGGGTTTGACAAACAATATAGCCTTGTTTTGCTTGTGGATATTCTTCCATAAATTTTAAAATATGGCGAGCATCGCTTAAATTTGGTTTATCGCTCCATTTCACCTCAATAGGTATATAGTGCTGAGCAACATCAAGAACATAATCGATTTCCGGCCCAGCACTATCGCGCCAATATCGAACTTTCACTTCAGGAAAATCTTGTTGCGATCGATACACTAATTCATTACCAACAAATTGCTCAAAAAAATCTGCTATAATTTTTTGCGGCAACTGGGTGCCTTCATTAGCACAAGCGCGACGAACCCCTAAATCAAAAAATAAATACTTTGGTGATTTAATTAATCGACGTTTTGTGATGCTATTAACGATAGGATCTATACGAGAAACAATTAAACAATCTTCTAAAATTTGATAATAATTAGCAATGGTAGTATCACTAATGCCAACATCCTGTGATAAACGTGTAAAATTCAACTGCTTTCCTGCTTCGCCTGCAGCAAGTTGCAAAAAACGCGAAAAATGACCTAAATTTCTCACCATCGCTTCTTTGCGAATTTCTTCTTCCAAATAGGTTTCTACATAAGAATGCAAATCCATTTCACGTGATGCGGCATCTACTTCAGTCACAATACTAGGCAATGTTCCATAAAGCAATATAGATTCTAACGAGAGATTTAAAGGTCTGAGCTCTTGATATAACAAAGGAGTCATATGTAACGAAACAACTCGTCCGGGCAATAAATTAACTTCACTTCCAGTTTTCAATTTACGCGCAGAAGATCCAGATAAAATAAATTGCGCTTGACGCTTATCAATGAATACTTGGGCCATATCCATAACTAATGGAATTTTTTGAACTTCATCAATAAAAATAACTGGTGGCGAAGAATAACTTTTTAGTTTTTCTTCCAGCTCTTTCTCTAATAAAGCAGGATTTTTCTCATATCGCAAACGCGTAGCCACACGAGCGAAAGAATAGCTAATATCTGGTTTAATATATTGCTCAATTAAAGTCGTTTTACCTGTTTGCCGGGGGCCAAGCAAAAGAATACTCTTCCCACGTTGTAGGTGTTTTCGAATAACAGACGCGATTAATCGATGAATATATGGCTTCATAAACCGGATTGTCAATGATTTTTCGGGTTACGTCAAGGATATTCATATCCTTGACGTAATGGCATAAGTTAGATTGAATTCTACTATCTATTGGGCGCTGCGGCCCCTGTTCTTTGTAATACTGAAGTCATGAACTCACCGGACTTGGTAAACTCAGCGGCAAGTATCTGAATTACCTCCCTTTGCGACAAAGTAACGTCTTCTGCAGAAAGTATAGTGAAATTTTAGAAAGAACCGCCTATCCCTTCTAATTGCTTCGTCACCAAAGCGCCATAAATGACGATACACCAGAAAAAGTATATCCAAATCATAAATAATGGGATCACCGCAAGCGTGCCATAAATCGCATTATAGGTAGGGATTGATCTGATATACCAAGCAAAGCAATGCTTCAAAATTTCAAAAAGAATACTGACGACACCGCCACCTATCAGCGCATTTTTTACCGGCACTTTTTGGTTAGGCATAATGATGTATAAAAGTGCAAATCCAAAAAAACTGCTCAAAAATGGCAACCACCATGAGGCATGGTCATAGAAAATTGATCTTAAATAGAAATGACCAAATAGCGGAGCTGAAAGTAAATAGCTGCTAAACGTTAAACTCAAACCTAAAAAAACAGCCGTTAAACATATCACTATCCATGAGCGCAGCAGACTATGAAACACACGGCGGTGCTGCCGAATTCTCCAAACATGATTAATAGTTCTATCCACTGAAAGCACTAATAATCCACTAATAAAAATCAAAAAAACAAATTGGGTCCACGGTAATTTAGTTGCTTGCCGTGTAAATTGTTCAATATATTCAAATAATTTCTCTCCTTGTTCAGGAAGAAAATTATGCAAAACAAAAACTTGCACTTTTGGCAATTGATCTTTCATCAAAGGAAGTTTACTGAAAACAGCCACTAAAACAGAAATCAAAGGAATAAAACCTAAAAGCGATGTATAGGTTAAAGCACTGCAACGAATATAATAATGTTGTCGAAAAAACTGCAAAAAACTCTCTCGCAGCGCAACCCACAAAAGCGTTATCAATCGCATAAAGTTGCTTCTGAAGCCAAAACCTCTGGCGCGTTCACCTCAAGAATTTCCATTTCACACAGCAAAGTTTTTCCAGCTAATGGATGATTAAAATCAACCCTAACTATTCCATCCTCTATTGACATCACAACACCGGTTAACGACTCTCCGTTGGGTTTGTCAAAACTATAAATATCTCCTGCCTGTAACTCAACTCTTTGAGGGAATCTTCCAAGCTCAACCGTATGAATATTTGCATCAAGCACAGGCCCATAGCCTTGTTCGGGTGAAAGCTCAACACGCACTTTTTCCCCCGCTTGCTTACCGACTAATGCGCGCTCTACTGGATCTTGTAAACTTTCCTCAGTTAAGGTAAAACGCGCTGGTGTTGTTTTTTTGGTTGTTTCAGCGACAGAGTTATCACTTAATTTGATTGTGAAGTGCATGACCACTGTGCTGCCTACTTGAATATATTGATTGCTCATGTATTTTCCTTGAGTTTTTCTAGATTATGCCCAATTTAATAATTAAAGTAATTTACAACATAGTCAAGGTGATTCCACTATAACGCCAGGAATTTTTTGAAAATCCACTTTATTGCTTGTTAATACTGCATACCCATAAGTAATTGCAGTTGCTGCAATTTGTAAATCATGCGCATTTCGTTTGAGAATACTTTTTGACTTCATCATATATGCACACAGCTCTGCATAGGTTCTCGCAACCTCTTCGTTTATACTTAATGCAGGAATATGCGAAAGAATATTTTCAACGAATGCACTTCGCTTTACTCTCTCATGAGTTGACTTAGCTATATGAATTCCCGTCAGCAATTCAGACATAGTCACCACAGAAATATAAACCTCACCATAATGAGAAAATCGATTGATACGACTAAGATCAAACCTTTCGTTTTCGGCATCAATAAATACATTTGTATCAATAATTAACCCCATGGTAACTCATCGGGTAACGAAGCATTGTCACGAATCATTTTTAAATCGGCTGCCATACTGTGTGAGTGCTTACTATCTAAACACGGCAAACGACGCAAAAAAGTCTCCAACTGTATAACAGGAAAGCCCTCTTGTTTTGCAGGTAATAACTGAGCAACAGTTTGATTTCCCTTGACGATACTAATCGCCTTCCTTGATAATCTTACTTTATCGATGGTCACCGCTAAATTACGTGCCAGCTCTGTCGCAGTAACAGTTTCTGAGATATTTGCTCTCATTACCACCATCCTTAAAAATACATATAATGTGTATTATATGTAAAATATACTATAAATGCAATTTTATCTTAACTTTCGCCATTATTAAACAAAAAAAGCGCTGTGAACCCAAATAAAGCCAGCGGCAAAAAACCCGGAACAAGGAATCGTTAACATCCATGAGATTGTAATACGTTTCAGCACTTGCCAATTTACCGCCTTCCAGCCTTGCTGAAGACCAACACCCGTCACTGAACCCGTGACAATATGCGTCGTAGAAACTGGAATACCTAAATAAGTCGCAATAAATAACACGAATGCTGAGCCCGTTTCTGCAGCAGCTCCAGTCTCCGGTGTTAGCTTAGTAATTTTTTCGCCCACAGTTTTGACAATACGCCAGCCACCTGCCAATGTTCCAATTCCCATCACAACACTACAACTCATCATCACCCAAAATGGCACATGAAAATCAGAGATCAAACCAGAAGAAAGTAATAAAAGTGCAATAATGCCCATGGTTTTTTGCGCATCATTTCCACCATGCCCCAGACTCAATAAAGCAGATGAAAATAGTTGAAAATGTCGATCAAAATGCTTTCTTTTTTCTTTAAATACCGCTCTCAACAACTTAACTAAAGTGATGCTCAACAATATCCCTAAAGCAGGTGAAATCAAAATAGCCACAAACGTTTTGCCTAAACCAAGCCATTCTAGATTATGCCAACCACTTTGAGCTAACACAGCCCCCATAAGACCGCCAATTAATGCATGTGAAGAGCTGGCTGGTATACCAAAATACCAAGTGATTAAATTAAATATAATAGCGCCTGATAATGCAGAGAAAATAACATACGGAGTTATCTCAGTAGGGTTAACCAACCCTACTCCAAAAGTATTAGCCACACTTAGATGAAAAACCATAAAAGCAATAAAATTAAAAAAAGCAGCCCAAAGTACGGCTGTCAACGGCTTTAAAACTCCAGTCGCTACTATAGTTGCAATTGAGTTAGCGGCATCATGAAAACCATTGATAAACTCAAAGACAAAAGCAATAAAAACAATGAAAAAAACAAAATAGAGGTCGCACATAGAATTTCCCCCAAGTTAATTGGTAATCTGCGCGTTTCAATTTAATAACGGCGCTTCAGGCGCAACTATCATACCACTTTTTTTGAAAAAATAGTTAACGCTAACAACATAAATACTCCAACACAAATCGCACTATCTGCAACATTAAATGTTGGCCAATGATATTGGGCTATATGAAGATCAATAAAATCTATGACATAACCATAATGCAAGCGATCAACGACATTCGCTAATGCGCCGCCGATAATCAGCGCAACACTCATATTTTGACCAGCGTGCGGATTGCGCAGCATCCATATCACCATTGCCAATGAAAATACGATTGCCAATGTAACAAAGAAACTATTTTGCCAACCCCCCGCTGAGTTTAAAAAGCTAAATGCCGCGCCGCGATTAAATGCTAAAGAAAAATCAAGCAGCGGAAACAACGTTTTAACCTGTCCCCCAGAAAGATAATACAGCGCTATTTTTTTGGTTAACTGATCCAATACAATTAATGCGGCGCTTAACCACAGCCAGGCCAGTTGATGCCAATAAAACTTATATTTACGCATACTGTCGCACCTCCCCACTGCCATCAATATTTGACACACATCGTCCACACAACTCAGGATGAGCTTCTACGCTGCCAATATCCTCACATCGATGCCAACATCGTACGCATTTTTTATGTGGCACAGCTGAAATTGCCAGCGCTAATTCAGACACAGATGTCATCATAGCCTCAGCCGACTTTTCACTTAATTTTTTCACTGCGATTTCTGAAACAATTAACACAAAACGTAACTCTTCACCTAACACGGTCAATTGTTTATAAAGTTCATCGCCTACATAAAGCACAACATGCGCTTCTAGAGCAGAACCCAGCACTTGTGCAGCGCGTAATCGTTCAATTTCTTTGTTGACTTCATCGCGCACCTTCCTTAAATTTTCCCAATATTGATTGTTTAACAAAGCATTGTCAGACAGCTTATGTAACTTTTCATACCATTGCGTGAGAAGCACTGAATCTTCTTTTTCGCCAGGGATATGCTCCCAAATTTCATCCGCCGTGAAAGAAACAATCGGCGCCAACCAACGCGCCAGCGCGTGTAAAATATGATACATAGCACTTTGTGCAGAACGACGACCAAGACTATCTTTCGACATAGTATATTGCCGATCTTTAGTAATATCTAAATAAAAACCGCCCATTTCAACTGAACAGAAATTATGAATAATTTGGCAAACATTATGAAACTCATAATCATCAAAATAATTTCTTAACTTTTCTTGCACATCATGCGCATGCCCCAACGCCCATTGATCTAGCGCTATCCATTTTTCATAGGGCAGCAAATCTATCTCAGGATTAAAATCATGCAAATTCGATAATAAATAGCGCGCAGTATTTCGCAAACGACGATAGACATCAGCAGTACGTTTTAAAATTTCATTTGAAAACGCAATCTCACCATGATAATCGGTTGATGCCACCCATAAACGCAAAATATCTGCGCCCCAGGCTTGAATCACTTGCTCTGGCTCAATCACATTACCCAGTGATTTTGACATTTTATAGCCTTTCTCATCGACGACAAAACCATGGGTCAACACTTCTTTATACGGTGCTTGATTAGAAACTGCCAAAGAACTTAATAAAGAAGATTGAAACCAACCACGATGTTGATCTGATCCTTCTAAATAAATATCCGCAGGAAATTGCAATTCTAGACGTTGACGTAAAACGCACTCATGCGATAAACCGGAATCTAACCACACATCGAGCGTATCTTTGCTTTTCTCATAGTGTTTCGCATCATCACCTAATAAATCGCACGCATCGATGTCAAACCAAGCCTGTAACCCTGATTGCTCAACCAGCATCGCAACTTTTTCAAGCAACTCATTGGTTTTAGGATGTAGCTCATTGGTGTTTTTATGCGTAAATAATGGCAATGGCACACCCCAAGTCCGTTGACGCGAGATACACCAGTCAGGGCTACTGCTGATCATTGCTGCGATACGATTAAATCCCGCCTCTGGAATCCAGCGAATACTTTTAATCGCTTCCAATGCTTTCTCTTTTAAATTATTTTGACTCATACTGACAAACCATTGCGGCGTTGCACGGAAAATCAAGGGCGTTTTATGCCGCCAACAATGCGGGTAACTATGCTCAAGACGCGTGTGATGTAGCAAATGTTGTTTTTCTTTTAAAACTTCAATAACGGCATCATTCGCTTTGGTAACATGCATGCCGGCAAATAACGGAGTTCCTTCGATAAAACAACCGTCATTACCGACAGGATGATCCACAGGCAAGCCATATTTAATACCCACTTGATAGTCATCCATCCCATGACCGGGGGCAATGTGTACCGCGCCAGTACCTGCCTCTAAAGTGACATGAGTGCTTAACACTACAGGAACATTACGTTCATAAAAAGGGTGCTCTAATAAACGACTTGCTAGTTCTTGCCCAGAAAAAACTCGTATCACTTGATGTGCTTCAACATTTAATTCTGCAAGCGCTTTTAATAATAACGCCTCCGCGACAAGAATACGTTTTTTTATTCCTTCCAAGTTGATTTCAATTAATGCATAAGAAAAATCAGGATGCAATGCAACCGCTTGATTGGCAGGCAATGTCCAAGGAGTTGTGGTCCAAATGACGACAGAATAATCTTCACCAACCACTGGAAACTCCACATAAATCGATGGCGATTGCTTTTGTTGATATTCCACTTCTGCTAATGCCAAGGAAGATCGGCAATCATTACACCAATACACGGGCTTATAGCCTTTTTGTAAATGGCCATTGTCAATAATTTTAGTGAGCGCACGAATTTGATTGGCTTCATAAGAAAAATCCATCGTCAAATAAGGCTTTTGCCAATCACCAAGCACGCCTAAACGAACAAACGCATCACGTTGTAAATCGACTTGCTGCTGTGCGTACGCGCGACATGCTGCACGAAATTCTGAGTGATTTAACTTGACACCCGGTCGCCCAAATTTCTTTTCAACATTTAATTCAATTGGCAAACCATGGCAGTCCCAGCCTGGAACATACGGCGCATCAAAGCCATTTAAGGTTTTTGATTTTAGGACGATATCTTTTAAAATTTTATTGACCGCGTGACCATTATGAATTTTGCCATTAGCATAAGGAGGACCATCGTGCAAAATAAATTTCGGACAACCTTTAAACGTCGTACGAATTTTTTCATATAAACCTGATGCAGCCCATTGCTTTAATCGCCCAGGCTCGTTTTGCGGTAAATTTGCTTTCATCGCAAAAGCGGTTTCAGGTAAGTTTAAGGTATGTTTGTAATCGATCATTTTATCTTCTCACTTAAAATAGCAGGCCATTTTTGTTTATGTCTTCATGAATATAATTTATCAGCGCCCATCAATGGGATAAGTCTCATTAATACCTCTTCCATCACATTTTCTTCTGCTTGAACAATAAATTTAGCTTTTCGCTCTATCCAAGAAAGCGTATGTACAAGATTTGCGGCAACAACGCATGGCTCATCAAGATTATTAATTGTCACTTCAGTAATGCTGCCACGGATACTGGTACTGATGGGGCAACAAATCAGCAGCCCTGTTTTTTGATGATACTCAAAAGAGGAAAGCGTTAACGCCGGACGGTATTTTCCAATTTCTTTCCCTTTTGTTGGCTCAAAATCAAGCCAAATAATATCATTACGCTGCGGAGTATAGGACTTCATTCCTGCCCCCACTCTTGCTGAATGGGAGATATCAATTCATCAGCATGAGCTAAAGCAGGTGTCATTCCCTCCAAAAGTTGAGATTCTGTTAGTGGCAGTTTTTTTAATGCTTTTTTTTCAGGGCGAATATGAATACCGTCTTCAGAGATCTCAAGATCCACGAACATGTTTTCTGAAAAATGAGGAACAGTCCTAGCTGCACCCGTTAAGCGAATGGCTAAACTATTCCCCCAACACTGAACTTTAGTACGCATATGAATCATTTTAAAACCCTTTTCTTACTCAAGCCAAGTGCATAGAAGTATATACTTTGTGTAAACAGAAGAAAAGAAAGAAACTCAAGTTTTTGTCAATTATCATTGATTTGACAATATAAAAATAAAGCCATTTTTGATGGCGCTGAAGCGGCACAATAAAACCAACTAATATAAAACTAATCAAAACTTAATTAATAATAAACTATTTTGGACTAGAAACCCCGCAGGGACATAAGTAATCCCTCGCCATCTGGCAATCAACGGCTATCTGAACTTTCAACGCATCTAATGAATCAAACATCCACTCATCGCGCAATTTATGCAAGTAAGTCACTTCTAAACGTTTTCCGTATAAATCACCTTCAAAATCAAAGAGATGCGCTTCTAAAAGAAAAGCTAAATCGCCACCAATCGCGGGTCGATTACCGACACTGGCCACGCCGTAGCGTTGCAACCCCTCACCCTCAATACTCACTCCCACAACATAAACACCATGTACCGGCGATAACCGGCGACGCATGGGAATATTGGCTGTTGGGCAACCTAATTCACGCCCTAATTGTGATCCATGAATCACACGACCGATGTTCGTATACGGCCGGCCCAACAATTCTTCAACTAAAGCAAAATCACCGGCAAATAAGGCATTTCTCACCCGCGTACTACTAATCACCTGGTCTTGATAATATTCGGTATGTGTCGTTACCGAATAATCAAGTTTTTCGCCGTAATATCGCAATAACGCTACGTCACCTTGGCGTTTATGCCCGAAACGAAAATCATCGCCAATAAAAATTTGTTTGAGGTTTAATTTTTTTACTAAAATTTTTTCGATAAATTCTATGGCTGATAACTGCGCGAGTTTTTGATTAAACGGAACGACATAGAGCTCATCTAAACCAAAATTCTGTAATACATTCCATTTTTCAGAGAATCGCATTAAACGCGCAGGGCAGCGTAAAGGAGAAAATACTTCTGCAGGCATCGGATCAAAAGTCAGCATAACGCTACGTAAATGATGCGCTTTTGCATAAGAAACAGTCTGCCCAATCAAATATTGATGCCCACGATGGATGCCATCAAAATTACCTAGCGTTACAACACTAGGTAATTCACTTTGACAAAAGTCATGTACAGATCTACACAATAGCAACGCAACAATCCTCTACTAAAAACCTAGTTCGCTAACGTTGCACGCAACATCCATAATGTTTTCTGATGAGCATTTAATCTAGCGATCATTATATCCTCAGTAACATCATCATTATTTTGCGCTGCTGTGGTTTTTGCGTGCAATAAAGCAGCAATCACATGCTCATGCCCAACCACAAGATCTTCAAGCATCGTTCTAGCGCTGGCCTCTTCATTACCATCTTTGATCGTTGTTAGCGCTGAAAATTTGGAAAATGACGCGGGCGTTTTTACGCCTAATGCGCGAATACGCTCTGCAATTTCATCCACCGCTTCTGCCAACTCATCGTATTGTTCTTCAAACATTACATGCAAGGTCTTGAAATGCATCCCTGTCACATTCCAATGATAATTTTGAGTTTTCAAAGATAACGCGTACGTATCGGCTAAAACTTGTTTAAGTGCGCTAGTAGTTGCCATGGTATTTTTCCTCTTAATGTCGTGGATAAAAATATACTCTAAAGTTTATGCCAGCGATAGCCTGAAACAAACAATCCTGCCCCATAAGCCGCCATAACCGCTGACATATCGACTGCCAAACAGCCAGCGCGCCATAAAGTGGTGTGCTTGATCCAAGCAGACAAATCAGGGGTTAAAAAATACCAAACGACCGCCATTGCCACTAAGCCTATGGCCATTTGCATTAAAAATTTCGCCCAACCAGGTTGCAGATAAAATCCTTGTTTCTTTCGCAGCATAACAAATAACAATATCGCATTCAGGGTAGAAGATAATGATGTCGCCAACGCTAAACCAGCGTGTTCCAGCGACCAGACTAAACAGAGACTAAATAAAGTATTCGCCACCATGGAAATAATACCGATTTTTACTGGCAACTTTATGTTTTGTTTAGCGTAAAAACCTGAAGCTAAAATTTTAGTCGCCATCGCACCGGTTAAACCGAAAGAAAACGCAATCATGCTGCGCAGAGTCATTGAGACATCGTTTGCATCAAATTCACCGTGCAAAAACAATGTGGTGACGATAGGGCCTGAGTATAAAATTAACCCTAATGTCGATGGTAACGCAATCAGCAAAATCGAGCGCAAACCCCAATCCAAAGTGCGCTCGTACTGATCGTGTTCATGCCCGGCGTGGCTTCTCGATAGCCTGGGCAAAATCACTGTAGCGATGGCCACGGCAAAAACCCCCAGCGGCAGTTGCACCACGCGATCGGAGTAATACAGCCATGATAAACTGCCCACCGCAAGAAACGAAGCAAACCATTGATCAATCATGATATTAATTTGACCAACAGAAACTCCAAAAAGCGCCGGCGCCATCAGCTTCATTACTTTTCGCACACCAGGATCTTTTAACGAGGGGCGAGGTATAGGCAACCTTCTAATTCTCAATAAAAAAGGAATTTGAAAAAAAAGCTGGATTACACCACCAATAAAAACCCCGATGGCCAAACCAACGACTGGCTGATCCAAATGTGGACAAATCCATAAAGCCGCACCTACCACGGCAAAATTCAATAACACCGGAGTAAAAGCTGGTATACCAAATTTATCGTAACTATTTAGTACCGCTGCCCCCAATCCCGCTAGGGACACAAATAAAATATAGGGAAAAGTAATGCGCAACATCGTCGTGGTTAATTCATAACGCGGATCATCATGTCCGAATCCTGGCGCAAAAAGCATCACTACAAACGGTGCCGCCACAACCCCGATCACGGTGACTATTAATAGGGTCAATGCCAGTACGCCGGAAATATGATTTAAAAACCCTTGAACCTCATCTTCACCTTTAAGTTTACGATACTCAGAAAGAACGGGCACAAACGCCTGTGAAAATGCTCCGTCTGAAAATAACCGCCGTAAGAAATTGGGAATTTTATTGGCCATAACAAAAGCGTCAGCATCCAAAGTGGCGCCGAATAAGTTGGCAACTAGCATATCTCGCGCAAAACCAATCATGCGTGAACAAAACGTACACGCCGAAACCAACAATGTGGAGCGCGATAAGCTTTTCTTCTTGGGCGTATGAGTATGCATAAAAGCGCCATCAATCAGTGAAATTGACAGTACGCTAGCATTAGCTCGGCAGGAGAGCAAGACTCACGTTAAGATTGTTCACAGATTTCCCAATTATTAATCAAGCTACTGATTACTGTGGAGCAGAATGAAGTCTGATGAGTATAGACCCACGCCAAATATCCGTTATAATCGCGGTTTACCACTCGCCAGGATGAGTCATGGACTTAAGCGTCGTTATCCCGATTTACAATGAAGAGCAGAACATTGTCCCATTATACGAGCGTTTAAATAACGTTTTGTCCAAACTTTCACAAGGTTATGAAATTATTTTTATCAATGATGGTAGCCGTGATAGTTCGGCTCAAATTCTGGATGATATTTATTCAAAAGACTCGTCACACGTACGAGTCATTCACTTTAACGGAAATTTCGGTCAACATATGGCCATTATGTCCGGCTTTGAACAAAGCATAGGGCAAACCGTGGTAACCCTCGATGCCGACCTCCAAAATCCTCCAGAAGAAATTCCTAAATTGTTGGCAGAAATTGCAAAAGGATTTGATATTGTTGAAGGTGTCCGCCAAGTACGTAAAGACAATGCTTTCCGTCGCTATGCCTCTAGACTCAACAATTGGATTCGACAAAAAACTACAGGAATTCAATTGCGCGATCAAGGCTCGATGTTGCGCGCCTACGATCGACGCGTGATTGAACTGATGTTAATGAGCAAAGAGCGCTCAACTTTTATTCCTGCACTTGCTTATAGTTATGCCTCTAACCCAGGCTTCGTTAATGTAGAACATGCAGAACGTAATTCTGGTAAATCAAAATATAGCATCGCACGCCTGCTACGCTTACACTTCGACTTAATGGCAGGATTCTCTTCTGCGCCATTACAATTCGTTACCTTTACCGGCATGGGCGTCGCTGCATTAAGTTTTTTATTTTTTATTTACATGATCCTTCGCCGCATCATTATTGGACCTGAAGCAGAGGGCTTGTTTACTCTGTTTGCCATTCAATTTTTCTTGCTAGGGCTATTATTATTCAGCGTTGGCATTGTCGGTGAATATATTGGACGCATTTATTTGGAAGTCAGAAAACGTCCACGCTATGTGATTAGAAAAACCCTGAGCAAAGAAGAAAAAACTACATCTCATGAATAAATTAATCGGCTTAAAAATTGATGTAGATACTGAACGTGGCACGCGTATTGGTGTAAAAAACCTGTTGCAGCTTTTTGCGCGTCATAATATTTATGCCACTTTTCTGTTTTCATTAGGACCAGATAATACTGGCCGCGCATTGAAGCGTATTTTTCGCCCTGGTTTTTTAAAAAAAGTCAGTCGCACTAGCGTCGTCAGCACTTACGGCATTAAAACCTTATTAAACGGTGTGTTATGGCCCGGGCCACACATTGCAAAAAAACATCCTGATCTTTTACAACAAGTCCAAAAAGCAGGTCATGAGGTCGGCATACATTGTTATGATCATTGTCGTTGGCAAGATTATTTATTTACTTGGTCAGAAGAAGAAACTAAAACCGAGTTTAATCGTGCGGTTGATTGCTTTAAAACTGTGTTTCATCAGGCACCACAATCCGCTGGAACTCCTGGCTGGCAAGCGAACGCAGCAAGCTTACAAGCCTACGACGACGCTCATTTATTATATGGCAGCGACTGTCGCGGCCCCTATCCTTTTTATCCAAAAATAAATGGCCATACGTTTAAGACATTACAAATTCCGTCTAATTTACCAACACTAGACGAACTTTTAGGGCGGCCAGAATATCCACTGAATAAAATCACGGAAACATTATTAGAACGATGTGAATTAAGTGCTGGTGCAGAAATCTTTACCTTGCATGCTGAATTAGAAGGCATGCGTTACTTAGAATGGTTTGAGCAATTTATTACAGAAGCTCAAGGTCGCGGATTTCAATTTGTCCCAGTAGAAGCACTAGCAAAAAAAGCCTTGGAAGATCAATCGAAGATTCCAGTGTGTGAAATGATTCAAGGTGAAGTTGAAGGACGCTCCGGCACTCTAGCCATACAACAATGCTCAATTTAATAAAAGGAGCTTTATGTCATTAATTAAACCTGTAGTCTGGGATTCGAAGCTTTTTGGTTTTCCGATAGCAGCACTTAACACTACAAAATTAACGGCAGACATTATGCCGTTAATCGCAACTGAAATTGCTCAACAAAAAATTCATATGCTGCAATATTTGTGCCCCTGTGATGATATTGCAAGTGTTTACCAGGCTGAAACAGAAAAGTTTCATTTTGTTGATATTCGCTTAACTTATCAAAAAAAATTAACTTCATCAGACATTACGCCTGAAACAAAAGACGATATTCATTTTGGCCTGGCCAATGAATCGCATATTCCCAAGTTAATGACTATCAGTGAAAGTCTTTACCAAGACACGCGTTACTATGCTGATCAACATTTCCCACGTGATAAAGTGCATATATTACATCAAACATGGCTTGCCAATGCAGTGCATGGCAAGTTTGATCATATTTGTTATTGTTTATTCATTGACAATAACCCCATCGGATTCTGTTCTGTACGTTATAATAATCAGCACACTGCAACACTAGGCCTATTTGGGATTGCCAAGGAACACCAACGAAAATCTCTTGGCAATTATTTATTACAACTTGCTTGCGCTGATTTATTCAGCAAAGGCTACCAAGAAATTCTTGTGGTCACTCAAGGGAAAAATTATGGCGCGCAACGCACGTATCAAAGCAATGGCTTTAAAAGTTTGAAAGTCGAGATGTGGTATCACAAATGGTTTTCTCATGGATCTTAAAAAATCCCAAGGAAAACTGAAAGTTGTCCAACCGATAAATAATTAGACGCCCACCAATAAGCGTCTAATTATTTGAACTGATCGAATGAATCTAAACTTTTCCACCCTATATTTTACCCTGTTAAACCAGGTGCTGCGCCATCTGTCAACATTGCTTCAAGCTCCGGCTGAATATAATGACGAGTTTTACCATCAAAAAAATCATCCGCTGTTAAGTGATTTCTCTCTAATGACTCAGAAAATACTGCTTGCATTTTTTCAGCATTTTTACCATGCACCAGCGCATGCCTAATATCTAAACCCACCGCTGCTTTGAAGCCACCACGAAATCCAACAAATTCTCCATCAACAAACACTCGTCTTTCCTGTTGTTGTTTGCGTATTTCGTCTAACTCAGCAACAAAGTATTTAATAATAAAACCATCAATTTGATTTAAACGCTGCGCTTCTTCTGAACTATCGTCACGAGCAGATGTCAGAGTCGCCGCATCAAACGCACACCCAGAATAATCATCACCTCTTTGAAGAAACAAGAAATGGGCAACCTCTGGCATTTTTTCAGGCATAGAAATCATGCCAGTCGCAATAGCAGCACGTTGCATCAAACGAAGGCCTGAAGTAAATGCACCATCTACTTGAATATGCTGCACCGCTTCTTTTTTATTGTGAACAAATTCATAGCCTAAAAATACTTTTTCTATACCTTCCCCTTGCATAAGAGTTGTCGTACTGCGACCGTTTTCTGCCAAACGAGAATGAATCAACAAATTTGTTAAAATATGCAAGTTTTCTGGGTTTAAATGCGGAACAACATCAAGCACAAAGGCTCTTTTTTCAGCCATATTTGTAAATGAATAGGTTAGCAAAGCGGATACTATTTCTTCTGTTGGAGTACTTTCTTTCAATAAAGTAGCCATTTGCTCTTTAGTAAGTGAATGAACTGGAGTGCTATCCGCGGCTTTGCCACCACCGGTAAGATAATTAAACATAGTAAAATCTCATTTAAAATTTAAAACTAAACGAAGCTTAACAGAGACGATCTTAACACGACCTTAAGCTTTAAAATGTCGAAGTAATTTTCCTAACACTTTCCTGTGCAGTTTCCCACCTGATTGCTTTAACTGCCAGCGCGCGACTTCAGGAAAACAGAATAAAACCTCTAAGCGTTTCAGCGTATTATGATCAACACTCTTGCCATCTTCGATGCGCTGTAAGGTGACTTTGCTGATATCAAACGCCAATCCAACATCATGTTGACTAATATCTAATTCCTTTCGCCATTGGATTAAATCCGCAACACTAAATTGATTTTCATACACCGCTTCAAAAATAAAACTTGATGGACCACGCCGCCCTATTGTCCCCAGCAAAACAATAAGATTTTTTTCATCAACTGTAATGCTTTGTGATGCACAATAATCTGGATAAGCTGGATTATCGCGATCAGGAATTCTATCGAGAAAATAAGGAAATAATTTTCCTTTTTCAGAAACATGCTGTAATTGAAACAGACTTAAATTAGGACCAAGCGAAATCGCTTGTTTAGAGTAAGCATATTTCTTATCGTAAATTAACTCATATTTATCTTGAACTTCATCGTAATTTAATTCACCGACATAAACTCTTCTTTTTATGCCTTCACGAAAAATCTGTAATTTATTACGATTTAGTTTAAGCTGACAATGCATTTTTTAGCTCCTGGAATCGCTTTTCAATAAGCTTTTTTATGGCATCTTTCATCAGGGCACTGCAAAAACTGTTGTCTATTCGATTATCAATTTGTACTCCAGCCATACCCCCTAGATGCCGATAGAACTCTTGAACTTTTTCGTTATATCCAAGCCTAATGAGCTCTTTTGCATAGTTAAACATATTTGGCTGCTTGATTGCTTGTGTGGCGATTTTTCCCACAGGATTAAAATCTGCTTTTAGCATAGCCCCTGATTCCAAACCAAGATAAGAAACGTTATCGTAAATGGGAGAAAGAAAATATCTATTTGTCCCCGCTATGAAGGCTAAATTTCTACCGTGGCGATCATGATTACCAATTAAAGCATCAAACAATATAGTCTTGATCAAAACTTCCACATAAATAGGTTGCTGTGTTCTTTCTCTGATGACCTTGATCAACCCTTCACACGTATGCTGCTCATCCGGTCTAAAGTGACAAATATGTTGAAGATCTTCGCCTAACTCGGGCTTAACAAAATTCTTGGTAATGAATACTCTCTCACCGTTAAATTCAATAAAATAAAAGGGAGCGACATTAATATTTAGTACTTCCGCAATTTGATTACACAGATACTCCACATCAGGCAACTCTGGCGCCTGAGTTTGCTTCATTTTAAATATATAGCTTTCTCCATTAAGCTCAGCAGAATATTTTTTAAATTTTCCCTGAAAAAAACTGTCATTTTGCGGTGTAAAATCTCTTCCAGAACTAGAAGATGTGCTGACATTTTGTAAGCCCATAAATTCAGTGTTTTTATCAACATGAAACCATGCAGCAAAGCAGTCAGAATGAAGCCCATACCGAGCTTTCGCTGGATCTTCAATAGGTAATAGGCATTTTAAGCATTTCATCGGGCACCTCTCTAGTTACCCAATTATAGTATGATTTACATATAAATCAATCTTGGTTGATATCCACATGAATCAATTACAGAATGGTTTATATAGATATCATGATATGCGCCTCTAGATCAACGACATCCCTCGCCCAATCCCAGAATACAAAAAGCCCGCACGTTGCATTTCCTGTGGATCATAGACATTACGGCCATCAATAATCACAGCTTGCTTCAATTTCGTTTTAATAATTTCTAGGTCTGGGTATAAAAACGATTTCCATTCGGTTAAAACAACCAGTATTTCAGCACCATCCAATGCAGCATACTGACTATCAACAATAGTCAAACGCCCAGAAGAAAAATAGCCTTCTGGAAACATACGTTTTGCGCTTTCTTTGGCAACAGGATCATAGGCCACAATTTTTGCGCCTGCGCGAATCATTTCTTGAATAAATACCAATGAAGAAGCTTCACGCATATCATCAGTTTCTGGTTTAAACGCCAAACCCCACACCGCTATTTTTATGCCCGTCAGATTTTCACCCAATACTCGAAATACTTTTTGTACTAGCACGTGTTTTTGCAAAGCATTTCGCGCTTCAACTGCTTCTAAAATAATAGGATCATAGCCCTGTTCTTTTGCCATCCCGACTAATGCTTTAACATCTTTGGGAAAACAAGAACCGCCGTAACCACAACCTGGAAATAAAAACTTTTCACCGACGCGTGAATCACTGCCAATGCCTTGTCGAACATTGTCGACATCCACGCCTAATTTTTCACACATGCCCGCAATTTCATTCATAAAAGAAATACGTGTGGCCAACATTGCGTTTACAGCATACTTTGTCATTTCGGCATCTTTCACCGCCATATATAAAATCTTTCCACCGTGATTACGAATAATAGGAGCGTACAATTGCGCCATCATGGCTTTGGCTTTTTCAGAAGGATAGCCGACCACCAAACGATCGGGTTTCATGAAGTCTTCAATCGCTGCGCCCTCTTTTAAAAACTCGGGATTACTCACGACATCAAACTGTAAATCTTTCAAGCCACGCTTATCCAACTCTTCTTGGACTGCCGCATGCACTTGATCCGCCACTCCGACGGGCACCGTCGATTTGTCAACAATAACGCAATATTGATTAATTTGACGACCAATCATGCGAACTGCAGCTAACACATATTGTAAATCTGCAAAGCCATTTTCATCACTGGGTGTACCCACTGCCACATAATAAATTTCAGAAGATTCTTTCTGCACACATAAGTCTGTAATGAATTCTAATCGGCTTTCGGCTTGATTACGCTTAACCAGAGTCTCGAGACCTGGCTCATAAATAGGGATCTCGCCTCGCTTTAAGGCTGCAATTTTATCACTATTAATATCCATACAAGTCACATGGTTACCCAACTCGGCTAAACACGCTCCTGTGACTAAACCGACATAACCTGTTCCCAACACTGTAATTCTCATGTCCTTTTTCCATCCTTATTAGTGTCTAACTCGATAAATCGTATCATTTACAAAAAAAAAAATCACGCTAATTGAAACGGTCAATCAATTCACCACTACTGTAAATCGAATATCACTATGTTATGATCCTTGGCTATTATTTCGCAGCGGGAGAAATTAAATGCGCAAGCTTATTATTGTTACTTTGTTGGGATTGTCCTGTCTATTTGTCGAGCAAACCACTTTTTCACAAGACAGCTCACCAATTCCTGATTCAACGCTCTCACTGCCTCTTCCGACGCAAACCAGCGCGCCGCAGCAGCCAGTGTTAATTCCTAAAGCGCCGACTATTGATGCCAAGGGTTATGTGCTTATGGATGTTGCCACCGGTAACATTATTGCACAAAGCAATATGGATGAAAGATTGGAGCCCGCGAGCTTAACAAAACTAATGTCGACTTACGTTGTCTTTGGCGCATTACAAAGCAAAACGATTACTCTGGATGACCAAGTCAGAGTGAGTGAAACCGCATGGCATGCTGAAGGGTCACGCATGTTCATTAAAGAAGGCGATAATGTAAAAGTCAGCGATTTGATTCAAGGTGATATCGTTGCATCAGGCAATGATGCCACCATCGCATTATCAGAACATGTTGCCGGCAGCGAAGCTAGCTTTGTTGAAATGATGAACTCACAAGCGCAACGCTTGGGAATGACTAGCTCACATTTTGTCGATGCCACAGGATTACCTGCAGATGATCACTACACCACGCCCAAAGATTTATCTATTTTGGCTAGAGCCATTATTCTTAATTTCCCTGACCAATATCATTGGTTTTCAGAAAAATGGTTTGATTACGCCGGCATCAAGCAACCGAATCGCAACCGATTATTGTGGCAATATCCTGGCACTGACGGCTTGAAAACAGGTCACACTGACGCAGCAGGTTATTGTTTGATTGCTTCAGCCGTAAAAGATAACACTCGATTATTGGCAGTTGTCATGGGTGCCCCGTCCGATAAAGAACGCGCCGCTGACGCTATTAAGTTGTTCACTTATGGTTTTAGATTTTTTCAAAGCACCAAACTCTATGATGCGAATGTAGAATTAACCACGACACGTGTTTGGAAAGGCGAAAAACAAAACGTTAAATTAGGTATAGCAGCACCGATCAATGTCACTCTGCCAGTGGGAGCACAAAAACTGGTAAAAACAGCCATTGAAGTCAATCCAAATATTGTCGCTCCTATCGTAAAAGGGCAGACATATGGCAAAGTAACCGCGAGCTATGAAGGCAAAGTGGTTGCAACGGCTCCTTTAATCGCTTTAGAAGATATTTCAAAGGGAGGATTCTTCCGCGGAATTTCTGACAGCATCTCCAAAGCTTTTCATCGACTCTTTGAAAAAGAACAAAACTAAGACAAGAACAAAACAACCTCTAGAGCGAGTAATTAATGAGTAATACTAAAGGGCACATGGTTTATTTGAATGGCGAATATCTTGACTTACAAAAAGCCAAGATATCTGTTTTAGATCGAGGCTTTCTATTTGGCGATAGCGTTTATGAAGTCATTCCTGTTTATAATCATCGACCCTTTGCTGCAAAGCAACATCTCGATCGTTTAACTAAAAGTCTTACGGCCATTCATATGGATTCTCCTTTGGATCATGATAGCTGGATTGAAATATTTGATCGCGTTTTAGCGTCTTCAGCATTAACCGATAAAATGCTTTATATACAAGTCACTCGAGGCGCTTATCCTTCTCGTGGTCATGCGATTCCTGATGACGTCACTCCAACAGTACTCGTTGCAGCGCTTCCAACCACGCGCAGGTATGTATTGGAAGGTGTTAATGTCATTACAGTTAAAGATCAACGCTGGGCAAATTGCCGCATAAAAGCCACGACGCTATTACCTAACGTACTAGCAAAAGACGCCGCTCAACGTGTTTCAACGCATGATGCTATTTTTGTTAAAGATGGGTTCGCACTAGAGGGCACCGCCAGCAATCTTTTTATGGTAAAAGATAACACCGTTTTCACTTCTCCTTTATCCGCCAATATTCTTCCAGGCATTACTCGCAGTATTGTGATCGATATTTTAAAAACGCATCACATTGCGATTGAAGAAAAAATGATTACGCTGGATGAACTGAAAAAAGCAGATGAAATATGGCTAACAGGCTCAGTACAAGAAATTGTTCCGGTCGTATTATTGGATCATTGTGCGGTTGCTGACGGAATAGTCGGTCCAATGTGGAAACGCATCACTCGGCTTTATGCCGACAGAGTAGAACAAGAGACTACCTAGACCATGACTGAGCAATATGAACAACCGTCGGCTACATCGATCCTCGAATTTCCTTGTGCGTTTACGATTAAAGCCGTCGGGAAAGCCACACCTGAATTTGAAAGCGCTGTATTAGACATTATAAAACAACATGCAAATGATTTGCTCAATGAACACTCTGTTCGACAACGCTATAGTCGCGATAAAAATTATCTCGCTCTAAGTATTACCATTCAAGCACAGAGCAAAGCACAATTAGACGCGATTTATCAAGATTTAACGAAAGAGCCGCTAGTGAAAATGGCGTTGTAGCGGGTTGATTATGAAAATAAAATATCTCGGCCTACAAGATTTTTCTACTATCTGGCAAGCGATGCATGACTTCACCCTGAATCGTGATGAAAACACTGAGGATGAATTGTGGGTACTGCAACATACTCCAGTGTTCACTCAGGGGCAAGCGGGTAAGCCCGAGCATATTTTAAATCCGCATGAAATCCCTGTGATTGCGACAGACAGGGGTGGACAAGTGACCTATCATGGGCCTGGGCAAGTGGTCGTATATATTTTATATGATTTAAAGCGCGCCAAAATGGGCATACGTCAACTCGTTTCTTCCCTTGAACAGGGAGTTATTCAATTGCTAGCACAGTACAGAATTGATGCAAAAAATCACTGCGACCGCCCCGGCGTCTATATTCAAGAAAAAAAAATTGCTTCGATTGGGTTACGTGTTAAAAGAGGATGCAGCTTCCACGGTGTTAGTTTTAATGTTGCCATGGACTTAACGCCTTTTACTTATATTAACCCCTGTGGTTATGCTCAATTAAAAATGACACAACTCTCAAATTTTGTCCAAAACGTAGATATTGAAAAAATTCAACACAATTTAGCTGATGCCCTTGCTAACTGCATCCGAAACAATAGCAAAAGCAGTTGCGCTCAACGCCCTCCCTCGGGATAATTGCCCATCGCAAAAAACTAGCCAGGAGTACCTAGTGGTCCATGACCTAATAAAACATTTAGTTGCTTGGATTTACTTACACCCTAACTGGGCGGAGCTTGCATTATTTTTACTTTCTGCCGTCGAATCACTCGCAGTTATTGGGTTTTTCATTCCCGGCACGATTGTGATGACAGCGGTTGGTATTTTTATTGGCGCCGGCTTACTTCCTTACTGGCCAATGGTCCTGTGCGCCGCTTCCGGCTCTCTTTTTGGTGACGCCTTAAGCTTTACCCTTGGTTATTACGTCAAAGATAACCTTAACCAAATCTGGCCTTTTCGAACACGTCATCACTGGTTAACTAAAGGGCAGCAGTTTTTTCAAAAACATGGTGGGAAAAGCATATTTTTCGCTCGTTTTATTGGCCCAATCAGAGCCCTGGCGCCTATAATTGCTGGCGCTATGCGCATGCCTGCGAGTAAATTTTACATCATTGATAGCCTCTCCGCTTTTGTATGGGGGGCTGTCTATCTTCTCCCTGGTATACTTTTGGGCGAAGCTTCGCTTCAACTCCCCCCTGATATCACAGAACATTTATTCCGCTTTGTATTCTTAACACTTATCATTCTCATTGTTGGCGCATGGATCACGCGCCTTTTGGTGTTGCATGTCAATGAAGTTATAAAAAATGCCTTATCTTGTCTCTGGACAAAAATGAAAGAATCCTCTTCGTTCACTTTTATTTGTCATCTATTTCGCCATCATGAAATCGATCATCCTCGAGGGCAGCTAGGAACATTATTTGTGTTTGTATTTGTATTCACCGCATTTATTCTATTAACTGTTACGGTTTGCACCAATAATCCTGCGCTGGCTACTTACAATCTAGAAATACATCATTATCTACAAAGTTTCCGCATGCAATGGGTAGATAACCTTATGCTTGCAGTCACCGTCCTAGGGCAAAAAGAAATTTTAGCTTTTATTGTATTGGCAGTATTTGTATGGCTGAGTTACAAGCGTTACTGGCGCGCCACTATTTTTTGGATTGGATCTTTCTTATTAGGAGCAGGAGCTGCGTACGTACTTAAAGCCGCAGTACACTTTCATAGACCCAACCAACTATTTGAAGCCATTGACGGCTTTTCTTACCCCAGCGGTCATGTTGTCTTAGTCACGATACTCTACGGTGGGCTCGCTTACTTAATGGCAAGCCATCACTCAAAAAAATATCGCTGGATCGGATATACCATTGCCAGCTTATTGATCGCTGCTGTTGCTTGCTCTAGAGCGTTTTTAGGCGTGCATTGGTTATCTGATATTGTTGGCAGCATTCTACTTGGCTGGTTAAGTTTGCTCTTTATGGCTTTCTTCTATCAACGCCATCCTAGTCAAAATATTCAAGCGAAAAAATTACTTCCTGCTATAGTTATTTTGCAGTTTATTTTTTCGTGGGCTTACCTACATCATTACTATGCGCATATGGTAAAAGATTATCAACTTTACCCTCTCGCAAAAACTCAAATCATAGAGACGAAAGCATGGTGGAAAGACGGTTACCCTGCCGTCTCAATGATGGCGAATAATCGATTTGGGACACCGAAAGAACTTCTCAATATTCAATGGGCAGGAAATGAAAAAGATATCAGCGCACTTTTAGCCGCTCAAGGTTGGAAGTCTGCTTTAGAACCTCACAATTGGGTATTAGAAATTCAACATCCAGAAAATAAAACACCTGTGATTAATCTTGAACTTAAAACACGTTTTTTTGACGATAAAAAACCTAAACTTATTTTTTACAAACCATTAAATATTCCTCACACTTTCATGGTGTTGCAACTTTGGGAAACGAATATTACGCTCAGCCCTTTTGCAATGGAATTATTTGCAGGAAAAATTAGTGTTAATACGGATATGAGAAAATCTCCTATTAATGTTAGGGAAGCCAAACTAATGACAGAGTTTCTACAAAGTCTGAATAACTCTGTCATGACCCGAGTCACCTTGGCTCAAACATTACCATCTTCGAAAACAGCGCCGAATGACACGTCAATTATTTTGATCCGGCCAGTAGATCTAATAAAAGAATAGGCGGGCACAAAAACCCGCCTACGCAATATTATTTTGCATCTCCTACAGTTAGCTCTGGAGCAAGTTTCGCTGCACGTTTTTCACCAACACGTTTTACAGCAGCGATATCACTAACAGCTTTAAAATTACCATGCTCTGTTCGATACGCTACAATCGCATCTGCGGTACTTGGGCCTATGCCTGTTACACAGCTACTAATGGTCGCTGCATCTGCTGTGTTTATATTGACTGGCTTGGTGCAGGTGGTTGCTGCATCAGCCGAAAAGGATGGGAGGGTGAAAGCAATCGCCAAAGCGGCAACTGCGGCGCGAACGTAAGATTGAGGACGCTTCATTGGATATTTCCTTTGACTCGCGTGCTCCTCTTGGCATCTTTTTCGCGATATACGCAGGGATATTCTAATCAAGATCCGTTTTGGAATCAAGACCGAGATTTCTCCATGTCAATCAAAAACAACCTAGATTTGGTGCGCCCGGAGAGATTCGAACTCCCGACCCCCTAGTTCGTAGCCAGGTACTCTATCCAGCTGAGCTACGGGCGCACACTTTTGACTTTCGTGATTGGCGGAGGTTGGCATTCTTCAAAATAACCCAGTCCAAACTGGGTGGTGAATGTCAACTTCAGCGACTGCGATTCTAGCAGGTTTCGATAAAAATGCTATCAGTTATTATCAGAAGTGCGCGACAATCGGGCCAGAACTTAAACGTTGCGGTAATTTTAAAAGCGTGTCCATAAAATCTCTATTTTCGTGATTTGAAGTGCATGCCATAACCTATTGGTGATAAATTTCGTCAGTTTCTTCATATAAAAAAGCACTCGACATCCTATCGCACTCTTGTTTTGATAAACCAAACTTTGCTGCCACATGCCGCCATTGTTTTACGCTCGATACCACTTCTTTAATGATAAGCAATGCCTCCTCCTTCTTTAAGCGAAATTCTTTAGCAACACGCATAGCTGTCTCTAATGAGGCAGTATTGTCATTAAAATCGATAGATGTTGTAAGAATATGCGGCGCTATTTCAAGTGGTGTTGGGTTTATGTCATAAGCAGGAGACAATCTCCAGCCCTTATATCGTTCGTAAACAAATCCGTGATTGCGCAAATGATCGTCGGTGTTTGAAACCATAATCGTAAACACAATACGTCGCCATAAATCTTTCATGTCTTCTTCTGGGGAAGCCCCATTTTGAGCTAAAGCGTAAGCCATCTCAAGGTAGCTGTGTTGTTCGTTTAGAAGGCGACAAAACCTCATTGTCCATACCTCTTGCAATAGTACCATTTTATGGTACTATTAATAAATGAGCAAAAAGCACCAAAAAATATTAGAACAAATTTTTCAAAACCCAGTGCAATCAAGCATTGCATGGAAAGATATTGAAGCAATGCTGGTATCGCTGGGAGCTGAAATATCCGAAGGCAATGGGTCACGCGTCCGCATCGCGCTTAATGATGTACGAGCGGTTTTTCATCGCCCTCATCCGCAGAAGGAAACAGACAAAGGTGCCGTGGTTTCAATGAGACGTTTTTTAAAAGAGGCAAATATAAAATGTTAGTACATAAAGGCTATATGGGGCATGTTGAATTTGATGACGAAATGGAAATTTTCCATGGCGAAGTTATCAATACTCGTGATGTTATTACCTTCCAAGGCTCTACCGTTGAAGAAATTAAAACAGCTTTTATAGATTCTGTTGAGGATTATCTTGCTTTTTGCGCAGAACGCAACGAACAACCAGAAAAACCCTTTTCTGGAAAACTTAATTTGCGTCTTGAACCGGAATTACATCGAGAAGCCTATATGGCAGCAAAATTGAATCATATGAGCTTGAATCAATGGATCACCGCAGCAATTAGACAACAAGCGCAGGGTTGAAACACTTTATCAATTCTCGATGATAATCATCGTGCTGCTAGGCAATCTAAAAACACCTCCTAAACCAGGATCGTAGAATTGCACGTCATGACGTTATCCCTGTCACGGAATCTCCGACCAGCCGCCACCTGTTGGTTTATTGCACAAAATACATAAGTTGATTCAACATAATTAAAACACCAATTTTAGTTTAATTTCTGGCCCGATTGCTGTGACATGCGTACCTTGACGACCGACGTTCGCATGTAACGGAGAAACGGAGAATAAAAAGGGAGATTTTGGGGTAAAATCGGTGATTTTGTGATTCTCTAGGTACGCATGTGTCACACGACTAAAATGCGCTAAAGCCTATGAATACTGGGGTTTAGAGGGTGGTTTTGGAATTTGAAAAATCACAGCCAAAAAGTTTGAGCGCTGTAAACTGGCGGAGAGAGAGGGATTCGAACCCTCGATGGAGTATAACCCCCATACTCCCTTAGCAGGGGAGCGCCTTCAGCCACTCGGCCATCTCTCCGAACTCTTTCGAATAACGCATACGCGATCAAAAGAGGCGCGAATTATACACCGAATGTTATACTGAAATAAAGGAGAAAATAAAAACTGAAAAATAACGGGGCGGCTAGTTTAACCGCCCTCCCCAAATAGAGGTTATTCGCTGTCGCCAGTGACAGAGGTTTCTCCACTACCGTCTTTCTCTTGCTGAATTCGCTGATAAATTTCTTCGCGATGGACAGAAACTTCTTTAGGGGCATTAACGCCAATTCGAACTTGATTTCCCTTGACACCTAGTACTGTCACGGTAACATCGTCACCGATGATCAAACTTTCACCTACACGGCGTGTTAAAATTAACATTACAGCTCTCCTTTTATCCTTTGTCTCTTACATTATTATTATATTTCTATGTCCCCAGGGCTGAAGACGAGAAATAGTATAGTATCTGATTAAAAACAAGTCAAATAGTTTTTAAAATTGGTATTTTTCGCGTTATTTATTCAGAGCCGCCCTGAAAAGACTCTTGAGAAAAATCCTGCAAATGGAACAAATCATGCAAGTTTTTGATGGTCCTTTTGCCTACATGATCATCAATATAAAAACTGAAACGCACTTCACTACTAGTCGTCAGCCGAACTTTCAAGCGATTATCTGCCAACCATTCACGCACTTGAGAAAAAACTCGATCTGAAGATTGCACGCCAACACCCACCACCGAGACTTGCGCTTGATGCAAATGACATTCGATGTTTTCTAAATCCTGACCTAAATACTCTTGCAGAGCCTCCTGAATACTTGCCACATTGGCCATAGGGAGCGCAAATGAAAGCGAGGCATGATTAGTTTTATAATGGCTACTATGGACGGTACCCATGAGCACTTTATAGCGGTTAAGCATGATTAATATAGCATGATGATGAATTTCGTCATTCGCGTACATAAGAAACACAACCGCCTGATCGGCCTGATAAGCAATACCAGATACTGTGGGTACTTTTTTAATCCGATGCGTTACCATAGTTCCCGCTCCTTCTACAAAAGTTGATAGCACGCGTAAATTAACGTGCATTTTACAGGCTAATTCTACCGCGCGATTATGCAATACTTGCGCACCAACACTGGCCAGCTCCAACATTGCTTCATAGGTGATTTCATGCCACTTCACCGCATCCGGCACCAAACGCGGATCTGCCGAATAAACGCCATCTACATCGGTGAAAATCTGACACTCATCGGCATGAAGAGCAGCAGCAAGCGCCACAGCGGTTAAATCAGAGCCGCCACGGCCAAGCGTCGTGATCTCTTGATCACAAACTCCTTGAAAGCCAGCAATCACCGGAACTTCATTATTTTCCCAACATTGTTCAATCACTTTCGTATCAATATGAACAATACGCGCATGCATATGCTGCGGTGTCGTTTGAATTTTTGCTTGCCAACCAGTTAATGAACGCGCATGAACCTTTTCCTCACGCAAGGCCATAGCCATCAATGCCATGGATTTTTGCTCGCCTGTTGCTAATAACATATCGTATTCACGTAAGTGTTCACTAGGATGAAGTGATGCAGCTTGCTGCAGTAAAATATCCGTTTCATCGCCCATAGCAGAAACTACGACAACACAACGATGCTGTTGTGACAACAATGCGACACGATGCGCAGCGGCACAGATTTTATCTACCGTTGCTAATGATGAACCGCCGAATTTTAGAACTAACTTACTCATACTAATTTTGATCTCATCCAAGGTTCAACTAACGCTAACATGGCAGTTAATTTCTCTGGAGATTTTCCGCCGGCTTGCGCAACATCAGCGCGTCCACCGCCCTGCCCATCAATATGTGGCGCAAGATACTTCACGAGATCACCTGCTTTGATTTTTGCATGTAACTCTGGCGTCACACCGACGGCTAAACATGCGGCATCATTCGACCTAGTTCCTAACACTATCACCGCATGATTTAATTTTGACTTCAAAAACTCAATCATACTACTTAACGCTTTTGCATCTACATTAGGAACATTAGCCACCAATAAATTAATTGCCTCTATTTGCTTCACTTGCGTCAACAAACTTTCTGCACTTTGAGCCGCTAATTTCTCTTTTAATCCATCAATCACTTTTTCTAATTCACGCTGCTTAATCGTCGCAAAATTTTTCTGTTGCTCAGCCTCTGCTTGTTCATGATAAATCGCTTGCCACGCAAGCGCTCCCGCAACCGCCTCGATACGTCGAATACCAGAAGCAATACTGCCTTCACCAATAATTTTAAATGCGCCGATATCGCCTGTGCGTGACACGTGTGTTCCACCGCATAATTCAAATGACGTTCCCATCTTGATGGTGCGCACTTCATCACCGTATTTCTCACCGAAGAGCGCCATTGCGCCTGCCGCTTTTGCAGCATCAATCGCCATTTCTTTTGCGCACACCTCATCATTATCAACCACATGAGCATTAACAATCTCTTCTATCTGCCGCAATTGTTCTCTAGTAATCGGCTCAAAGTGTGAAAAGTCAAAACGCAATCGATCAGGCGCCACCAATGAACCTTTTTGTTGCACGTGATTACCTAATATTTTTTGCAATGCTTCATGCAACAAGTGAGTGGCTGAGTGATGACGCATAATTTTTTTTCGTCTATCAACATCGAGCTCTGCCTCAACAATAACATCCAAAGCAATATCTAGGGTGCCTTGAGCGAAATAACCGTGATGTAGAATCGCCTCACCTTCGCGCGTCGTATTTTCCACTCGGAAAATAAAATCTTTTCCAGATAGTTTTCCCGTATCACCAACTTGACCACCGCCTTCGGGATAAAAAGGCGTTTCTTCCAAAACGAGGATAGAGCCAGCGCGGCTAGCGCCTACATCAGATTGTTTAATAGAGTGGGTTATCTTACAAGCCACTTTTTCTAGAGTATCACGCAAAAACTCTGTTTTTTGACCCTGTAACGCCGTCGCTAATTTTTCTTTTTCATTATAATCCACATCAAATTTCCCCGCATTTCGTGACTGCGCTTTTTGTTCCGCCATGCAGCGTTCAAAGCCAGGCAGATCCATTTCAAGACCACGCTCACGCGCGACATCAGCGGTTAAATCAACTGGAAATCCATAGGTGTCGTAAAGCTTGAAAATCACTTCGCCAGAAATAATTTTTTCACTAGAGCCAGATAAGGCCTTTTCTAATAATTTCATGCCTTGATCTAAAGTCTGGGCAAATGCGTCCTCTTCACGTCGCAATACACTTGCAACATTCGTTTGGGCCTTAACAAGATCGGGATAGGCTTCACCCATCACGTCAACTAGCGACGGGACTAATCTAGAAAAGAAATGCTGTGGCATATTCAGTTGATATCCTTGGCGAACAGCGCGTCGAATTATACGTCGCAACACATATCCACGACCTTCATTACTGGGATAAGTGCCTTGTGAAATTAAAAATGCACTGGAACGAATATGATCGGCCATAATATTAAATCGTGCACGCTCAAAATTTAATTGCGCTGCTTGCTCTAATTTATGCTTTTCTACATAAAGTTTTTGAGCATATTTAATGATCGGCATAAACAAATCAGTATCATAGTTATTATGCACGCCCTGCATCACTGCAGACAATCTTTCCAACCCCATGCCGGTATCAACAGAAGGCTTTGGCAGTGGCGTATCAATCCCGTCTTTGCTACGATTAAATTGCATGAAAACTAAATTCCAGATTTCAATAAAGCGATCACCGTCGGCTTCTGGTGAACCAGGGGGGCCACCAGCGACCTCTGGACCATGATCATAGAAAATCTCAGTACACGGCCCACACGGGCCGGTATCACCCATTGTCCAAAAATTATCTTTATCACCGCAACGAATCACGCGTTCTTTAGGGACGCCGATTTTATTAACCCAAATATTTTCCGCTTCTTGATCTGAATCATGCACGGTCACCGTCAATTTTTCTTGAGGAATTTTCAATGCTTGCGTTATGAATTCCCAAGCCATTGCAATCGCATCTTCTTTAAAATAATCACCAAAACTAAAATTCCCCAACATTTCGAAAAAAGTATGATGACGCGCGGTATATCCCACATTATCTAAATCATTATGTTTGCCACCAGCACGAATACAACATTGTGCTGATGTTGCTCGTGTATAAGCGCGATGTTCAGAGCCAAGAAATACATCTTTGAATGGCACCATGCCTGCATTAGTAAATAATAACGTAGGGTCATTGCCAGGAATTAATGAACTACTAGGAACAATCGCATGCCCTTTTGATTTAAAATAATTTAAAAATGCTTGTCGGATTTCGGTGCTGGTCATCATTTTCATGGGTTACTCTTCAATAATTAATATTTTCATAATCTATTCCAGATTAATCAGTAAAGCTGCGTGGTTTTCTTGATTGACTAACAAAGTCATCCACATTATTCACTTCTAGATTATCTTCCCACATACTAAAAACAACGCTTTGTTCAATTACAGCCTTGTTTCGTTCTAAAAATTTCACACACCGCAAATCAAATCCGCGATAGCGCATAAATTGTTGTCGTTTTACTTTTTCTGAAAAAGTTTTTGGATCATTCTTTCCAAATTTTTTTTGATAGACACGAACTGCAGTCTCTCGCCAAATTTCATTTTCACCATCAATCGCAGCGCAGATTAATTCATCCGCAACACCGCGTTGCTGTAATTCCATTTGGATGCGCTCTGGCCCGTAACCCTTTAAACGTCGCGAGTGGACATAGGCTTCGGCAAAGCGTTCATCCGATTGCAGCTTTTTTTCTGCGAATTCATCTAATACTCGCAACACATCAGGGAGGGCATAGTCGCGCAGTAACAGCTTATGCTGTAATTCTTTACGACTATGCTCACGCAAGGCCAATAAATGCATTGCTTTATTATAGATATCTGTTGTCATATCATCTTCAAACAAGGGCGAGCGCCACTCGCCCCTACAGCCTTATATTTCTTCGGCTTCTGAATCAGAGGTGGCTACTTTGGTAGCTGCAAAAAAATGCGCGCGAATTTTCGCTTCAATTTCTTTCGCCATTTCAGGATGCTCACGTAAATATTCACCGACATTTTCTTTACCCTGACCAATACGTGTACCTTGATAACTGTACCAAGCGCCTGATTTATCAATCACTTCAATTTGAACGCCCAGCGTCAGAATTTCGCCGACGCGAGAAATACCTTGATCATAAAGAATTTCAAATTCAGCCTGTTTGAACGGAGGAGCCACTTTGTTTTTCAATACTTTCACACGTGTTTCACTGCCGATGATTTCTTCGCCTTTTTTCACCGCACCAATACGACGAATATCGAGTCGAACAGAGGCATAAAATTTTAATGCATTACCACCCGTCGTTGTTTCTGGGCTACCAAACATTACACCGATTTTCATGCGAATTTGATTGATAAATACCACTAAACAATTGGTACGCTTGATATTACCAGTCAACTTACGCAGTGCTTGCGACATTAATCGCGCTTGAAGACCCATGTGTGAATCGCCCATATCGCCTTCAATTTCAGCTTTCGGCGTCAATGCAGCGACAGAGTCAATGACGACCATATCCACGCCACCAGAACGTACCAGCATATCGACAATTTCTAGCGCTTGTTCGCCCGTATCGGGTTGCGATACTAAAAGATCATCAACGTTCACACCCAACTTGCGTGCATAACTTAAATCCAATGCATGTTCTGCATCCACAAATGCACAAACGCCACCTTTCTTTTGCGCTTCAGCAATGGTTTGCAGGGTCAATGTGGTTTTACCTGAAGATTCAGGTCCATAAATTTCTACAACACGGCCCTTCGGTAAACCGCCAATGCCCAAAGCGATATCAAGACCTAAAGATCCCGTTGAAATCGCTTCAATATCCGGTTGCACAGGGTGATCGCCCATACGCATGACTGACCCCTTGCCAAACTGCTTCTCAATTTGACTCAACGCCGCTAACAGCGCTTTTTGTCGATTATCATCTGCCATAAATCTTCCCCAATTGAAGCCAGTAAAGCGGGAGATTATCACACAGTTAACCAGAAGTTGGAACTACGCTTCTCGTATTAAGTAGGCTACAATACCTCATAATTTTGACCTGATTAGGCCTCTGTTTATATGGCAAATGAAACCGCGTTTAACCAGCACACTCCCATGATGCAACAATACCTGCGTCTCAAAGCGCAGCATCCCAATAGTTTAGTGTTTTATCGCATGGGAGACTTCTACGAGCTGTTTTTCGACGATGCTATCAAAGCCGCTAAGCTGGTCAATATCACCTTAACCAAACGCGGACAATCTGCCGGCAAGCCTATCCCCATGGCGGGAGTTCCCTACCATTCCGTAGAGCCTTACTTGGCAAAACTCGTTCGCATGGGCGAGTCTGTGGTGATGTGCGAACAAATTGGCGATCCTGCGACATCAAAAGGCCCCGTTGAGCGTGCAGTGTCTCGAATTCTTACTCCAGGAACAGTGACGGATGACGCTTTTTTAAATGCGCATCAAGACAACCTTATTCTCGCGATTTATTCTCAAAATCATCGCTTTGGGTTAGCGTATTTAGACATTAGCGCTGGCCGTTTTCATGTGTCTGAGCTAGAAAATGCAGAAGCCCTACAAACAGAATTGGAACGTTTACATCCTGCAGAAATTTTAGTCGCTGAAAATTTTCCAAAAACATTATTGCCACAATACGCAGGCGTCCAACAACGTCCTGACTGGGATTTTGAATTTGACACCGCAACGCGCTTACTCAATCAGCATTTCGCCACGCATGATTTGGCGGGATTTGGCTGCCAAGAGATGTTACTGGCCATTACTGCCGCGGGATGTTTACTACAATATGCCAAAGAAACGCAGCAATCTGCATTGCCACATATTCAAAGCATTCAAGTGGAGCATCATTCTGATAGTCTATTGCTCGACGCCATCACGCGCAGAAATTTAGAATTAACGCATACGATTTATGGCAGTGAAGAAAATACTTTGTGCCATGTATTAGATCGTACGGCGACGGCGATGGGAAGTCGCCTGTTACGCCGCTGGTTACATCGACCGATCCGACAACATGCTATTTTAATTGGCCGTCAAAATGCAATTCAAAACTTATTAACTCAGCATCATGATCAAACAGTTCATGCTTCATTAAAGCAAATTGCGGATATGGAACGTATTTTATCACGCATCGCTTTGAAATCTGCACGTCCACGAGATTTAGCCCAGTTACGTGATAGTTTAGTGATACTACCTGAACTACAAAGACATCTCTCACCGCTAACTTGTACACTAATACAATCTCTCGCCATGCAAATTAGTGAACATCCACAGATTCACGATTTACTGCATCGCGCGATTGTTGAAACTCCGCCCGTGGTTATTCGCGATGGCGGCGTCATCGCAACAGGTTACGATCAAACTCTAGATGAGTTGCGTGCACTCAGCGAAAATGCTGGCCAATTTTTATTGGACCTTGAACAACGCGAAAAAGAGCGCACACAAATTGCCACGCTCAAAGTCGGCTACAATCGTATTCATGGTTATTACATTGAAATCTCCAAAGGGCAGGCTAGCAATGCGCCGCCGGATTATCATCGACGACAAACACTGGTCAATGCAGAACGTTTTATTACTCCAGAATTAAAAGAGTTCGAAGATAAAGTATTAAGCAGCCGTGATCGTTCGCTTGCTAAAGAAAAAGCATTGTATGAAGATTTGTTGGAACAATTACTCGCACACTTACAGCCTTTGCAACAAAGTGCGCATGCGATAGCTGAATTAGACGTGTTAAATACTTTAGCAGAACGCGCACGCAGCTTGAAATTAGTGGCGCCAACATTTACGGATAAAACCGTGATTGATATTCAAGGCGGGCGACATTTAGTCGTTGAACAAGTAATGCAGGAACCCTTTATTCCCAACGACACGCTTTTAAATAACGCTTCCCGCATGCTCATCATCACCGGCCCAAACATGGGTGGAAAATCCACTTATATGCGCCAAGTGGCTTTAATTACGTTGCTGGCACATATTGGTAGCTTTGTGCCGGCTAGTGCTGCGTGCATTGGCGATATTGATAGAATTTTCACGCGCATTGGTGCTTCCGATGATCTAGCAAGTGGCCGATCCACCTTCATGGTCGAGATGACAGAAACCGCTAATATTTTAAATAATGCCACCTCAAAAAGTTTAATTTTAATGGATGAAATTGGTCGAGGCACTAGCACTTTTGACGGCCTGTCATTAGCATGGGCTTGCGCTGAATTTCTCGCAGAAGAAACCAAAGCGCTCACCTTATTCGCAACGCACTATTTTGAAATTACCGCGCTAGAACAAAAATCTACTCACATTAAAAACGTCCATGTTTCAGCACGAGAACATCATGAAAAGATTATTTTTATGCACACGATAAGCGAAGGGCCCGCCAGTCAAAGTTATGGGTTGCATGTTGCACAATTAGCGGGCGTTCCTCGCAATGTTATTGTGCAAGCTAGGAAAAAACTGCATGAGTTAGACACGCTGTCCAATGCAGGGGCTACCGGTCGGCCGGCCTCTTGCAGCAAACCCGTTCAAGGGAATATTTTTTTTCTTGCACCGCCATTACCACATCCTGCAATCAAAATGTTAGAGAACCTCAATTTAGAAGACACAACGCCTAAGGCTGCACTGGAGTTTCTTTATCAAATAAAAATAATGCTTCAAGATAATTAATTTTATAAACATTGTATAATGTGCGTTAAGTCATATTAACCTAAATTCAGCAGTTAAAAACTACTACAAATTCATCCATTATCCTCGTTTATTAGACATAAGAAAATGCGATGATAGAAAAAGTCGACGAAACTAAAAATAAAATGAGACATAATAAAGAAAATCCCCAAAACATATTGGTTAATTTTACTGCCATCAACTCCATATTTTTCAAACGGAGATAAATGTAATCTGTTAACTTATCTATACTGCTTTTATCTACACCATAATGTGATAAACAAGAAATCAGCGTTATTTTATCACTCATTTCAATAAATGATAACGACTGAAATGCAACATCAATTGAATATCCAGCAAAAATTTTATGATACACCTGAATGATTTCCTGATGAAACAAAACATGACGAACAACAAAAGCAGATTGAAAAACAGCTGAATGAATACGAATACCTGATTTAAGAGAAAAAACAAGAGACGAAAGAAAATGTAATGTTTCTCGACGGCGTATAACTTTTTTCTTAAACGGCAAATATAGCATGAAACGGTCCATTATTTGACGAAAAGGGCCATACTGAATGAAAGATAAAAGATAAAAAAATATGCGCATGGAAAAATAAATCAACAGAATTGTTGCCATCGTTCGCACAAAAGAGCCTGAATAAATTTTCATAAAGAGAGAAGGGACAAAAGAAAGCTCTTTTCCTTGAAGCCACAAATCATACATGTAAATCTGAAGAATATTAGTTGCAATGTAATGAGATAAAAACATCGTCATTACGATCATCAAAATACAAGGAAACACAAAAATAGATTGTTTTGACCGATAAGATAATTGATCACTCAAATAGTCATACAGGCCCATCAGCGCTTCGCGAAGATGATGATTTTTTTCAGCTGATTGTATGGCTATATTTTGCAACGGAGTAAACAACCTATTTCTTTGTGTCGCATCTGCAAATGAACTACCCGCCAGAAGATCATAGTAAATCTGATACAAAATAATCTTATACATTAAATGGTTTGTTTGATGAAGCGTACTTTCAACTGCAGCGGATAAACTCAAACCCGACCCCAAGAGATCAGCCATTTCTTTTAACCACCAGCGCCGATACGTATTTTGAGAAAGACCAATACGAAACCATCGAAGGATCATACACAAAAAAACGATAAAAAAATCAGGTACGGGCTTTAGCCATAAAGGAGAATGACCTAAAGCAAATAGCTTTTGCAGTGCATCTAACGATGAGTGCGCAATCAAAAATCTTGGCCTAACAATAGGACCACCTCGAACAATAAAACAATAGTAACGTAGTATTTTTTTCATAAAACTGCGCTATCTTGCCATGAAAATAACAGAAGAAATCTCTTCAAACGAAGTTAGGCCCTGCTGACACAATTGAAATGCTTGATTAAACAAAGTATTCTCCCGGATTTGATCTGACAATGATTGTCGAAACCCAACTAAGTTATTCGTAGATAAAGCATCATGTTGTGCTTCTGTCATAGAAAAAAATTCATAAATGGGTAAAAAGCCCATGTGCCCGGTAAAGTGACACGCTGAGCAACCAACCGCCGAATAAACGCCATGATGATCCAAGTTTACAGCAGGAGCGTGTTCTTGAAGCCAAGCATGCTTAATGGACTCAAGTATAAGTGTCTTACAAACAGAGCATAACTTCCTTAGTAATCGTGTTGAGACCACCAGTTTTAACGTATTAGCCATGACACTAACGGAAACGCCTAAATCTTTAAACCGAAAAATAGCTTCTTCTGGTGTTCTGGCGTGAATAGTGGCAAACACCATCACACCGGTAATCGAGGCGCGCATGGCTATCATCGCACTTTTTGCATCACGAATTTCACCAAGCATCAGTACATCCGGATTTTGACGTAACGAGACTTTCATAATATCATCAAAATCAAGGCCAATTCGCGGGTTTACTTGAACTTGCGTCATCCCAGGGAGAATAACTTCAACAGGGTCCTCAATGGTCATAATTTTTTTTTGTGCGTGACTAGATTGCGCCATATGTTGCAGAATATGGTATAACATACTAGTTTTACCACTACCTGTAGGGCCAGCAACAATAAACATTCCATTACGCTGGTCAATAAAAGTATTAATTGCGTGCCGTAATGCCTCATTCACAATATAGCTGGATAATGGTTGAAGCGCTTGTATTTTTAATAAGCGCATGACGATGCTATAGCCGTTGATACTGTACACTGTCGACACACGGATATTCACTGTATGCCCGGCTTTTGCTTTATAAGAAAACGCCGTATCTTGAGGCATGTATAACTCAGAAATATCGCCATCGGATCGAGATAAAATATGACGAATCAAAATGTCTTTAATATCAGATGATATTGAAGTTTGTTTTAATAACGTTCCATAAAGTCGATATCGAAATAAAATTTTTTCATCCTGTGCTTCAATATGAATATCCGATGCATTCATTCTATCTGCGTCTTCTAAAAACGCATTCAGCAACTTTGCCGTGTGCGAATCCTGTGTATCTTGCTGAGAAAGATTTTTTAATAAAGATGAGGCTTCATACTGATGTAATTGATCGACACTCAGCGTAGAAAATCGGTTTGCATGCTCGATTGGCCTATATAAAAAACTAATTTTTTGGTCGAGGGTAATTTTATCTACCAAAAAAATGGTTATTTTTTTTCGAAAATACACTGACACTGCATCAATCGCTTCAATACTCATTGGATTAGAAAATGCAACAGAAAGTCCATCATTTTGTTCTCTTAATACCAAAACTCGATGCCGATTTACGATATATTCCGGTAAAATAGAAGTAACAAGCAGAGACTGATCGGACAAATCAGTTTGCGGAAAATTCATAAACTGTGCCCGTAAACGTTCAACATCTACACTTGGCAGTATTTCTCTATCTTGTAAAAGCATAGCACAGCGATCATCATTTTCATCATCAAAAAGGGCAGACAATGCTTTATATTGTTGCTCATCAATAGATAAAGTCTGCCATAAAAAACGCAAAAAAGTGACGCGTTTTTTTATCATAGATCATATCCCATGCTTTGAAGCTGGTGGATGACGAATCCCTGTGATGCCCAAGGTTGACCAGAAACACATTTTAATGATTGTTGATAATAATAAGCAGCTAAGCTAGTTTTACCTTGACGATGATAAGAAACTCCCAACCCAAGATACACATTGGGATCGTTAGGCATTTGTTGAAGCAATCGTGCGTATAATAACTCTGCATCTTTGAACAATCCTAATTTAAGATCCAACATTGCCAAGAGTTGATAATAATCAGGATACTTATTTATATCAGGACGATCTGCCATCAAGGTTTGTTTGGCTTGCGTTATCTCTCCAGATTGAAATTGTGCGGTAGCTAAATAACGACGAAGCTCTACTTCATCTGGATAATGGAGCAGAGCAACATTCAAGATTTCTATTGCAACAGACTCATGATGCTGCCTGATTAATAAAGATGTCACTGGTTTCACTACACTGAGGTAAAGTCCCTCTTCTTTTATTTTCTCACTTAAAAGAGCAATGGCTTCCTCATACTTTTCTTGATCGATTTTTTGTTGCATAGCATTCATTAGAAATAAAAAAGCACTATCATCGGTTTTCTGAATGTGTATCTCTGGCTCAAGAAGAATATCAGGTTTTTTTTCTTGTGGTGGAGGCTCAGCCACAGAAATTGGAGGATGTGAAAACGGAACATCGGTTTTCTGTTCATGTTGTACTGGTTGATAGTGTATATGAAAAAAAATAAAAACGGATGCACATAAGAAAATAGTTGCTAATGCTATTAATAGGTAAAGCTTCTTAAAAATCATTTTTTTCATAGAGAAAAACCTCACTGAATACTTCTGTATTGTTCTGACACTGTTTTAATTTCATGCTGCCAAACATGCTGATCGGCAAGCGTCGCTTTCATCAAAATCACTAACTCAGTTACGACCCCAGAATCATTTCGCGTAGGATGCTCTTCGCTCCAGCTCGAGCCAGCAAAAGAGCTAGCTTGTGTTCGACTGATACGCTGCATTAAACCACCAAGAACGATAACCTGACCACTTTCCATTTGAATATTGCTATCTGCTTCACGAATATCTGAAGAAGCCAAGGGTAACTTCAACGTTTGTGTTTCTGACAAAGTGATTTCTTTCTCATCATCCTTAACAAGACTCACCATGGGATGAATGTACAACTTAATGGTTCCATCTGGCATAATACTGGGCACAACATTTAATGATACTCCCGAGAAAAACGGTGTTAATCCGACATCCGAACTCACTGTTGCTGTCGTACCCACAGGTGTTGTCCCTGAACTTACCGACGTCACGTAGTAACTGTCATTTCCGACTTTAATCAAAGCTGGCCGGTTATTAATGACAGAAATGCGGGGGTTGGAAAGCACATTAACATCCCCCTGTGTAGACAATAATGTAACAATAGAATCGATGTCACTCACACTAATCGGATTAGTAATACTAAAAATACCTGTACTTGTCGCGACATCTAACCCTGTTTGTGTCCAGTTAATACCTGTTTGGTATTGCTTATACAGACTAAGCTCAATGATTTTGGCATCGATAATAACCTGACGATTATTAATCTCTTGAATTGCTTGCAAATATTCTGCTACCTTTTCGAGAGTGCTTGGATAAGCAGCAATGACAATGACACCTGTATTCGTATTGGTATTAGCATAACTCCCAGCATCGCCTTGAATCATATTTTTTAATGTTTGATTAATTTCGGGCCAAAACGCTTCTTCACCAAAGTGCGTCACGAGAGATGCGCCACTGCGATTAAATAATGTATCTTGATTTGTCGTACTACTAGACGTTGAATCTGTCAATTCAGAGCCTTTAACCGTCATCACACTTTCACTGCTTTGCGATAAATTAACACGCGAAACATAAAATACTCGGGTCTCAATTTTTTTAGGCAAAACCTCATAGCCCAAACTCGTTTTTGTATAATAATAGCCATACATGACTTGAAGTGTTCTAAGTACTTCAGGGACTGTCGCATGATATAACGTCAAGCTTACGGTACCAGTCACTTCAGCAGAAATGACAATATTTTCGCCAGAGTCTTGCATTAGGTTCATTAAAAATTCGCTAATAGGCATGTCTTTAACAGATAAGTCAAAAGTTTCGTGTTTTGTTTTTTCTGACGAACTGCTTAAGGAAGGCACTAAATCATCAACCACCACCGCTGGAATGTCTGATAAACTTTTTGGATTAGCCTGAGTTTTTTTCTGCGCTTCTTCCAACAAACGATTCGATTTATTCAGGGTATCTTGATTTAATTGAGACACTGGCGAGGTGCATGACACACAAAAAACAGCGACTATGATCGCAATAATATATTTTATCATGTTCCATCCTTAGCAAAGGATCGAGTTAAATATAAAGTCATCTTTTCTCCTTGGTTATCCATAATTACTTGATGGTGTAATATTGCCTCAATGACCCATCCTCCTAACCGATCTTTTTCACCATAACGAATTCCATTAATCATAGCTACTTTTTTTTGAGGACTGATATAAATTGCCGTTACATTCATACGCAAAGGGGTAGGCTCAGTCGGATCATAAAAAAAATCACCGGCAAAAACAGAACGAGAAAAAAAGATGAGCAAGATCAAGGAGCATAATAATTTATTCATCGTTGCAACTCATCATAAACATGGATATGAATTAAAAAATGCCCTACAGGATAGTGATCTATTGTATAATGTAGTGACTCAAAAAAAACACCTTGGTTTGTTTTAAGCACAGTGATCAATGATAAAAATTGTGCATACGTCGCTTCACCTTGGATCTCATATTCTACTTGGAGTAAACCTTTTGATGGCAATGAGTTGACTTTTTTTATAGCCGTCATCACCAGATGTTGAGGGGTGGCTGCCGTTAAAACAGCAGAAAGTCGAGCCGGCGTCATTAAGTCATTCACACTCAGCTGATGGCCTACTGCGGTATTATCTTGAGTAATAATTGCATCTTTTTGGGCAGTATATTCCGCTACAGTTGCTTGTGCTGTATGTATGGCTTTGCTTAAAGGATTCCTCACGAACATCCACCATCCTTTTGTAACAACAATAATAAAAATAAGCACAGATACACATAAAATAATAAAATTTTTTTTCATGATTGCATACCCGCCATTTTCATCATCACGGCAAAAGAGTTATCTGTGTCGTTAGGTGACTTTTGACTATCCGTGGACACAAGAGTCCACTGCCTAAAAGGACTGCCTATTTTTTGTATGTTCTCTAAAAAAATATTGAGGTAACGAAGAGACAACGCGTGACCGGACATTGCGATATTCCCTTTGCTCAAATCAACCGAAATATCTGACACCCAAACGCCTGGATGAGGAAATGAGGCTAAATAATCGATATAGCTTACGCCTCCTTCGCGGTATATTTGATCCTGGTTATCGAGTAACATCGCAATATCACGATGTTGTGCTTGATAGGATTGCGTCAGCGCCGTCACGGTGGTTTGTATTTCTTTAGCTTTCGCTGACGTCATGGTGTATTGAACCGAAAGAACAATCGTGCTTAAGATGAGTAAAACAGACCATAAAGCTAAGCCCGTGAAAAGCCATCGCTTTTCTCGGTGGAATTTTGGCTCTCTATCAATGAAAGAATGAAACTCATTGAGTGTATGTGTGAGCATAACGTAATCCTGAACCGATCAAAGGTAAATAGGTGCTATCCGTCTCCCACCGTATAAATTGCCAACAGGGTGGAAGTTGAGACACTGAAAAAGCACTATCAAACCCAATAATCAATAGATTTTTTTCACGGTAATCAGAAAAATAATAACTCAGGCGCTGAATCAATTGGTCAGACGGAGTTTGATGGCTGTCTTCCAATAGCGTGGTCTCTTGTATAGCGCATAGTCGATTATTTTCGAGCAATAAACAGCGCACGAGAGCCTGGTGATGTAACAACAATATCATCGGTTCTTTTGTTGTTGGTCGTGTCGCCGCGACTGCATTGGCTAATCCATAATCATAACTATCTATTGCTGCACACTGATTGAGCGTTAACCAAGAGGGAAGAATGGCGCGTAAACGCTCACGAGAAATCGCTAATACATTTAAATACCCTGAACGTTGACTGTGAAAATGGACTAGCAGATGCTGACTCGTCTCAATATAATGCTGTTCAGCCAATAAATCAGGCAAATGCCGCGTCAGCATGGATCCTGAAAGCCCCTTGTTTTTCACTAATAAAGTCACATAATCTTCGTAATGAAGCAGCCAACGAAGATGTAGTGATGGACCGTGTTGGTGCAAGAGTGGCTCAAGCACGACTCTCATAGCTGCTTCATCAGCGAAGTGGGCTGTTTTTTTAAGCAACCAACCTCCTGCGGCTGACTTTTGCCATAAGACCATTGAAAAAATGGTCTTATGGCGCATCAAAACAGATATCATCATTATCACTACGTGCCTGCTGGTTTTGGGGCAGGCTGGCAAGAGGCCAAAGTTACGCCACTCCTGGCCAATACATTAATCGAAGACCCCATTGTAGGAACAGCAAATAAACTACTAGGAGTAACATTACAAGCCCACGAAGCGATTGTAGCTTGGTTCGAGAATGGTGTACTCCCTCCATCAGCATAAGCGGTAAATACAAATTTTACGGCTCGAAGCGGGACTGATAGTGATGCATCAGAGGGTGTAGTAATAGTCAACATGTTACCATTACTTATAACAGCAGAAGCTACAACGCCTGTGCAACCAGCAAGAGAGCTAACAGTAACACCGCCAACATTCGGTAAGTTGAAACCGCTAGTTGTTTGGACGCTTGTTTCAAGTGTTGCTAGATAAGAACGAGCACAACTACTTAAAACACGAAGCTGGGTGTCTAAAGCTCCTGCACCCCTCAATACACTCTCAGAATTTTGCGGACCTGTTTCAGCCACAGCGAAGGCTGATACGCCAGAAAAGCAAAGAGAAACCGCAAGCAGCGAAGTAGAAAATTTATATTTCATTATATACATCCTTGTTAAGTAACTATAAAAGATTACCCTCGATATTTAGCATGTATAAAAAAAAAAATCAACCTTAAGTCGACCAGTAAAACGGAAATCGGGCTAGAGGTTAAGAAATTTAACCAACTACATTGGTCAATGTGTTTCCTGATATTTTTTTAGAAAGCATCGCTTCATTTAGCTATTTCTTTGATCAAGCGCTCCAATGTATAATCAGACATGAAATAACAGCACTTTAAACGTTGATAAAAACCTCGTTCTTTCTATGAAAATCTCTGCGCCGTTGAAAAAATTATTTGGACATCATGTTGATAAAGCAAAGCAACATTTTCATATTGGCGCGGATTTTATTAGGGCGACCAGCCGGTAGCCCCTACATTGGCCAATGTGTTTTCTGATAGTTTTATAGAAAGTGTCGATTCATAAAGTTAATTTTTGCCGAAATTGAACATGGATAGTGGCACTAGATTTTGGAGTGGCCTCTTGTAGGGGCGAGCGGCGCTCGCCCTCTTAAATACAGAAAAAACCATAAAAAAGTAATGTAACACAGAAATCCACGCCTTCAATTACACTTCAATTCAAAATTAAAAGTTAAGAATGACGTGATAATCCAAATATTAGCCATCTCTTTAAAAGATTATCCACCTTTTCCTGAGATGCAAATTTCCCAATATCAGCTTCTTGAATGCCTAATTCAATTTCCCGCAATTGCAATTTTTCTAAAGTATCTATTTCTTTCATCAAGCCCTCCAATGTATAATCGGACGTGAAATAATAGCATGACATACGTTAAAAATGACAATGACGATGATTACATCAGTTTCCCCATGGCTTAATAACACCTCACACCCCGGCTCTGATAATTATTACGCTTTAAGTGGGTTAGAGACAGACAAGCAAGAAGCCATCAAAATTATTCTTGCGATTTTTGATACTATTATGTCAATGCCTTTTATTTTGCGTGAAGATGAGATTGTGCGTACAAAACTACGCTGGTGGAAAGAAGAGCTTATTAGAACGCAACAAAAACACGCCTCTCATCCATTGTGTATCGCCCTTGCGCCCATTATGGAAAAATATCAATTAAATTATAATGCTCTCTTACAATGCATCAGCGCGATTGAAGATCGTGTGCAGCACAGTCAATTTCCAGATGAGCAGTCATTGCGTGATTATTATACTTACACTTACGGTATTCGTGAGCGCATGATGGCCAAAATACTTTTTTCAGAAGAAAAACAACATGCAGAAGCAATTCATCATATTGCGTATAGTTTAGGGATTATTGACAATCTAAAACATATTCGAGCACGAGCAGCAAAAACGTATGTGTTTTTTACTGATGAAGAAGCAGGCGCTTTAAACGTTGATAAAAACCTCGTTCTTTCTATGAAAATCTCTGAGCCGTTGAAAAAATTATTTGGACATCATGTTGATAAAGCAAAGCAACATTTTCAAATTGGTGCGGATTTTATTAGGGCGACCAACCAGTCGCCCCTACAACCGTTATTGCTGCGCGGGCATTTAGGTTTACAATGGGGTGATTTAATTAAAAAAGAACAATTTCCATTGTTTACGCATCAGGTTGAACTCACGCCACTTCGCAGATGGTGGATTTCTCGAAAATACAGAGCACAATATTAATGATCTAAACTATCATCCGCCAACACTTGTTGTGCATTAGCCGCATTCAAACGCGCTTGAATTTTCTTAACGCCACGACGAATCGTTTTTCGACGCGCCCCCAACTCAGGATGCAGAATCATAGTGGCATGATAGATGTGCTCAATTTTCTTATTCAAAATATTATGCGGTAAAAAAAGCATATCAAATCCTAAATCCACCAAGTTTTTATGCATGGCTTTCCCAGCTGTCTTATTTTCCATGCCAAAACTCAGCCCATATTTACGAATCAAATCCATGCGATACATCGCGCAATGGCTGCGCAAATAATAATGATTATCGCCCATATTTTCTAAAGCATGATTTTGCTTTTTCGTCACTGAGTACCAAAAGCGCTGCATCGGTCGTTCAAAAAATTTTCCGATATGAGTGAGAATGGAACGCTCTTCAATTTTATGCGGGCCTACACCAGCAATGTTAGGATTCGCTTCAATGTTTTCTAATAAATAATTCAACCAATCTTCTTGTAAAACAATGCTATCGGTATGAATGGATAACACATACGGTGTATCAACGCGTTGTAACGCTAAATCTAAAGCACGCGCATGTGCTAAGTGCACGGGTTCACCGGGAATAGTTTTGCGCTCAATCAACTCAATCCACTTTACGTTTCGTAAATATTCAACTGAAGCATCTTGTGAGTCATTATCAATGACAATCACTTTATATAAATCTTTCGGCGTTTTTTGGCGAATTAAACGCAAACATAGCTTGGTTAGTTCTAGTGTTTTGTAATTAGGAACTAAAATAGTAACTTTAGGAGACATAAATATTCCTGTGATTGTTTCATTTTCAAAAATGGCAGGCACAAAGCAAAGCCCCTACAATTCTAACTTAACTAAATCAGCAAGCTTTTGTACTTGCAACTTAGAAAGATAATCCCAGCGTCCTCGATGCATTTCACGCGGCAATAATATATTGCCAAAACGCACTCGGGTTAAGCGAGACACCTGAATCCCTTCTTGTGATTCCCACAGACGACGCACTTCTCGATTTTTACCACCTTTTAGAGTGACATGAAACCATTGATTCGTTCCTTCACCGCCAGCTGCAGTAACTGTATCAAAATGCGCCATGCCATCTTCTAACTCCACGCCCGTACGCAAGCGTGTCAGCATAGAATTTGTGACATGACCACGCACACGTACAGCATATTCACGCTCAATTTCGTATTTAGGATGCATCAAACGATTCGCTAATTCACCATGGGTGGTAAACAATAACACACCCATAGTATTGAGATCTAAACGCCCAACCATGACCCAGCGCTTGCCACGCAAACGAGGTAGTGCTTGAAAAACTGTTTTACGCCCCTCAGGGTCATCTAAGGTGCAAATTTCACCTTCAGGCTTATAGTATAATAATACTTTAGGAAATGGCTCAGCAGCCCGCGCAGAGGGAGAGCGTAAAGACTGACCATCCACTGAAATGCGCGACATAGAAGAAACTTTTTGACCTAAAGTCGCTACTCGCCCATTCACTTGAATACGACCTGCCGTGATCCATTCTTCTAGTTCACGTCGCGAACCTAGGCCAAGCGCTGCTAAATATTTCTGTAGACGTTCTTCATCATTCTTCTTCATGACACACCTGCTCTTCTTCACTACTTTCTATCAAAAATTCCGAATGATCAGGCAATTCTGTTTCACTCAATAATAATTCCAACTGCTCTCCGGCATTCTCTAAATTAATAAATGCTTCTAAAGGCGGTAAATCTCTCAGACTTTTTAAATTAAAATAATCTAAAAAAGCGCGAGTCGTTGCCAGTAACGCTGGCTTTCCGGGCACATCTTTATGTCCGACCACTTTTACCCACTCGCGCTCGATAAGCGTACGCAAGATGTGTGAACTGACGGCGACTCCTCTGACTTCTTCAATTTCTGCACGAGTCACAGGTTGTCGGTAAACAATGAGTGCCAAAGTTTCAAGTAAGGCCCGACTATAACGTTGCGGACGTTCTTCAGTCAGCTTGGTTAACCAAGGAGCAAATTCTGATTTAACACGATACTGATAGCCCGAAGCTAATTCCATTAAAACGATAGGCCGGCTTTCGCAAGCACTTTGAAGCGCCGCCAAGACTTCTTTAATCACGGTTCTCTCAATCACCTGGGCGTCTTCTTGCAAGATAAGCTCAAGCTGCCCCAGAGAAACAGGTTGTTGCGAAGCAAAAATAATTGCTTCAATAATAGGCAACCACTGTTCTACTGAATTATTGACCAGGTCGTTCATAGACTCTTTTGATACCTTTAAGTTTCCATGCGCGCGATTGTTACACAATTAACCGCCCATTAGTAGACTCTTACTCACCCTTAAGCTAATCTTAAGCTATAATAAGCTGGTCTTGTATTTAAAAGAGAGCAATCCATGCGTCGTAATTCCTATCTTGAACTTTTACCAAAGTATTTTTGGGCGATTTTTACTCTTGGGATTTTTAGCATTTTACCTGAGTTTGCTTTGGCAGCAGAGTGTATCTCTGACCCAAGCAAGGGCCTCCTCTGCAATACCAGCAATAGCGCATTTTTTACTCCCGCTGCCGCAGATCAATCAATTTTGTATTTAGGAGAACTGTTTGGCAGCGTTCCTCCCGTGCTCGCAGGAACCGGCTCTTCATTAATGGGCAACCTATTCAAGTTATTTAACACTGCGATATTAGCCTTAGGCATGCTTTTTGCGGGATATACGACCTTTGTTGGTATTTTAAATACCGCAGGTGACGGTGAAATGCTCGGAAAAGGTTGGAGTTCTATTTGGGTGCCGATAAAAACCGTAGCGGGCATTGCTTTATTGATTCCAACTGGCTCAGGCTACTGTGTCATTCAAGTATTTATGATGTGGTTATTAGTACAAGGGATAGGCGCTGCAGACACATTAACAGGCGCCATTGTTACTTACATGAAATCCGGCCAGCAAGTTTTTGTTGCTGGAAGCACCGGTGGAGCAAGTGGTGAAAATGACAATACCAGGTACGATACTACCGTCAAAACCATTTACCAAGGTTTAAGCTGCATGCAGTCTTACCAAAAGGACAATCCCACGGTTAACCCTACGTTTGTAACTCCGCCCACAGCCAAGGTCAGTGGCAGCACCGCGGTCTATGATTTTTTAGTTTGTCGATCGAATACAGGATCCCTTGGCGACAGCTTTTGTGGAGCAAACGCATCTTCGATCTCCTGTGGACAGATCACCATCACACAAAAGCACACAGAAGCTCTTGGGTATTTAGTCCAAGGCGTCAATGCCATCATGCCCAGTCTAAATTCTGCCGCTTACTTTATGGTCAATGACCCGATTATTCCTACAAACAATCCGAATGCCCTCCCTCTGATTAATCCACCTTATCAGAGCTCAATCAATAGTTACACTGCCGCAGAAGATACTTACAGCTTTGTCGGCGCTAATTTTATCAATGAAGTAGAAAACACTTATGGCTCCTATGTTGTGCAGGCTAATAATACTTTTGGATCTAATGCAGAAGGCAATGGCAGTTTTTATGATGATATCAACTCCTATGGCTGGGTCACATTAGGAAATCTGTATTGGGACATGGCTGCGTCCGCAGGTAAAGACGAAACTGGAGCTCAAAAATCATCTACATTAACCTGGAACTCGCAAACAAACATCACCACACCCGCCTCAACAGATGGCAAATACAATCCTACCGATCACTACTCACAAAACGCAATTACCTATGGCAACAACTGGGCTACTGATTTCATTGATGACCTCATCACCACTCGAACCTCCGACGGAAACGGCACAAATGGCAACGGTTTTGAAGAATCAACGCATAAAGACTACATTGGTGTCGCAACCGATATGATGGGCTCGCTGACTATGGGCACTTTAAACGCCATGCTTATAAAGTTTCAAGATGGCAGAAACCCTATGATTGTGGCGCAAGAAATGGGACACGAAATTACTATAGGCACCGAAGCGGCTATGACTACACTGGCTGTCCTTATGACTGGAGCAGCCGTCTGGGCTGGATACTACTCTTCAGTAAACCCGGGTTTTCTTGTACTTCAAACAATCATGGCGTTTATCCTTCCTGGCTTCATGCTGTTTTCAGGAATGTTACTGGTCTTAGGTGGCACTCTCTCGGTAATTATCCCCTTTATTCCAGCACTGGCTTATTTTCTTGCTGTGATTGCCTGGATGATTGCGACTTTAGAAACCATTATTGCAGCGCCAATTGTCGCAATTGGGGTACTCCACCCCGATGGCCATCCTGTATGGGGTAAAGCGGAAGGCGCTATTATGCTCATGACCAGCATGTTCTTACGCCCAAGTTTAATCGTCATGGGTATGGCGGCAGGGGTTATTTTAAGTTTCATTAGTGTACAGTTCATTAATTTTGGTTATCAAACAGCGATGCTTAAAATCCTTGGGGACACTGAACCTACTAGTATTGAAGCGGTACTGTACCTAACTACCTATGTCGGATTGATTCTCGCTTGTGTTAACAAGTCTTTTTCAACCATTGAGGTTATTCCTGAGCAGGTGATGCGTTGGATACAAGGAGGAGAAGCGGCTAAATTTGGCGGCGGCCAAGACGCTATGCAAAAAATGCAGGGCGCGCAAGAAGGTCAAGGATCAAAAACTGGGGAAGGTACAGGTCACGGGGCTCAAGAGTCTGGGCAGGCTGGTGAGAAAACTGCTGGAAAAGCAGATAAACAAGCAGAGAGAAGAGTTGCTGCAAGCAAAGATGAAGGGCCTAGAGCTCTTGGTGGCGGCTTTGGCTAAAAAAATACATCAGCGAAAAAGGGCAGGCACAAGGCACGGCCCCTACCGTCTAGGCTGTCTTGTTTTTCAACGTCATCACTATTTCATTGGCTTATAGGTTTTTTTTATTGTTAAATGTGCCATTGGCTGGTGTAGGGGCCGTGCCTTGTGCCTGCCCTTTTTTTGATTAATCAGATTTATGGGTAATGACATACCATGGACGCAGCATTGTTTGAAAAACTAGTAGAAAGCATGACCAAAAGAAATATTGGTGATGAAATTATTGAAGGAATGGCGTCTGCAGTTCACTATATGCAAGGAAAAAAAACGCGCGCCGTTGCCCATAAAATAAATATCCCTGTTGAAATAGACATAGATGCTGAAAATATTTTGGAGCAATGTGGCTCGATCTGATCTATTTATAGCCCAATCATCAAAAAACGCAAACGCTATTTGTCGAAAATAAATCAGACCCAATGGCCCTGCCTGGATAATTTTATAAAAACTGCATGAAACTTCCTAAAACAGGAAGTTTCATGCTAAAATCAAGTTACTCCATCATGGTAAAGCGATAAAAGGCATGCTAAATAGCACCGAAAGAATTCTTAATTCCGCTTTGAACACGCATCTAATGCGTGATATTGACTTGAGTCATTTATTTCAGGGAAGCCCCGCCAGGCGCTATGGTTTAATCAACAAAGCACTTAAGAAAAAGGAGCTGTTACAATTACGCCGTGGATTGTATGTACTAGCGCCTCAATATCTATCCCAGCCTTTTAGCCTATACTATCTAGCGAATCACATTAGCTCACACAGCTTTGTCACCGCTGAGTCAGCATTACAATTTCATCAATGGATTCCAGAGCGAGTCGCTCAAACAACAAGCATGGTCGCTTTTGGTAGAAACAGACACTTTGACACTCCTTTTGGCCAATTTATTTATCGAACAACACCGCTTGAACCAGGTGATTTCTGGACCGGGGTAACTCGAACTGAAATCAATCATAACTTGGTTTTAATGGCCACACCGCTGAGAGCACTGTGTGATTATGTGTATTGGCATAAAATTAAAAACGCTGATAAGGAATTCTTAAAAACTGGGCTGCGCATTGAAGATGAACACCTAAACCAGTTAACACGCAGCAACATTGAAGAATTAATCAAAGTCTACCCTGTTAAACGAGTTAACGTTTTTTTGAGCAATTTATTAAAAAAATGGGGCTTTTAATATGGCTAATCAACTCATTGAAAGTCGCTTGAATAGCTATAAAATACAAACGCTGGAAGATGAAGAAAATGCATTAAAAGAAATTTTACAAGAAGTGGCATTATATGCACTTTCAGCGACAGATTTTTTTGGCAAAGCGATGTTTCAAGGAGGGACAGCTCTCAGAATTCTTTATCATTTACCTCGTTTTTCTGAAGATTTAGATTTTATTTTGCAATCGCCCAACGCATCTTTTCATTGGGAACCCTACCTACATAAAATGTCTGAATGTTTTGAACTCTTTGACATTGAGCCGGAAATTATCGATCGCAGCAAAACCGATCAAGCGATCCAAAAATTATTTCTTAAAGATAATTCGATTGGAAAAATGCTGAATTTAAAATTTAGGCATCAATCTGGAAAGAAGCTACTAATTAAACTAGAAATCGATATTAATCCGCCCTTATATTCTGGCTCAGAAATAAAATATCTTGATTTCCCAATCGATCATTCAATTTTAGCACAAGATTTACCCAGTAATTTTGCAGGAAAATGTCATGCGCTACTTTGCCGACCGTATGTAAAAGGACGCGATTGGTTCGATTTCTCTTGGTATGTTACTAACGCAACTCAAATCAATTTCAAATTTTTATCTGCTGCGATTCAACAATCCGGACCATGGCAAAATGCAGGTATCACCGTCAATAAAACCTGGTTAATCGAACAATTGACGGCTAAAATTCAGGCACTTGATTGGTCTCAAGTTTCTAAAGATGTCATACGTTTTTTGGCGCCAGAATATCAAGCCAGCGTGGCGCTGTGGAGTGTCGATTTTTTTATGAGTAAAATAAAAAAACTCGAGCAATATCTTCAATAAAATCCAATCGATCAGGTATCAAGATGTTCTTGTAACGCCAACAATCCTGCCTGAAAAGGAATCACGAGAATATCATTCTCGTAGTATTGTCGATTGCCACCATAAAACAGATACGTTTTGGCTTCAGGATAATCTTGTTGAAACAAACGCAGATGTTGAAAATCTTTTGGAGAGAGACGACTTGCATGCTTGATCTCAAATGCATGCAATCCTTTTTCACCATAAAGTACAAAATCGACTTCTTGTTTTTCTCTAGTACGCCAATAATATAATTCATAATGCCACTGAAAATAATCGTTAAGCGCACGGATGTGTTGCAAAAACAAGGTCTCTAATCCCGCGCCTGAAAGCTCTTCTTGACTGTCTAAGGGGCCTTTGGGGCGTAAAGTGCGATAAACTCCGGTATCAAAATAATAAAATTTATGTTGGGCAGCAAGCTCTCTTTTCGCACGCTTACTAAAAACGGGAATGCGAATAGCAATCAATAAATCCTCAAGAATAACAAAAAAATTAGCAATAGTTTGTCGCGTTGTACCTATTTCTCTCGCAATCGTAGTGTAGTTCAGCTCTTGTCCTTGAGAAAAGCTAGCGACGTTAAGAAAACGAGTAAAAAGTGCAATATTTCGGGTAATAGCTTCTTGTTGCACTTCTTCTTTAAGATAAGTTTGCACGTAACTATAAAGATAATGCTGCGGATTCTCGCTGAGGCAGACGCTAGGTAGTGTGCCATAAAGGAGAGCATGAGAAAGATTAAATTGATCTCCTAGCTCTTGAGCGGTCAACGGATGCATATGATACGTTAACGCCCTGCCCGCTAAAAGATTCACCCCTTTCTTGCGTAATGCTCTGGCACTAGAGCCGGTCAAAAGAAAACGATAACCTTTATGCTCGATCAAGCGATGAACTTCATTAAGCAGCTCAGGGATCCTCTGAACTTCATCAATAATAATCCAGTCATTGTGTTTAGAAGGAATTCTGGCTTCTAATAAGCTAGGGTTCGCTAAAAATTCCGTATAGATTTCACTATGTAAAAGATCAAAATAGAGGGCTGTCGGAAAATAATGTTTTAGCCAATGGGTTTTGCCGGTACCCCTTGGACCAAAAATAAAAGCGCTCTGAGGTGAGCTCGATGGTATAGACAACAATCGCTTAAACATGGCTATCTTACTGCGTTATTTGATTTATTGTTGTTCATTTGACTGAAAAACGCAAACGTTATTTGCGTTTTTTGGCTAAAAACGCAAATAGCGTTTACGATATTACTATTTGTCGCAAATAAATCGGACTCATGGGCTCTGCTTGGACAATCTCAATCGCTGCATTTCTGAGTAATTCCAAAATTGCCAGGAAACTGACGACAACGCCGGCGCGACCTTCTGTCACGTTGAAAAGCGTATGAAAGGGCACTAAATCTGGCCCTAGTGATTGTAAAATATGACTCATACGCTCACGCACCGATAAAGGCTCCATCTGCACAAGATGATGTTGCGACAGAGAAGCGCGCTGCAATACTTCTTGAAACGCCACCAATAATTCTCGCAAATCCACACTGGGTAACGGCCGTGTTTGTGACATCTCCGGCAATTCTACGCAGGCTCTTGCGGTATCACGCTCCATTCTGGTCAGATTATCAATATTTTCAGCGGCTTTCTTATAACGCTCATATTCTTGTAAACGCCTCACTAACTCCGCGCGTGGGTCATCAACTTCTTCATCGACGCTTTCTGGACGTGGCAGCAACATACGAGACTTAATTTCTGCCAAACTTGCAGCCATAACCAAATATTCTGCCGCCAATTCAAATCTTAATCCTTCCATAAGAGCAATATATTCCAGATATTGCGCAGTGATTTTAGCGATAGGAATATCTAGAATATCTAAATTTTGTTTTTTAATCAGGTAAAGCAAAAAGTCTAATGGCCCTTCAAACGCTTCAAGAAAGACTTCCAGTGCATCTGGCGGAATATACAAATCTTGTGGCATTTCCAACCATTGTTTACCCAATACCGTCGCGATAGGGAGATTGTTGCTTATAGGTTGCTGTTCCAAGGTCATTCCTCAAGTCTCAAAAGGATTAATAATATCAATATCGCATTCTAAAAAATCTTGGGTGTTACGCGTTGCTAAAGTTGCATTTGCAGCTGTCGCAATCGCAGCAATTTGTGCATCTAGCGTACTCATTGGAATTCCTGCATTTTTCCTGCGCGCAAGAAGAATTCCATAACATTCTGCTGATGTAACATCAAATGCAAGGATTCTTTGATTAAATGCCGCCTGAATGACCTGATGAAATGACGTTTCTATGTCATTTCGTCTTTTTCCTGTTGGCAAATTTTGTAAACCATAATAAATTTCAGCAACTGAAATACTCGTTGTATAAAGCATTAAAATACTTTGCTGATCTAACCATGCGATAACTGTTTTATTTGGCACTGGCTTCATCAGCTCAGAAATAATATTAGTATCAAGAATTATCATTCTCTATTGCTCAAAATCAAGTGCGTCATGAATTTCCCGTTTCGGCAACACCAACTCAACGCCATTTCGAGAACCAAAGTGCTCTCCAAATATTTGACTTAGCTTTTGCGGCAAGATGACGGCTTGCGAGATAATACAACGCACCTCTTCTTCCATAGAAACACCATGCGCCACTGCCAGAAGCTGTAATTGATTATAGACATCATCGTTTAATTTTCGAATGCTCAAACTTGCCATATTCACACCCCTACGCCAATTAGCTTGTCTAAATGATAGCATATGCTAGCAAAAAAACCAGATTGTTTTTTGAAAATATTGGCGCTAGCATGCGCGCCTATATTTTATTACACCAGTATTTATGCGCCCACTCATTCGCCAAACTCAAATTGATCAAGCTGCCGATTGCCTTAAAAAAGGTGGCCTTGTTGCCATGCCGACTGAAACTGTCTATGGCCTTGCCGCCGATGCGAGTAACGATGCTGCTGTCAGAAAAATTTTTGCGGCCAAAGGTCGCCCCGCCGATCATCCATTAATTGTACATATTGCAAGCATAAAAGAATTGTCGGATTGGGCGATTGAAATTCCTGATTATGCATTCAAACTGGCTGAGCAATATTGGCCTGGACCGATGACATTAATCTTAAAAAAAGAGGCCCATGTGTTGGACAGCGTGACCGGGCAACAAAATACTGTCGGTATTCGTATTCCACAACATGCGGTAGCGCAACAACTTCTAAAGGCATTTGGAGGCGGATTAGCCGCACCTTCAGCCAATCGATTCGGACAAATTAGCCCAACATCAGCCGCACACGTACAAAAACATTTAGGTGATGTTGTCGATATTATTTTAGATGGTGGAAATTGTGGCATTGGTATTGAGTCAACTATTATTGATTGCTCAGGAGACTCTCCGCGGATTTTACGGCCGGGGATGATTACGCTTGAATCGGCAAAATGGGCAGGCACAAAGCCGGCCCCTACTACGAATCCCATGCGCGTATCCGGCGAGCTGCCGTCACATTATGCGCCACAAACATGGACTCGATTACTGGATGCAAAAACTATTGATAACATTCTTACAAATACTGAAACTAAAAATATTGTTATATTAAGTTCACGCAAACCAATAACACATCATATCAAATTATATGATTCACGCGTGCCGCATCGCAGCCCATATATCGACCCCAATATTTGTTCTTGGATTGTTATGCCAACTGAGCCCTATGCGTATGCGCATCATCTTTATGAACAATTACATTTTGCAGATAGTTTACACTGCCAGGAAATTTTAATTGAGCATGTGCCTGACGCACCAGAATGGATTGGGATTTTGGATAGAATTACGAAGGCTAGTAATCATAAACGCTGATGTAGGGGCGACCGGTTGGTCGCCATGTTTCAAATTGCAATATCAATAAATTAACTACTGCCCCTGCGCCAACGAAAATCCTCTCTCACCATCAAAACAATATAAATTTTCGGTTTTAATCACATCCAAGTTTTTATCATTAAAATACTGCAACAAATCAATAATTTCCTGATGATCACAAGCATCAAAACCTTTAGATACTTGGAAGCGGCAACAACAATGATCCCCAAACGCTGTTTGACTAATTCCCTTCGGCCATACTTTTACACCACGACTTGTAATTGTCTGTAATTGCAGACGCCCTGGAACTACTTCCAGAATTCCACCTAATTCAGCTGCAGTAAATTTTGCACTATCAAAAAAAACATCCACGCCAACCAGTTGTTTTATAGAGCGATTTTTTTGTGCACCAAAACACGCCACTTTCGCTGTGCTACCTGCAGATTTAAATTCTACCACTGAAAAATGTGTTGGATTTTTTCCTAAATTTTCAATCACGGCATCGGCAAATTCATCCGTATTCACTTTCTTTTTGCTCATATCAGGACGATAAATATCCGCGGTATGAATCCCCTCTTCTAAGGTTCTTAACCACGCATTCTCAATCATCGCCGCAACCACTGGTTGATTAATATGAATCAACATTTGAATTGCGCCTTGCAACAACCCTGATGGATTTGCAATTTTTTTTCCGGCAATATCAGGAGCCGAACCATGAATCGCTTCGAAAACGGCGACTTCTTCGCCAATATTGGATGAGCCTGCCATGCCAACTGACCCCATAATTTGCGCCGCAACATCAGAAATAATATCGCCATAGAGATTCGACGTGACGATCACATCAAAACGCTCAGGATCTGCTGCCAATTGCGCAGTGCCAATATCGACAATATAATAATCACTCTGGATATCTAGATATTCGGCTGAAATTTCTTTAAACACTTGATGAAAAATTCCATCTGTCATTTTCATAATATTGTCTTTACTGAAACATGACACTTTTTTACGATTAAATTTTCGTGCATATTCAAATGCATAATGAATAATCCGCTCGCAACCGGGTCGACTAATCAGCTTTAAACATTGATAAACATCTTCCGTTTGCCTATGCTCAATGCCAGCGTAAAGATCTTCTTCGTTTTCTCGTACAATAACTAAATCCATTTTAGGAAAGTGAGTTTTAATATAAGGTGACAATGCCCGACAAGGACGCACATTGGCATACAATCCCAACACTTTGCGAATAGTCACATTGAGGCTATTGTAACCGCCTCCTAATGGCGTCGTGATCGGAGCTTTTAATAGCACCTTTGTCCGTTGCAAAGAGCGCCACGCATCGTCAGGAATCCCTGATGTATTGCCAGAAAGATAAATCTTCTCACCGACATCAATCACTTCTGGTGCAATATCCGCACCCGCGGCTATTAAAATTTTTAAGACTGCCGTCATGATTTCAGGACCGATACCGTCTCCATATGCCACGGTAACAGGGGTTTTGATCGCCATAATGCGTTTCCTTAAGTAAAAAATTGAGGCTATTGGCAGCAACCAAATATCCTGGTAGGATAGTCTGCAAAGTAACGAACGTGCTGCGTTAAAAGGATATTAACTCAACTCGAACAAGGAAGGAATCTCATGAAGTACCCTAAGCAGTTTTTCGCATTATTATTGGCTGGCTTACTTGCCTCAAGCATTTCTCAAGCTGCCACTTTCAAAGAAATACGGCCAAATCAAGTGCCACAAACAGTAAAATTCTATCCATCGCAACCTGAGGGTAAAATCGTAACCCTTATCTTTCAGAATTCCGCTCTGCCCGCTAAGTTTTTATGCTACTTCGATACGGACCGCAAGGCGAAAGGTATTCGAGCCAGCATCACCAGTGATAATAATATCCTAGAATTTTCCAGTGACGCGTCCTCTAACATCATGGAAGCAGGAAAAAGCAATCCTGCAATGTTTACAGTTGCGTCTGCAACAGGAAATCAGCGCAAAGGATCTATCACTTTTACTTTAGATATGAGTGGCTCTAAATTTAGAGGTAACTCAATTTCCATGACATGCACAATGAGTAAGTAGTATCAAGAAAATCATGCACTGAATTCGACTCACTTATGCTATTAATCCTTGAGCATAAGGCCATTTCACCCTAGAATCTCATTACTGTCTTTAAACGAGTCATCGTAATGTTATTATGTGGTTTTAATGTAGGCTTAGATCATCCCTTATTTCTTATGGCCGGCCCTTGTGTGGTGGAATCCGAGCAAATGGCGCTGGATACCGCTGGTGAGTTAAAAGAAATCACCCAACGCCTTGGCATCCCTTTTATTTATAAATCGTCTTTTGACAAAGCAAATCGCACCTCACATTTGAGCTTTCGTGGCTTAGGGATTGAAAAAAGTCTCGCCATTCTAGAAAAGGTCAAAAAAACCTTTAGCATACCCATTGTCACTGATGTACACGAAGATTCTCCTTTGAATGAAGTCGCTGCAGTTGTGGATGTATTGCAAACCCCCGCTTTCTTATGCCGACAAACTAATTTCATTCAGCGCGTAGTTGAACTGGGCAAGCCTGTCAATATTAAAAAAGGCCAATTTTTAGCGCCATGGGACATGATTCATGTGGTTGAAAAGGCGCGCGCTGCCGGCAATCATCAAATTATGGTTTGCGAACGTGGTGTCAGCTTTGGCTATAATAATTTAGTCTCTGATATGCGCTCCCTCGCCATTATGCGTGAAACCCAGTGTCCAGTGGTATTTGATGCCACGCATTCCGTGCAATTGCCCGGCGGCCAAGGTGGAAAATCGGGCGGACAACGCGCAATGGTGCCGGTTCTAGCACGTGCAGCCGTTGCAGTGGGTATCTCAGGAATATTTATGGAAACACATCCGAATCCCGATCAAGCACTCAGCGATGGCCCTAACTCTTGGCCCATGCATTTGATGGAGTCTTTATTATCTTCACTGATTACCATTGATAAAGAAGTTAAATCACGTGGATTTTTGGAAGAAATGGTCTCTTGACCCCATTAAAAAACAGAGAAGAAAAATAGAGGGATTGCAATCTGTTTGCACCTCTGTTAGCTTGAGAAACGACATACTTCGTTAACGGAGTACTTTTTTTACTTACAGGAGAGAAAATAAATGTGCAAATATTACACTCGTATATTGGCCGCTGTTGCAATCATCGTCGGTATTTTGTCTTTAGTATTACCTATGGATAAAGCTGCCGCAATCGTCGCTATCGAAAACTTCTTCGGCGTGATGCTTCCTATCCTTGCTGTTGGCGCTTTGTTTAAATACATATTCAGCTGCACCAAATCTAAAGATTGTGATAAAGACAATGGTCAATGCAAAAAATAAATTGATCGCTTAAATTTATTTTTACGTGACGCGAGGGCAGGCACAAGACCTGCCCCTAGATTTTAATCACATTGATGACTCTTCCCATTTGATCAGCAGCAACTGTAAAACCTTCGCAAACACCATAGCCAATAATTACTGCTAACTGATTATCAATATAGAGCAATGGCACTCTGTCTCGCTCCCACACGGGAACACGCCATTCTTGAAAACATTTTTTCAATGAACGCCCACCTTTTCTATGCGCTAAATAAACACGCTCATCTCCCTGACGAAAACGTATTTCACAGCCTTGAGTAGAGTGAAACTTAATGCCCGATCCCACACAAGAAACTGCCTGAAGAATAATCCCTAAGCTTTTTATCCTCAAATCAGACTGTAAATTCCAAGAAAACACCTGACTAGCATCATGTGTTGTTTGCACAAGCATCGCCATCAAAGCATCTTGATAACGCCGCACTTCTACTGCGCCCCATGTGACCATAGGATTTTTATCTTGATGCGCAGTTAAAAAAACATGCAATAAATTGGCCAATTTATCTTCATTCGGCAGTGAATAATTTAAGTGCGACAACCAATGACGAACAACATGTTTTTGCTGTATGGGCGTTAAACTCTTTAATTGCGTCATTGATAATGCATTGTTTGCTAAAACACATTGATTAAACAATGGCTGAGTATATTCATCTACTATTTTTTCTGATTCCGCACAATGTTTTGCACTACGCGCGATGGTTTCAACTGCACTCGGCCAGCGCTGTTTCAGCAACGGCATAATTTCCTGACGAATAAAATTACGTGAAAAACGTGTGTTCTGATTACTATCATCATCAATCCAAATTAATTGATGTTGTTGCGCATATTCTACAAGCTCAGCGCGAGAAATGTTGAGAAATGGCCTTAGCAACATTCCCTGACCCAACACACTGCTTACCGGCATGGCGGACATTCCTTTTGGGCCCGCGCCTCGTAACAATTGTAATACTACGGTTTCTGCTTGATCATCTTGATGATGACCAGTCAACAAGTAGTCACCAGGCTGCAAAAGAGAGGAAAAATAATGATAACGAAGTTCACGTGCGCACGCTTCGAGGTTTTCCTGTGAAGGGGACATATTTAAGGCATGTACACTTAATTCAACGTCAAGCGCTTGACAAACCAGCTCGCAATGCCGTTGCCAATCGCTTGCTTTAGCGTTTAAACCATGGTGAATATGAATAGCGCTCAAGGTAAATTTACAGTGCTGTCGTAAACTCACTAAAGCATGTAGCAACACATGCGAGTCTACACCACCGCTATAAGCTACCCACACCACTCTACTATTTTTCTCGTCATAAATTGTATTTTGAAGGACGTCGCGACCAAGGAAGGTACAAAGCGCCGAGTACACGGATGTATGTTCCTGAGAAATACAATTTTTGGCGAGAAAAGGCATCACCTCAATCCATATGCCATTAAACGCTGATAACGACGTTCTAATAATTGATCTGTGGGTAATTGCGATAATTTTCTTAGCTGCTCTGAAAGAGTACTCTTTAATGTCACCGCCATCAAATCATAATCCCCATGTGCGCCCCCAATAGGTTCAGGGATAATCTTATCGATCAAATTCAAGCCCATCACTCTATCAGCAGTCACGCCCATTGCTTCGGCAGCTTGCGCTGATTTTTCAGCACTTTTCCATAAAATAGAAGCACAGCCTTCAGGCGAAATAACTGAATAAATGCTGTATTGCAGCATCATGACACAATCTCCTACGCCTATAGCTAACGCGCCTCCTGAACCACCTTCGCCGATCACGGTACAAATAATAGGTGTTTCTAATTTCGCCATTTCATAGAGATTACGCGCAATTGCTTCACTTTGATTACGTGCTTCGGCATCGATCCCTGGATAAGCCCCAGGGGTATCAATCAACGTAATAACCGGCAATTTAAAGCGTTCTGCTAACTGCATGACGCGTAAGGCTTTACGATAATCTTCCGGCTTGGGCATGCCAAAATTATGTTTTAGCTTTTCTTGTGTTTTACGGCCTTTTTGCTGGCCAATCACGACCACAGGCACACCATCCAGACGTGCAACACCACAGATAATCGTTGCGCCATCATCTAGGTGCCTATCACCATGTAATTCATCAAAATCGGTAAACACCCGGTCAATGTAATCTTGCGTATAAGGACGCATGGGGTGACGCGCCAACTGAACTTTCTGCCAAGTCGTGAGTTTGGAAAAGGTAGATTCGGTCAACTCTTGGGCTTTTTTCTCCAGGCGCTGAATTTCATCAGCAATATTCACCCCACCATCAGAATCTACGTGTCGTAGCTCTTCAATTTTGTCCTTCAAATCAGCAATAGGCTGTTCAAAATCAAGATAATTCAAATTCATCGGATAAACCTCGGCAAACGTTACGTTTCGACGCATGTTAGCATGCTAGTCACCTTATTTGTAGAGGCAGATTTGTATCCGCTACATAAACCAGGGCGGGTGTCACCCCAGCGCAGGCTAGGGCCTAGTCAGCATTTTTAACTCATTGATAAGACTAGGTTCCTGCCTTCGCAGGAATGACACTTCGTTTGGTTGCCATTAAATTTGTAGGGGATGCGCAGATTTTGCGCCTGCTTTACTACACTCTAATTTGATTTTTAAAATCTCTATAAAAATTTTCATGCGGCGCGAACCAAAGCAGTGTTACAGCTTTTTTGCCATCATAAATATAAGCCAACAAGACAAGCTGGTGCAGCATAGGAAACTTATACACGCGAACACCCGCCAAATCTCCTACTTTTAACTCACCAGATTTAGGATGGTTTTGTATATAGTCTATCGCATCTTCTAGAGCATTCAATTGATTAGAATGAAGTTTCTTCGTCGCTCGTTTAAACGTATTTGTAAAAAAAACTTTCATAGACAACCGCGATGATACTCTTCCACCATTCCCACTCTGACATCTTCAAGACCCAGTAAAATGCCTTGAATAGCCTGATAACTAAGGTCAGGGTTTTCTTCCGCAATCCGCCCTATTTTCGCCCAATGTTCAATTTGTTTAGGCACAGAACGGCTTTGGACAATAGAATGAGATCTTGCAGTGGCAATTAATTCTCTGTCGAGATTAACCGTAACCCCCATATTATCCCCTTATAATCACATACACTTTAATAATCTATTATATGGTAGTTAACTTTAAAATACAACAATATGTTTTAATATCCCTGCAATTCAGACAATGAAAAAGCCGCATAGGTATTCCGCCGGTAGTATTTGACTAAAACCAGATCAACACGTAGTCCATGGCAGTTTCAGGGGGATGAAATTACCAGGAAAATGTCA
>JAIXPZ010000076.1 GCA_027486005.1 Legionellales bacterium
AACGTTTTTTTGTGCTTCACCCAATGGGTGAGCCTTGGAAAGTGCTTTTTTCATCGCCTACGCCTCAATGCTACGGAGAAGCGCGGATTATTTCAGGTTCTAACTGCGGTTTCTAGGATGATGAGATGCATCTACCGATTTGTTTGTCGACATTTAAAGTGAAGGACCAAGAAGAGACGAATCCACAAGAGCTAGCTCCTAGGCTCTCAAGTTCCTAATGCCTATCTAGAATTAGTATTGATTGGTCATCAGCGAGTATGCCATACTGAACTCGTCTAAAATAATGGTAGTGTCGCAACTAATTCAATGGGCCAGCAAAAACTCGAGGCGAGTTTCTGCCAGACATGGCTAGCCTGCCAAGGCATAAAATTTCTCGAAAATGGCTTGATTAGCCGCATTGACATGCTGCCCTTTTCTTAATATGTGGTGCAATTCGATACCTGCTTTATTCGCACCGCTTTTATCGAGCGTTACTTTTTCTGGCAATTCATGCAAGCCAATCGCCTTTTCAAAAAAAGCTTTAGCCGCAGGCTTATCTCTATTTTCAGATAACATGAAATTAACACGAGTAAGCCACATACCAACGAACTGACATAAAAATGAGATCTTTTGGAAAAAGTCGCCATTTAAAACTGATCATTTGAACGTACCCACCAATTGAAGCTGCCCATCTTTTAACCCATTGGTGATTTTTATGCGACAGAACCTTAAGTTGCATCCAATGTAATTATCAAGAATATTATCCGCGAGAAGATGGAAAAATCACCGCAGACCAAGGAGCATCTTCTTATTGCAACCCTTAGCAGTCTAAATTTAAGTGCGCTACATTAAATCATCACAAATTTTTTCCATCGTCATCACGCGTGCGCCCTTCAACAATACAAGGTCATTTTCTTGCAAAATGGATTTCAAATATTCAACCACTTCATCATGCGACAAAAAATGCTGTTTGTTTTGTTCAAGATATTCATCATAAGCATGTTTCATCAACGGCCCAAACGCGATAAAAATATCAGGCGAAAATCGTGCGACATGCTCACCCATTTTTTTATGCATGGGAATACTAAACTCTTCTAACTCTGACATATCGCCAATCACCGCGATCTTTCTGCCAATAGTTTTATACTCAGATAAAACTTGTAAGGCTGCTAATATTGAAGTTTCGCCTCCATTATACGTATCATTGAGAATAATTACGCCTTGTGATGTGGTTATTGGCTCCAAGCGTCCATGTTCTGGAGCCACTGTTTCTAAACCACGTTTAATTACAGCAAGATCATTCATGCCGGCTGACAACACTGCCGCTGAAGCTGCCAAAGAATTGACAATATTATGTTCGCCCAATAAAACACGTTTCACATTAATCTCACCAATTGGAGTCACTAATGTAAAACCATATGCTTGAATATTTTTTGCAGTAATATCACCTGAGTGCAATCCAAATGTGGATTTAGTCTGCGTAGATAAAAGATTATTCCAGTAAGAAAAAAATCTATCCTCTAAATTAATCACCGCGCAGCCGGTTGCAGATAATTCTTCAAACATCTCGCCTTTGGCTTTAGCAATGTTTTCTAATGAACCTAAAAAGCCTAAATGATTTGACCCTGCATTTGTGATGACGCCTACTGTGGGCTGTGCGATTTTCATTAAATAGCGAATTTCTTCTAAATGATTCATGCCCATTTCAAGGACTGCAATTTTATGTTTCGCATTGAGCCTACACAACACCAAAGGAAGACCCCATTGATTATTAAAATTTTTCTCCGGCACCAACACATGTTCTTCACCAAAAGCCTCTATCAAAATTTTTGCAATCATATTGCGCGTAGTGGTTTTTCCAGCACTGCCGGTAATCGCAATAATTGGCAGCGAAAATTGTTTACGCCAATAAGCTGCTATTTTTCCAAGGGCCACGGTAGTATCTTTAACTAAAATCTGCGGGATATCGCACGCTATTTTTCGAGAAACAACCACTGCCAGCGCGCCCTTTTCTTTTGCCACTTGCACATAATTATGGCCATCTTGCGCCTCTCCTTGGATGGCAATATAAACAGCCCCAACTTTCAACGTTCGAGTATCAATAGAGATATGTGAAACTTCAAATTCAAGCAATTCTTTTGATTCCGCCTGCGCCTCACAAGCCGCAATAATATCTTTATATTTCATCACTAAATTCGCTCCATCATGCTAATCGGCTCGATTTGCTCAATAATTAATTGTAATTTCCGTCGTTCACGAAACTCATTAATATCCAAACGATAAACCACGTGCGCAACCTCACAGCGTTGCATTGCCCATTGTTCAAGATCAATATTAAATGCCACAGCTTCTATACTTGACTCACTATTTTCTGGTAACAAAGTGAACTTCATGTATTTTCCTGCCAAAATATTTTCATCAACCACCTGAAATCTGCCGTCAAACATTGGCTCCGGAAATTGCTGCCCCCACGGACCATATTCTTGCAATATTTCAGCAAAACGCAAGGTAAAATCTTCTTGTCGCAACTCGCCGTCTGTCACAACAATCTTTTCCAACATGCTTGGATTAACATGTTTTGCTAACACGACATTAAATACCGCGGAAAATTTTTGCAAATTACTTTGTAAAAGTGACAATCCTGCCGCCATGGCATGACCACCAAATTTAATAATAAGTCCAGGGTGATCTGTATCAACTTCTACTAAAATATCACGGATATTCACGCCGGCAATAGAACGCGCAGATCCCTTAATTGTCGTGTCATTATCTTTTGCAAATGCAATCACAGGACGATGCACCTTGTCTTTAATGCGTGATGCAAGAATACCAATGACGCCTTGATGCCATGACGCATCAAATAAACATAACACTAACGGCAATGTTTTTGTTACACCCAAAGATATTTGTTTCAATGTTTGCAGCGCTTGCAACTGCATATCTTGTTCAACCACTCTACGCTCTTGATTAAATTGATCTAATTGCTTTGCTAACGACATTGCCCGCACAGGATCATCGGTAATTAAACACTCAATACCTAAAGACATATCATCCATTCTACCTGCAGCATTTAATCTTGGCCCAATGAGAAATCCCAGGTCTTGGGCATGTAAATTTTTCGGAATACGTTTAGCAATTGATAATAAAGCCGCAATGCCTGGTACACATTTTCCTGCCCGTATACGCTGTAATCCTTGCGCAACTAATATGCGATTATTGCGATCTAATGGCACAACATCCGCCACAGTGCCCAAAGCGACAATGTCTAAATAATTCGCTAGATTCGGTTCAACAATTTTCTGTTGATCGAACCAATTTCGTTTACGTAATTCAGCTCGTAATGCCAACATCACATAGAAAACCACACCGACGCCTGCAAGCGCTTTGCTTTCGAATTCATCCTCTCGTTGATTAGGATTAACGATAACGTCTGCGTCGGGTAATACTGCTGGCGAAAGGTGATGATCAGTAATCAATACTTTTATCCCTGCTGCTTTTGCAGCAGCAACCCCCGCAATACTGGATATACCATTGTCCACTGTCACAATTAAATCAGGTTGCATATTTTTCGCAACAGCAACTAACTCTGTTGTTAATCCATAACCAAAGTTAAATCGATTAGGTACAAGAAAATCAACGTTTCTTGCGCCGAATGCTCGCAGTACCCGCACAGACAAAGCGGTACTCGTTGCTCCATCCGCATCAAAATCGCCAACGATTAGTATTTTTTCTTGTTTTTCTAATGCCTCTGCTAAACAACACGCTGCCGCAGTAATATTACTTAATGCATGAAAGGGCAATAAATGTTTTAAAGCATAATCAACTTCGCTGACAGAATAAACGCCACGATGACGCAATAGCCTATCGACAATAGGATGAATATCTTTTGATAATGCGACATGTGCGCTATCTTCTGATACTTGTCGACGAATAACCCGCCTTAATTCCACTCTACTTCCTTCATAATTTCCAAGAAGAAGCGCCGTCTTCAGCATCAGGTGCTTCAGGGGTTACCTCACTAGCCTGCTCATCTTTGACGATTTTTTCTTTCCTAAAAAATCCACGATTCTTTTTCAATGTTTGAGCGATTGGGCTTACAGGGTCTCCAAAACAACCATTCACTGCGATTTTCAACATTTTGTGGTTATAAAATCTCACGGCTGCCATAGCCCACACAATCCCAAATAAGCAAACGGTTACCATCGGTAGCGGTGAATGCATGCTGGCCATAGTCCCAATCGCTACCAAACCAAAAATACACATGACAATACCGCCAACAAAAGAAGCATAAAAAACCCCAATCGGCCCGAGCAACACCGCTAAAACCAGCGCCGCCGCGACGCTTTTGTAAGGCACTATCAACATAAACTCTCTCCAAACACTCAAAATAAAAGCCAATGAGTATAATACCGTTGAATGCGAAGAGATGCTATCTTACACTATCGCCTATAAAATGAATGATCAACTAAAAGGATAAGCCGTGCTAATCGCTATAATTGGCCTTGTTTTGCTCATCGTCATTTCTGGATTTTTTTCCGCTTCAGAAACCGGCATGATGGCAGCTAACCGGTATCGACTTCAGCATGAAGTTCAAATGGGGAACAAACGTGCTAAACAAATACTGGCACTCCTTAAACGACCAGATAGACTCTTGGGAGTGATCTTAATTGGCAACACTTGTGCCAATATTTTTGCTTCTACACTCGCCACTATTATTGCGATTGATCTCTATGGTGAAGCAAATGCTTTTGTTGCGCCATTGATTCTTACCTTTCTTGTTCTTGTTTTTGCTGAAGTTGCGCCCAAGACTGTAGCGGCCATATACCCTGAAGAAACTGCCGCCATTGTTTCTTTTCCATTGCGCTGGCTATTAAGAATTGCTTATCCATTAGTTTGGTTAATTAACACTATTTCTAATGGCTTGTTACGCATCCTTAATATACGGGTAGAAAACGCTAAGCTAGAGCCACTCAGCCGTGAAGAATTGCGCACCATGGTACATGCCTCTTCTGATGAGATGCCTTCTCAAGATCGCTCTATGTTGCTGGGGGTATTTGATTTGAAGAAAATTACGGTCGATGAAATCATGGTAGTACGAAGTGATATTATTGGCATTAACTTAGATGATGACATCCAAGAAATCATCAAGCAACTGCACGAGTTACAGCACACAAGAGCTCCAGTGTTTCATGGCAATATTGATAATACCTGCGGTATTTTACATATACGTGATATTTTACAAAGCATTAATTTACCCAACTTTAATAAAAAGCAAATCAAAAAACATTTGCGTCCGACTTATTTTATTCCTGAACGCGTGGATCTTAAACAACAACTGTTACGTTTCCAGAAACATAAAGATCGATTGGCATTAGTCGTTGATGAATATGGCAAAATTAAAGGTTTAGTGACTTTAGATAACATACTTGAAGAAATTGTTGGCGTATTCACCACTGACGTAATCGAAAATACAGAAGAAATTACCTTACAAAAAGATGGCAGCTATTTAATTGAGGGTAGCGCCACACTACGTGATCTCAACAAAGAACTAAACACTGTCTTTACTACCAGCGATGCTAAAACAGTCAATGGCCTTATTTTCGAGCATCTAGAGTCTATTCCAAAACCTGGGTTATCCATTAATATTAATGGTTACTCAATTAAAATTCTGCAGGTAAGACACAATCGTGTAAAAAAGATTCGGCTTAAATCAAAGCCTTCTGTGGATAACACAGAGTCTATTGGCTAGCATGAACCTATTGCTTAACGCTCCTTTACTCGTACATACACGGGATATTTCGGACGAATTGTAAAAAATAATTCATGACTAAAATCATTTGATAGTAATTCAAACTCAAAATTTTGCATCAACATCGCCAAAACCATAGGCCCTTGGATCATAGAAAACAATTGCGCAATACAACCACGCGATCCTGTACCAAACGGTAAATAAGCATATTTATGCCGTGCTGAAACAGCTTCTTGCATAAACCTATACGGATTAAAAAGATCGGGCTCATCCCAATGACGTTCATCTCGATGCAATGCATACATGCAAATTGTCACGGTAGATTCTTCCGGCATTGAGTATCCGCACAAAATATCTGGCTTCAAAAGACGTCGACCAGTAATCCATATAGGCGGATATAATCTCAATCCTTCTTGAAAAACCATTTTGTTTAATGTCAGCAAAGGCAAATCTTCGTAAACAGGATCGCGCTTATCTAATACAGCGGTTAATTCGTGCTGCAAACGTTCAACATATTCAGGATGTTGCAATAAAGTTGCCATTGTCCAAACCAACCCACTTCCAGTGGTTTCATGACCTCCACCTAAAAAAGTACGCATCTCTTCGTGAACATCGTGTTGCGATAATAAGGCCATAGGACAGCGAGTTGCTGTCAATAACGTATCTAACATATCTGCAGGGGTTTGTGGCACATGATTTTTTATAATTCCTTCGATGGCTTGACCAATTTGAGCATGTGTAATACGCGCTTTCCATTGCGCCAGCGATGGGCACCAAGGACTCATAGAAATTGCGCGATTAACATTGCGCTGCGTTTTTCCATAAGCATTAACTAAAAAACGTGATTTAGAATAATTTAGCTCGTGATGAAACAGTACTTTCGATGAAATTTGTAACATCAAGGTTAATAATTCTTGCGCAAGATCAAACGCCTCTCGCTCGCGAGCATATCGTTGCCAGCGTAATATCATTTCTTTGGTTTTTTCTACAGTAACAGAAAAAACTTCAGGCATAGAGTAATGCGCAAAGTGCGGCTGTATGAGTTTACGTCGTTGTCGCCAAACGTCACCTGCATGCGTTAATAATCCATCCCCCAAAAAAAACTTCACTCGATCATAAAGTGGGAAATGCTTATCATAAGCTTCACTATTATCACGCAGAATATGGCCAATTGCGTCCACATCATTAACTGCAAAAAATTTCTCTCGCTGCGATATCGCAACAATGTCACCATATCTCTCAAACAAGGCAATCAATTTTTCGGCCTTAGACAAATGCGCAAGTTGAGACATAAAACCCATCTGCGCTAAAGGTATACTACGATGAGATTTGGTGCTCATAAAATCAGGCGCCCCATGCGTTAAGCTACTGTATTCAGATGAAAAATAACCGAGAAAGCATACCGAATACTCTTGTAGTTGACAATTGATTGTCACAAAACTACCATCCGCGCATAAAATTACCCTTACTTTAATTAAGTCTTTCTTACTTTAGCCCCTTTCAATCAATGAATTTATCGTGTAATAATCATTTAACACCAAATTACAGGGGAACATTATGGTCTATCTTATTGCAAGCATCGCCGCAATCTCGGGTCTGCTCTTTGGATTTGATGAAGGCGTTATCGCCGGAATTCTACCCATTCTCATAGAAAACTTTCATTTAGATGTTGCCGCGCAAGGTTTTCTTGCCAGTGCGCTGCCTTTAGGAGCTATGTTTGCTTCTATCGTACTGGGCTCATTTATCGCGACTAAGCTCACAACTAAAATTGGCAGAAAAACTGCCATCCTCACTGCCGCCATTCTTTTCACGATAAGCGCCATTGGTGCCGCAGTCTCTATTAACTTAACTACTTTAGTTATTGCGCGGCTAATCACCGGTATCGCGATTGGTATCGCTGGAGTCATGACACCGCTTTACATTGCAGAAATGGCACCTGCTAATCTTCGCGGTCGCTTAATCAGTTGTTATCAGCTTGCAATAACAATAGGTATTATGTTGGGCTATGTCGTCAACTACTTATTTGTTTATGGCATTAACTGGCGCTGGATGTTTGCTGCTGGCGCTATTCCCGCGCTTGTATTGCTGATAGGCATGATGTGTTTACCCGAAAGCCATCGCTGGCTAGTCCTCTCTAATCAAAAAGACAAAGCACGCAAAGTATTAGATCGCATCAGCCCTAATCGTGACACCACGAGCGAGTTAAACACTATCGAACACACTATCGCTGATGAAGGCAAAATGGTCAAATGGAGCGCGCTATTTTCACCAACCGTCCGTCCAGCATTAATCGTTGCGATGGGGTTATTTGTTCTGCAACAAATAAGTGGAATTAACGTCGTTATTTACTTTGCCCCAAGCATTTTTGCTGCTGCCGGCATGGACAGCACTAGCACACAGATCCTGGCGACCGTTGGCGTAGGCCTAGTTAACATGCTTACCACGGTATTGGCGATGTGGTTGGTTGAAAAAGTTGGACGTCGCAAGCTGTTGTACATCGGTTTTGCAGGGGCAGCTGCAACATTAATTATTATCAGCATGGGCGCTCAATTACAAACGGTTCATTTGGGCATGATTACTTTCTTTGCAGTACTTGCCTATATTGCTTTCTTTGCCATCGCAATTGGCCCAATCCCACACATCATGATGGCTGAGATCTTCCCTATCCACGTTCGTAACACCGGAATGGGTATGGCGTCTATCTGTAACTGGGGGTTTAACTTCTTAGTCGTATTTAGTTATCCCATTTTCATTAAAGGATTGGGTATATCTACAACGTTCTGGTTATATGCTGTTGCCTGTATTTTAGGATTGTTGTTCACACGTCTCTATGTGCCAGAAACTCGTGGCGTTTCTTTAGAAGACATTACTGAGCATTTATTAAGTAAGAAACCTTTGCGTGAACTAGGGCAATAATTTATAGGGGCGACTAACCCAGTCGCCCCTACCCACGCCCCTTCACTACCTATATTTTAACCGCCTCCAGATCAAGAGAAATTGTACCCGGAATCTCAAACGTATATACTACACACCACTCTCTATCAAGGTTATTACCACCATGTTTGAATCTTTATCGAATCGCCTGGATCGCACATTAAAGAATTTACGCGGTCTTGGTCGAATTTCTGAAAGCAATATCAAAGAAACCTTACGCGATGTGCGGGTTAGTTTGCTAGAAGCCGACGTTGCCTTATCGGTCATTAAACCTTTTATTGAAACTGTCACCGAAAAAGCCATGGGCCAGGCGGTTTTGCAAAGCTTAACACCCGGGCAAGAGCTGATTCGAATACTGCGCGATGAGCTAACTCATCTTCTCGGTGATGAGCAAAACGAGCTTAATTTTAATGCTGTTCCTCCTGTTGTAATATTGATGGTTGGCCTGCAGGGTTCAGGAAAAACCACGACAGCGGGAAAGCTCGCTAAATGGATTCAAGAAAATAAGAAAAAAACGGTCATGCTGACCAGCTGCGACGTCTATAGACCCGCAGCCATTCAACAACTTGCAACATTAGCAGAAACGGTACAAGCATCACTACACCCCAGCGATCCTTCACAATCTCCTATTGATATAGTTAAAGCCGCGATTGAAGCCGCTAAGCGCTCTATCAGTGATGTGTTAATAATCGATACCGCTGGCCGTCTGCATATTGATGAAAAGATGATGCAAGAACTAAAAGAAATTTATGCGTTAGCTAAACCTACTGAAACTTTATTAGTGGTGGATAGTATGACCGGGCAAGATGCGGCACATACTGCTAAGGCATTCAACGATGCATTAGATATTACGGGCATTGTGCTAACCAAAACTGACGGTGACGCACGTGGTGGTGCTGCGCTTTCTATGCGTCAAATCACCGGTAAACCGATTAAGTTTATGGGTGTGGGCGAAAAAATTGATGCTCTCAGCCCTTTCTATCCCGATCGAGTAGCCTCTCGTATTTTAGGCATGGGCGACGTACTCAGTTTAATTGAAGACGCTGAAAAACTCGATAAAACTAAAGGCGAAAAGCTCACCAAAAAGCTTAAAAAAGGCCACGCCTTTGATTTGGAAGATTTTCGCGACCAACTTAAGCAACTCGGTAAGCTAGGCGGCATTGCCAGCATTATGAAGAAACTCCCTGGCATGGGAAATATTGGCGGGATGATGGGCAATGCCAATGATATTGAAAAACGAATTCATGAAATTGACGCAATTATCAGCTCTATGACCCCACAAGAACGTACTTATCCAGCCCTTTTAAAAAGCTCACGTAAGTTGCGCATTGCCAAGGGCTCTGGAACCAGTGTCCCTGCTATCAATAAGTTATTGAAGCAATTCGAGCAAATGCAAAAAATGATGAAAAAAGTCACCCAAGGCGGTGGCATGAAAAAAATGATGCGCGGTATGGCAGAAATGAGTGGCATGGGTGGAATGCCGGATATGAGCCAGTTGCAAAGCATGCTGCCTAACGGCTTAGGAAATGACTTAAAGAAGCTTCTAGGAAATAAAGAAGATTAAGTGACTGTACTTTTTGTTTTTTTTCCGTATAATTTGTCTCCTTTTGTCAAGCTATTGACGTGTAGATTTATTTTTTAGAGGAAATGAACGCTATGGTAACGATCCGTTTAACCCGTGCAGGAGCGAAAAAACGCCCTTTTTATCATGTAGTTGCAAAAAATAAGCGCAGCGCACGTGATGGCGGCAACCTTGAAAGACTAGGTTATTTCAACCCTATCGCTAGCGGCGCTGAAGTTCGATTAGAGTTAGATATGGCTCGTGTTGACTATTGGTTAGGCGTAGGTGCGCAAACTTCTGAACGCGTTGCAGCGCTACTTAAAGAATTTAAGCAAAACGGCGTGCGTACTGGCGTTCAATACAAAGCGACTAAGACTCCACGTAAAAAAGCAGTTGTCAGCGCTGAAGTAACCGCTTAATAAACGACGGTAGTATTTAAAATGAGCTTAAAAGATGACCGCTACATTTCTGTCGGAAAAATAGGGGCGCCTTTTGGGCTTGATGGAGCGCTGAAAATTGTTAGCTTTACAGAACAACCCGACGATATTTTTGATTTCAGCCCTTGGTATGTGAATAAAAAGCAGCAGTGGGTTGAGGTAGAGCTTGAAGGAGACGCATTGCACGGGAAATATCTCGTCGCGAAGTTTGTGGGCTGCGAAGAAAGAGATGACGCCCAACAATGGACAAATTGTGAAATCGCTGTAAAGCGCTCACAATTGCCAGAACTTCCTGCAGGACAGTATTACTGGTCGGACCTTGAAGGGTTAACTGTAAAAACAGTCGCTGGACTTACGCTGGGTGTAATTGATGAAGTGATGGAAACTGGCGCAAACCCTGTTCTCGTCATTCAAGGAGAAAAACGGTACTTGGTTCCGTATTTACTAGAAAAAGTAGTAAAAGAAGTTAATTTGGCATCCAATTATGTAATTGTAGACTGGGACACAGATTTTTGAATTTTACGATAGTGACCCTATTCCCAGAAATGCAAGACAGCTTGCGATTTGGAATTATGGGCAGAGCAATTGATAAACAATTGCTGACAGTTTCTTGTATTAATCCACGAGATTATACAGAAGATAAGAATAAAACGGTCGATGACTCCCCTTTTGGTGGAGGCCCCGGCATGGTGATGATGGCAAAACCTTTGCACCAAGCCGTGCTAGCCGCAAAAGCACAGCGACCCAATGCGAAAGTCATCTATCTTTCCCCACAAGGAAAGCAGTTTGACCAAGCACTGGCAAAAAAAGCGGCGGAAGACAACGATCTGATTATGATTGCTGGCCGATATGAGGGGATTGATCAACGGATTATTGATAAATTTGTCGATGAAGAATGGTCACTGGGCGACTATGTGATCAGCGGCGGAGAACTTGCAGCGCTAGTAATGATAGATGCAATCGCTCGTTGCGTTCCAGGCGTTGTAGGAGATGCCGGCTCGGTGATGGATGATAGCTTTTATCACGGTTTACTGAAACATCCGCAGTACACACGACCCGAAAGTTATAATGGATGGAAAATTCCGAAGGTGTTACTAAGCGGAAACCATCGTGAGATTGCCGAGTGGAGAAAAAAACACTCACTGGGAACAACCTGGTTAAAGAGACCAGATTTGTTAGAGCCTAATGTATTGAGGCTTTCAGAAGAAGAGAAAATATTATTAAATGAGTTTATTGCAGAATATAACTATCATAGAGCCAATGAGGAAAAGAAGTCATGAGTAAAATCATTCAACAATTCGAAGCTGAGCAAATGCGCGGGAAAATCATCCCTGAATTTCGCGCAGGTGATACTGTCTCAGTTAAAGTGCGTGTAAAAGAAGGTACTCGTGAGCGATTACAAGCTTTTGAAGGCATTGTTATTGCAATTCGCCGTCGCGGCCTGAACTCTGCATTCACAGTGAGAAAAGTATCACACGGTGAAGGCGTAGAGCGTGTATTCCAGACCTATAGCCCAATCATCGAAAGTATTGCCGTGGTACGTCTTGGTGACGTGCGTCGTGCGAAGCTTTATTTCTTACGTAAATTAGCTGGTAAGGCTGCACGTATTAAAGAAAAAATTCAAACTAAAGCACAACGCGAAGCAACTAATGCTAAGCGTGCCGCATTGTTGGCAACCGCTGCAGCAAGCGACGCTGAATAATATCGATGAAGGGCGACCAACCGGTCGCCCCTACATAAGTAGCGGGAAAAGGGTCTTCTAAAAATGACCATAAAGCATATAGCCCTTCTTGCCACTGGAGATGAAATTGTTGATGGCGTCATCCTAAACACTAATGCTCAATTTATTGCGAACAATTTATTTCACCAGCAAATGCATGTCACAGAACACCAGATTGTTCGAGATGATGAAGCCAATATCACCAAAAATATTTTATCGCTATTAGAAAACAACGACGCTCTCATTATCACAGGTGGATTAGGCCCAACCACCGATGATCGTACACGCTTTGCTTTAGCAAAAGCATTACAGCAACCTTTGGAATTGCATGAAAATGTCTGGCAAGCCATTATTGATCGCTTAGTCGCGCGCTATGGAATAGCTAACATTCCTATTTCAAATCAGCAACAAGCTCTATTTCCTAAAGACGCTCAAACACTTGCAAACCCTAATGGAACTGCAGCAGGCTGTTTATGTTACTTACAAAATAAACTAATATTTATGTTGCCAGGGCCGCCTAACGAATGCCTGCCTATGTTCACCCAATTCGTCCTTCCAGAGCTAAAAGAAAAAAAATTCGGGCATGAAGTATATTTTAAAAATTGGCTATTATTTGGCGTAAGTGAGGGGCACATTGCGGAAAAGTTAGAAGAAGCCCTACAACCGTATGCTTCTTTTCAAACAGGTTATCGAGTAACATTTCCCTACTTAGAATTTAAATTGTTTTCACCTACAGACGAACTAGAAAAAGGAATAAATGCTGTTTTAAACATCATCGCACCTTATTTGTTTAATGACACAGCAACAAAAGCCTCTGATAACTTAAAAGTCATATTAAAAGAAAACACTTGTGAGCTTTATATTACTGACCCTGTTACTGGAGGATGCTTAGAGCAATTGCTAAGATCACCTGAGCTTAATGATCAGTTGCACTTTAATGCAAAAGAAAAAAATCAAGCAAACTGGCATTTAGAATTAACTGGTTTAGAAAAATATTGGAATTCAACGCCTGATACCAAAGAAACACAATTGCATTTGGCCTTAACGACACCTAACGGCGAAATACATCATGAAACAAAGACTTTTATAAATTATCAACAACGAAACCTGCATTATGCTGCAGAATACGCTTGTCAGTTTTTACTTAATTTTCTAAAAAACTCTTTGATAATTCCCAAAGCATAATGACTCGCCACCTCTTGTAAAAAAGCATTGAAATCAATCGCTGCCGAATGATTCGCATTGTCTGAAATTGTACGAACCACCACGCAGGGAGTATTTAATTCATAACATACCTGAGCTACCGCTGCCCCCTCCATTTCCACACAACCTAACAGAACATCCTGTGCCGATTTCACTCGATGATGAATGTCATTAAGCAGCGTAACATCTTGAATAAATTGATCGCCACTGGCAATAGTTGCAAAATGTGTTTTTGGAGATTTAATGCTAAATTTCTTCAATGACATTGATTCGATATCAACATTTAAATCGTGTTGCAAAAAATGCTCTGTTGCACGCAACAAACGCTGCGCCAACTTCTTATCCGTCTCGAATAACGCCTTATTCAACACTGCAATTTCATGTGGCTTATAAAATGGCCTAACATCCACATCATGCTGTAACAAAAAATCTGCAACAACAACATCACCAACGTTCACATTGGGATTTCCGGCACCAGCGACCCCCATGAACATCACGTAATCAATATCAAAATGCTCGATTAATAAAGTGGCAGTGATAGCAGAAGCGACTTTGCCAATTTTTGATAATACCAACACAATTTTATGATCAAATAGCTCACCCTGATAATATTCTCTACCACCGATAATGCGGGTGGCCTCTATGTGCATTTTCTCTTTCAATAAGGCAACTTCTTCATGCATTGCGCCCATAATTCCAATTGTCACAAATTACCTCGTTTTTTTGTGCCATAAAAAAACCCTGGTGAAATATGAAAAAATCACCAGGGTTCTTATTCTTAAATAAAATTAGGCTTTTTTCTTGCTTACCGCTTTCTTCTTAGCCGCTTTAGCAGGCTTCACTTTCTTGCTAGTTTTCTTAGCTTTCTTTTCAAAACTTTTTTCAAATTGAGCAAGCGCTTGGTTAACGGCTTTCTCAATAACTGCTTCACGTGCAATTTCTTTTTGTTCAAATTGATCAAAAGCAGCATGAATCGCACGATCATAAGTAGTCGAAACGACTTCACTTAACTCTTTCTTATGAGCCACTTTAAGTGCTTTCAATTCTGCTTTCAGATTTTTAATCTCTAACTTCGCGTCTTTCAAACCTGACGTTGATTTGACTACTTTAGCCATGTCTATCTCCTAAGGGTGTATTAAATAAAATCGGCCTCAGTATATACTAGTTGAAAAATCTTTCAACCAGCATAAAAACAGCATCATTTTTTTCTTTTTTCTTGAAAAAATCGTTTCAAGACTAAACCACTTTCCTCTGCTAATAGGCCATGCTTAACACAAGGAACATGATTCAGCATCTTTGAACCTAAAACAGAAAATACACTTCCAGCGGCTCCACTTCGCTCGTCTTTAGCGGCATAGACAATCCGCTGTACTCGCGAATGAATAATTGCCCCTGCGCACATACAGCATGGCTCAAGCGTGGTATAAAGCGTGGAGTTCACTAAACGATAGTTCATCAGCGCTTTTGCCGCTGCTCGTAATGCAACTATCTCTGCGTGCGCGGTAGGATCATTTTGTGCAATAGGTTGATTATATCCCTCAGCAATAATTTGATCACCCAAGGTGATTACCGCGCCCACAGGAACTTCGCCAGTTTCCTGGGCCATATCTGCCAAAGCCAGCGCTCTTTGCATACAATGTTGATCAAAAGTTGTAAACATGCTTATCTCTCATTAGAATTGACGCATTACCTATTAGTAAGAATCATGACAAACGAACCTATCTATTCCGTCAGTGAGTTAAATGAAGCTACCAAAATGTTGTTGGAACATCATTTCTCAAGTCTTTTATTAGAAGGAGAGATCTCTAATTTCTCTTGTCCTTCATCGGGTCACTGGTACTTTACACTGAAAGATGAAGCAGCTCAAATTCGCTGCGCCATGTTTCGCACACAGACTAGCGCTATTCAATTTTACCCTGCTAATGGCATGCACGTTGTCATACGCGCTAAAGTTAGCCTGTACATACAACGCGGTGAATATCAATTAATTGCTTCGCATATGGAAGAAGCTGGCGTCGGTGTATTGCAAAAACGTTTTGAAGCACTGAAACAAAAGCTGTTTAATGAAGGTCTGTTTGATGATGTACACAAACAGCCCTTACCTCGCTATCCCAAAAAAATCGGAATTATTACTTCTATTACAGGCGCGGCGATTCATGACGTACTCACCGTATTAAAACGCCGCTACCCTATTGCTGAGATTTGTATTTTCCCGACGCTAGTACAAGGTAATCAAGCGGCTGAAAATATTACGCGCATGATTAAACATGCTGATAAAGAAAAAATCTGCGATGTTTTGCTACTCACTCGCGGTGGTGGCTCACTTGAAGATTTATGGCCATTTAACGAAGAAATTGTTGCACGCGCTATTTATCATTGTCGTTTACCGATTATTACCGGCATTGGACACGAAATCGATTTTACGATTGCTGATTTTGTTGCCGATGTCAGAGCCCCCACTCCCTCTGCGGCCGCGGAAACTTTAGTCCCGGATAAAGCAGAAATTAATGCTTACTTGACTCAAAAAGCAAAACAATTACAACATCTTTTCCAATCTTCTTTGCATCAAAAAGCACTGTTGATGTCCCAACTCACACAACGTTTAAACCAACAACATCCTAAAGCATGTTTGGATATGCAACAACAACAGCTGCAGCAATATCAACGTCAGCTACCGATACTAATGAATAATTTGCTGCTGAATAAAAAAACCGCCCTAAGCAACCTAGGAAAACAATTGCATCAACTTAGTCCTTTGAACACCTTGGACCGCGGTTATGCCATTCTTTCCCAGAACGAGAAAACTGTCACTTCTGTTGCAAATATACATGTAGGCGAAAGGTTAAGTGCTAGATTAAAAGACGGCACGATATATGCCGAGGTGACTCAGATTGTTAAACCTAAATTCAAATTACAGCGATGATCACGTTTATGATTTCATGCTATTGTGTAGTGATGAAGTATCCAAAGCCGTTGGCGTTGACGAAAAAGCTAAGGAAGAATTGATGTCTGATTCCTTTTGTTGTCACTGCACACGCCGAACAGGGCGTGTGCAGTGATATGATGGATTAATCAAACGTATTAGAAGTAAAGTGGTGGAGCACTCGGTCTTACCTGTACTTCTTCTGCCTTAAAATTATCTAAACTCAGCAATGTCATTATAATTCTGTAGACATTGCCACCTTCAGCGTTATCACCCGTTATTACGTCATTGTAACGCTTAGCATGTAAACTTTTAAAAGATTCGACACAGTTTTTATAAGAGTTATTTGGATGATGACGAATATGCACTAAAAGTTCCTCTAAAAAATTGGCTTTTTCACTTCTTCTGTTCCTATAAAAAAAATCAAGATATGTTTCAGGATGTTTGTAAGCAACAATAGATTTTTCAATATAGCTTTGTACTTCTAAAGGAATATCGACTCTAGTAACCGTGGCAACAGAGTGAAATAATACACTTACTCTCTCAAGCGTATTTCTTGTTCTATTAATCAGTTCATAATTAAGATAAGGATTGTTTTCATCACTAATTGCCCTTGCTTCTGGTATTGCTGTTTGCATGTTAGATATATCCAGGGTATGTGCTACAGGGGCAGCGATAACAGTTGCAAGAAGTTGGTCTTTATGTAAATCTCCACTTAAAACTTTTATTTTTTCTTGTTGAATTTTCTTTAATGATGCCGACTCTAATGTGAATAATTTTTTATTTTTCAATTTATATTTTTCTAAGCAAGCCTCTATAATTTCCAGTTTTTGGCTGCCATTAGGCAAATTGATTAAGTGCGTTATAATCATTGGATTATTATCCAGTATTTCTTGGCATTGTTTTTTAGTCCATGGTCCTTGTGAAATTTTTTTAATTATTAATGCAAAACATTCTTCTTGCGTGAGCCATAATTGATATACAGCTACAATGTCAGTTATTGTTGCGCCTTTGATCCATAGTTTATCGAGCAGAACACGTACTTCATGTTTTGCATAAGGGCAGCATGGATTGTGGTTTTCTTTTAATATGGCCACGCTGTCTGCAAGAGGCAGTTTTTCTAAATACAAAAAAAAGTAATTTATTGCATTATGAAAGTCCTGCTGTTTAAAAAAAATTTGGTAAATTATCGTGTTGAATACAGTAGGGGTTTTGTCTACAGTATACCCTTCATTATTTAAAAGCTCTAACATCGTGTGAAAAAATAAGTGGTTTTCTTGTTCGTTTTTTTCTCTTTCAAAAATTTCAAAAAGGCAAGACGATCCTGCAGGCCGATCAAAATAATATTCTTCCGTAAACAACCTAAATTTCTCGGCAAGCGTAAGGCTGGAAGAGTCAATTATCTTAGGAAAGATTGGCTGGATCGCTTCAATAAAAAGCGTGTAATCAGATTCTTCTCCTGAATTGTCATAATCCCCATATTCATTCGGAGTTCTAGATTTTTCTGCACGGATGGAGGCTTCTTTTTTTAGGTATTGTAGGTTACGTCTATATTCAAGGTAAGTATGCATTTTTTATCACCGAGTATGTTATTGAGAATGACACTTTACCCGCGCTTAGTTAATAAGTTAAATCAATTGTTTTTATTATATCGATAAGATATATTTATCAACAAAGGCAATGACGGCTGCGCCATGTTTCATTGCCATAACCAACAAAATGCTGTTGCTCCTAGGGGTTGACGTTATTATAGTTTTCTGTCGATCTCACCTCGATCCAGAACCTATCGTAGTGCGGCCCACTTTAATTGTCGGGGGTTCATCACTATCTGAAAAATACGTTAACGATGATGAATTCCAGTAATGACGGCTTCTTTTGCCTGAAGTCTTCGTGGGTGCGTTATTGGTAGAATTAGGCAGCCCTATAGTTTGTGTAATGTGTTCAAATATTTTCGCAATGGATTTTTTATCTTTACAGGGATAACGAAGCAACTCATAGCCCTTGCTCTTCAAAAATCCGTCACGCATCTGATCTTTATGCTGCTGTATGCGTTGCTGATGGTGTGGGCCATCAAGCTCAACAATATATTTTTTCTCATTATACTCAAAATAAATATCAACAAAATGCCCTTCTAGTAATACCTCAGGCTCTGCATAAATTCTCCTCTTATTGAGTTTATTACATAATTTTATCTGATTTTTACTTGGCGTTGATTTAAAAGACCCTAAAATTTTCAGTTCCGTATTTGATAAGCAATGCCCCAAATAGATCGCACCTAAAATACCCTGAGAAACATGACATTGAGCTATTTCATCATCACAACGATAATTACACCACTGATAGAAATCATTTAATATAATTTGATCTAGATCTCCCTGAATAAGTCCAGGTTGCTTTAGCCAACCTAAACTATAAAGCAGTCTATTAGACTGATCATTATCTTCTAAAGAGTTTAGTAACTTTCTCAGAAGGTCATCAATGATTTTTACAGGAATCATATTAGACAGCACACCTTCAAGTTTAAGCAAGGCAAGATCATAAAAAATTGAAGAGTAATCTTTAAGGCTGGCATGGTGAATATTAAGAAGACAATTTAACAAGCCAACAAAATAATCACTATGTAATTTTCCATTGATAATCTGAGCCTCAGACATGAGTTCTAAACAATCGAAAATGTCTGCTATGTCTTTACCCGTGCTTACCATAGCGGCTAATTTATTGAGCAATAACTCAAGGACAGAGGCTTTGAACGTTGCAGCAACTTTTATTTCATATTTTAATAAACGCTTTATGCCGGAAAAAGCACGGTGAAGATTTTGCGAGCTAACCGTTTCCTGTAGTCTCTCAAACAATGCCTGAAAATCGTATTCTTCTGATTTAGAAAGTTTTTTAAATTTAGCTAGAAACCCTAAATCAGATAAAGCTTTAGCACTGAATTCAATATCAGCAGTAGCTAGCTGGCTAAAGCATAAGTCTATTGAACGATGATCTAAGCACACATCTTCAGCTAAATTACCAGAAATTGCCAATGTGCTAAGCCCGCAGAACGTCAGTGATACTCCCAAGACTGCTTGGGGCTCATCCAGATGACAAATTTGGCTCAATAAACTTGTAGTAAATGTGTTGCCTACTTTAAATTCCTTAGCTAACGCACCTGCCTGTGCCATTAGACCAAGGCTGTGCATTATTCTTGAAGTATCTGAGATGGAAATTACTGCATCATGACGATAATTAAAGAATTTCTGAATAAGATCAATATCTATAGGTTGAGCAAGTATACGAGCTTTATACAATTGTCCTAAACCATAAAAAATTTTTGCTGCATCTTTCAAAGACGGAGAAGCACGAGAAACATCAACAGAAGAAAGCCAACGGTTTAACCAGGCAGTATATAGCGGACCACGGAGCATGTTTGCTTTTGCTAAATGACCAAGGCTGCTGATTACGCTAGAGATCTTATCCGTTTCTAAATACCGAATTCGATCAAATAATCGATCGAAAATGCTAGAATCTATCTGGTTACAGCTAACATTTTTGCTGGCAATAAACCCTAAAGCAAAAACAGAAAAATAAACGCTCTCGATGTAAGCATTGGCCGTATCCGTATCTATAATCCGCGAAGTCTCTAAAAGAGAAAATAAACCAAGGTCCAATGTTTGGCCTTCCAGCTTTCCTGAAAGAGCAATACTTCCCATGCAATCCAGCGATAGAGATATTTCACGAACAGTAATATGAGAGAGAAAATTTTTATCGGACAGCATATTATACAACGTTATAATAGATTTTACGATCGATTGGTTTAGTGCGCTAGCCCCATCGTATCGAATAATTAAGCCAATAGTATGTAAAACATTAGCAATATCATAGTTGGTTGGTCTTCTTGAAATTAAAAGATCAGCTAAGTAAAAAAAATCTTCTGGGAGTTGAAGATTGGGTAGATTATCGAGCATTTCATGTCCATAAGATACTCTGTCGGCGCGTGAATGCAATTTTTTATATATTGCCCCCACAGATAGAAACAGATTTAGTATCCCAGCCGCATGCCCCTCGCTTCCTTCTTTCAAAGAAAGCTTAACAACAGATTGAAGATCAAGATTAAAAGATTGAAGCGCTGGCGCCGTGAGTTCAGTATGTTGGCTTAAGACCTTTAGGTTCTTTAGTTCTAGTGCAAGCCTATCCCCCTCATCATGACTCAAGCTAAGTGTGTGATCAGACGAGGACTCGCTGGACGTACTTTTCCATGACCCATGAGGTAGTATTGTGGCTGTTGGCCAGTATGACTCAGTTCTGCTAGGAGTGCCGCAACCACGAGATTTAAACATTTTGGTATATATCTCAACGATGATTTGGCAATTATTGTACACCTGTGTTATTAAGATACTATTAACTAAACGTGTGACACAAACTATAAGACAACATCGTTATGGCAACAGATAGCCCTGTTTTGATACTCAATAAGACTGTTGCGTCTTTAAAAATAAATTATTGATAAAACCGACATTTCTTTGTATCAAGCGGTGAAAATAGCTCAGCTCACAACAGCCTAATTAGGCATTGATTTAGCCAAGAGCACTTAAATTGTTTAAAAAATAATCTAAATCGGTTATTAATACTGCCTTAATAAATATTCTCTAGGATTAAGGACTTGGATGGTTGTGGCCCTGACCCCCATGTTTTGGGCCAAAGGATAAGCCATCCATCTTTTTCATTGAGACTTTAATGTTGTTCGCCTAACTCTTCTTAGATTTTCGCTGCTTCTGAGCGAATTTCTTCAATAGTTAATGGAATGACTCCTGCAATAATTGTCTCCGCCATACCTTGGCGCAACATCTCACGCGCCGTTTTTAAGTTAGCAAGGCGCATGCCCTGTTGCATGCCTTGTTGCATGCCTTGTTGCATGCCTTCAGCTCTTAATTGTTCAGATACGGTCATAATTTTCTCCTCCACGTCAGGTGAAAGTTGGGTTCTTACTAGACTAAAAAAAGCCTCTTTATTCATCTCTCCACGGTCAAGCAGATATACTAACACAGTTTCTACCAACTGAATGCCGCTCAACCTATCCAATTGTCGCAAAAGGACTGTCATCGATTCAATATGTGGCAACATATTTTTAGCAAAAATATGCTTTAAAGCTAGCTGCATCACACCAGCCCATAGTCGTTGACGTAACGCTTCATCTTCAACCGCATTCAGGTCAATCAACATGTACGGACGAAAAGCGTACGCTTCGATTAAATCTGCGGGAGCATCTACCAGCTCTCGAACATCACGCACACAATCCCAAAGCTTTTGACCATGATAAAGCACTAAAGAAATAACCAGAGGAATCGTTTTGGTTTTAGGATGCTGTTTAATATATTGCGCCAAAAAATTACTGCGATAATTCTCTGCTCGAAAGGCCATTAGTGCGTCCGGCACGGACTGATGCTCAACCATTAAATGCAAATAAGCTTCTTTTCCTTGCAATAATACTTTAAAAGCCATGTCTGAAATTGTCTCGTTGCGCAAAATATCAGAATACGTGCTCGCTTGCAGCTCCAAACTCTCCCATTGAATCACCTGCTGTAGATCTTGCGGCAAATGCATTTGAAAAAATTCGCGCGCGACGCGCACATCTTTCATCGCTTCTTTAAAAAAATTATCATGGGCTTTAGAAATATGCTGACTCATTATTGCAACACCATTGCGCGTTATGAAAATAAATGATTAAAAAAGAGGTTCCTGAGAAGGAATAAACGAAGGGAAAGAAGCAACGACATTATCAATAAAAAATATTGGCGTCAACTTCCCATTTGCTTCCCGGGTGCTTTTCCTCGATAATCCATTCTTTTGGAGGAAGCTATGAAATTTGCTTGTATGGTCGCTCTTGTTACCCCGATGAACTTGGATGGTCAAGTTGACTATCAGGCACTTTCATCACTCATTGACTGGCATGTGGCTTCAGGCACTGAAGCTTTGGTCGTTTTAGGAACTACCGGCGAGTCACCAACATTATCGCACGAAGAAAGAACTGCGATCGTTAAAGCCGCAATCAAACAAGTCAACCACCGCTTACCTGTTTTCGTTGGTACCGGCACTTACGATACTCGCAACTCTATTGCGCTATCACAAGAGGCAGAAGCCTTGGGCGCGGACGGCCTATTGATCATAACCCCTTATTACAATAAACCCACTCAGAATGGTTTATATCTACATTTTAAAGCCATCAACGACGCTGTTAACATTCCCATTATTCTTTACAATAATTCAGGACGCACAGGATGTAACTTAGAAATTGAAACCGTACATCAACTCAGCCAATTAAAAAATATTATTGGCCTTAAAGATACTCATTCTGACCTCAGCCGCATAGCAACACTTAAAAATCTCTGTGGTAATCAATTTTTACTGTGGTCAAGCTGTGATAACAATAGCGTGGCTTATGTTCAGGCAGGTGGCGACGGTGTGATCTCTGTTATTGCTAATAGCGTCCCCAGCGAAATGAAACAACTCATGCATTATGCGCTTGAAAATAATTTGCCAGCACTCAATGCTTTAGAAAAAAAACTAAATCCATTAATTGAAGCTAGCGGTCTTGAAACTAATCCCATCCCCATAAAATATACGCTTTATCTCATGGGAAAGATTTCTTCTGCCATTCGATTACCGCTCACGACATTAGAAAAAGAGCATCAAATTATTTTAGAAAAAGTATTACGCGATTTACAATTAATTCCCTCAATTTCAAAGGACATACCATAATGAAATCAGCTTTATCATTAATTTCTCTTTCTATTCTGGCGCTTACACTAACAGCTTGTATGCATAATCGTAGCAGTGATTACGTTAATGCTAAAAATAATCCCAGCTTGAAAACACCCCCCGGTGTGAACAATCCTACTTTCACTGACCACAATCCGATTCCACAAAAATCAACTTCTGACACTATTGCTGCGCCTAGTTTAGTGCCACCAGGATTAACAGAAGACGAAGAAGCTGCGAAGATTGCATTAGCTGAAGAAAAGAAAAAAGCTAAAAGCGCAGAAAAAATAAAAAATTCAGATAGCGCAGAAAATACTGCTCAATAATCGAGTAGGAAAGGCCTCGCGGCCTCGTCCTCTCACACCACCGTACGTGCGATGTCGCATACGGCGGTTTAAGTTAAATCTTTAACGTCATCGCTCGCTGTTCTAAATTTATTAATCCCTGCTCTTTAAACCAAGTATTCGACAAGGCTTGGTGAAGGGCTGGTGTCTTGGATAAGCGCCCCCATCCTTTTCCTGATAGAGCGAGTTTCCAGGCATTTTGTGCACTGACCCCAAGTCCAATCAGAAATTTTGCTATCGGGTAATTTCGCTTGCGCTGTTTTAATCGATAACATCTGAGTTTGCGTTGTTAATTGGCGTTGAAAATGCCCCCTCTAAATGAGGTAAAATGTCCTGTAATTTTTTTACACAGCACAGGGGAAAAGAGGATGCTCATAATGGAAACAATTGCAAAAATCCGTCGGCTATATCATGTCGACGGAAAGGGGTTTAAGACAATAGCGCGAGAATTCAACTTATCGAAAAATACGGTTAAGAAAATTATTCGGAAAGATAGAAGCGCATCAGATTATCAACGACAAGAGATCAGCTATCGTGTTCTAGAAAAGTACGCCGAGCGTTTAGTCGAGAAGTTAAAGCACGATTTGCATGAGCCAAAGCGTCGCAAACGAACAGCAAAGAAACTTTATGAAGAATTACAGTCAGAGGGTTACACTGGAAGCTATGACGCCATTCATGAGTTTACTGCAAAATAGCGTCGAGATCGTAAGCCAGGAATCAGCAAAGCGTTTGTATCACTTGAATTTTCACCGGGTGAAGCCTTTCAATTTGATTGAAGTACAGAAGAAATTTTGCTTGCGGGAGTATTATAGCAGTTTAACTAAATATAGTCGTTTAAAAACATTCTGCTCTCATATACAATATCATCCTGAGAATCGCGTAGTGTTATAAGATTCAGGCGCCATAGCACCAGATTCTATCTTGACAACCATGGCCATGACACAAGAGCCATTCAAAATTACATGGGCCACGCCAATATTAAAAACGCGGTCATCTACACTGAGCTATCGCCGAAGCGGTTTGAAAAATTTTTGGAAAGATTAACTCATGACATGAGTTAAGTTATTTAAATTTTTTTTCTTCAAAAATATATTTTATTTCATAAAACCTTAAGCATCTCACTGATAGGATTAATACGCAAGCTGTACTAAAACCAGGTTTCTTATTTGTTTTTTTGTTTGATAACAGCATTTAAAAAAATAAGGAAAAAAGCATGAGAGATTTATACAAACTTCTGGGGTTGACTCCCGAAGCCTCTGCTGAAGACACCAAGAAATCCTATCGAAAATTAGCTCTTAAAGAACATCCTGATAAAGGTGGCGACTCAAATCGTATGATAATTCTTATTGAGGCGTATGCAATTCTTTCTGATCCAGAAAGTCGGCAACGTTATCATGAAATCTGGAAAAAATTTCAAAACACTTATTCAATATATTGCTTTATTAATGCGGCTAAATTATTACCTTCTTTGTTGTACATTGAAAATAGTTTTATGGCACTCTCTCTTTTTCCTTACCAACCGTTTGATTTTAACAGCGGTTGTTATGTTTCTACACATGCTAGTTTTCACAAGAACTTTAATTATAGTGAGATTTTTACTTCTCTTCAAAAAGAGATACGCTTGGATTTAGGACCATATCAGTTAAAATTAGAACAGCCAACCATACAAACACTTGCACTGACACAGTTTGCAAGACGACCACCAGAAATTGAAAATTCAATGAATTTTATTGAACCTGCTTATATAAACCCAATAATGGAATTACGAAATGATCGTGCTCATATTCATGCGTCAAACAGTATGATGGAATATGATGCGACAAGAATTTACAAGCATGGTTCATCACGCCATGCTTTTTTTACTGAAGGCGGCGTGAGTATTAATCCTACTATTAACGTTAAATTTAAAGAAGACTATACGAACTTCAACGGTACACCTATTCGAGCTAGTGATTTTAAGGCCACTAGTGGTTGTGATCTTCCACCAAATGGAGGAGGTGGAAAGCCACCAACAAGCGGTAATGGGAATGGTAATCGCGGTGATGGCAGTGGAAAACCTAAACGTTTTGAGATGTTAGTTTCTGGCGAAACAAAGGAAAATGTAAGAAGTATGTTAAAAGAAGACCGCTTGCCAATTACACCTGATCAAAAAAGAGAATTACTTGAATTACTTCGTTCTGGACAAATGGCCAGTATCAGTATAAAAAAAATGTATAATGGAGAAGTGCGTTTTTACTATGAACGCCCAGGCCATACTTCTGGATTTCAACGAATGTCATTTAAATTAGCAGAAAATGGGGTTAAACTACGTGTAGTTCAAACAGCGTTTGATGATGAAAATAATTTAATTCATCAGCGACCAGGAGTAGCTAAAAATAATTTATATGACGTGAAAAAATGAAATCATTATATCAAAAAAACAAACTAGAAATTTTAAGGTCTATATTAAACGGAAATATATCTTTAATAGATGATTTTGATATAAAGCAAGTTGCTTATCCAGACGAAAAGATAGTTATAAAACCAAGCAATGTTCGTAATATGCTGACACGATATTTGAACCATGATATTTCAGATTTTGAATTAAATAAATGGGCAAGATTTATATGTATTCGAACAGAATACACGGTTTTTTCTGGAAAAAATAGAGATGACGATAGTATTGCTGATTTCTATGAAAATATGTACTACGTGATTCAACGTGTTTCAACTCCTGAAATAGATGGGGATATAGACGATGAACGCATCAAAGGATATTTAGCCGAGCTTGATACTAAGTATCCAACAGATCCGCCTGAATAATTATACTTATATAAGTTCAATCGTTTTTAATTCAAATTAAATAGGCTCTTGGCGTCTATCACTTTATGAAAGATTTTAGCCTAAAGAAGCGAAGAGAATTTTGAATAAACTTGAAATTCATTATACGCCTAAGCATGGCAGCTGGTTGAATGTGGCCGAAATTGAATTGAGTCATTTGAGTCGTCAATGCTTAGATAGAAGAATCGAAGACAAAGAAACTTTTTCTCGAGAAACTCTGGCTTGGTGCAAGCAGAGAAATGAAGAGCGTTCGGTTGTAGATCGGCAATTCACAACGGAAGATGCAAGAATAAAATTAAAGCGATTGTACCCCGTGATTAAGGTTAATGGTCATAATTAAGCGGATGACGTACTAGTGTTATTGCTGGTTTCATAGAATATGCTTTTAAAAAACTAATGTAACCATTCGTCTAGGATTTATGAAAAAACTCACGTATAATCTGCCAACTTTTTAACCATACCAACAAGGAACATCCGAAATGGCTATCGAAACAACATTATCCATCATCAAACCTGATGCAGTCGCTAAAAACGTCATTGGCGCAATTTATGACCGCTTTGAAAAAGCTGGCTTGAAAATCGTTGCGGCTAAAATGATGCATTTAAGCTTAGCGCAAGCGTCTGAATTTTATGGCATTCATAAAGAACGTGGTTTTTTCAATGACTTAGTGGCCTTCATGAGCTCAGGCCCTGTTATGATTCAAGCACTTCGTGGCGAAAACGCCGTATTGAAACACCGCGAAATCATGGGCGCAACTAACCCAGCGCAAGCAGCAGCTGGTACGATTCGTGCAGATTTTGCTGAGTCTATCGACAAAAATGCAGTTCATGGTTCAGATGCAGCAGAAACCGCAGCAGTTGAAATTGCTTACTTTTTTAGCCAAAGTGAAATCGTAGGTTAATATGACAACAGCTCCCCAGGTAATAGAAAAAGTCAATTTACTCAACTTTGATCGCAAAGGACTTGGGGAGTATTTTGTTAGCATCGGTGAGCCGGCTTATCGCGCCTCGCAAGTGATTCAATGGATACATCAGTTAGGCGCGAAAGATTTCGATATCATGACTAACATCAGCAAAACGCTGCGCGCGCGCATGCAAGAGTTATGTGAAATCAAAACGCCTGAAGTAATTTTTGATCGTCTTTCAAAGGATGGCACACGAAAATTTTTATTGAAATTATCCTGTGGCAATAGCATTGAAACAGTTTATATTCCCGAAGATGATCGAGGAACTTTATGCGTTTCATCACAAGTGGGCTGTTCACTGAATTGCACGTTTTGTTCGACCGGCACGCAAGGGTATAATCGTAATCTCAATATTGCGGAAATTATTGGCCAAGTGTATGTCGCACACCATTTGATGGCGACTGAAGAGAAACCACGTCCGATTACTAATGTCGTGATGATGGGAATGGGCGAACCATTATTAAATTTTGATAATGTCGTTGCCGCAATGAATTTGATGCAAGATGATTTTGCCTATGGCATTTCTAAATATCGTCTGACACTGAGTACCGCCGGTGTTGTTCCAAAAATCTATGAACTCGCAAAAATTAGCGATGTTGCACTCGCAATTTCATTGCATGCTCCTAACGATGCATTGCGCTGTGAACTCGTTCCGATTAATAAAAAATATCCTATCGCTGAATTAATGGCGGCGTGCAAAGATTATTTTAAAGACGCGCCACGTCGACACATCACCATGGAATATGTGATGTTAAAAGGCGTGAATGATCAACCGGAACATGCGCGTCAATTGATTAAATTGCTCAGTGACATTAATTGCAAAATTAATTTAATTCCATTTAATCCATTTCCTGGCACACGTTACCAACGCTCAGATCGCACAACGATTGATGCTTTCCGTGACATTTTAATGCGCGCTGGTTTGCAAACCGTGACACGAAAAACACGTGGTGATGATATTGATGCCGCTTGCGGACAACTCGCTGGCGAATTCAAAGATCGCACCAAACGCAGCGCTAAACTGGCAGCGATTGCGGTAACAACTAAATCAAAGTTCACTACACCAGAATGAGTAAGAGTGACCATATATTATTGAGGTTAACATGTTTTTTTTACCAACCAATCCATTGATAATAAATACTCAAAATCTACTTTCTCAAATAGCCAATATTTACCATGATAATCAAGAAGTGATGCTAGCGTTAGAAAATGAATCAGCATTCTACGCATATTCTCAAATAATAAATGCAATAAATGATTTCTACGCTTCTCCAGCTTTCAGAGAAACTCTTCCCACTCAAACATTAGTGAGATTTGATGAAAGCAGCGTTGCAGGTATACATGGCATACAACATAAAACTACAACGCCTGACGATTCGGCTTCGTACGCGTACAATTTAATATTAACTGCTTATACAACACTAGCTCTTGATGTGCAAAGAAGAGTGAATGAAACTATCTTAAGATTAGCACCAAGCATAAACTTATTGTGTGAAGAAGCTATAGATAATGCTGACTCCTCAGACGATCTTAACTTAATAAAAAGTTTGAATACACACATGTTTTTTCAAATAGCAAAGAAAGCAATAACTCCACAAACCCAAGGCATTTCTCCGTAAAAATTTATACTGCGCCTCAGCTTACTTTGCTTTTCGTCCAATAAATAACATAAACCTCTGCTCAGTTAACGATTTTTTATCCAAATCAAACTCGCCATCCGACCTGTAACGCCACCACGGCGATAGGAAAAATATCGCTCAGGATTAGCATAAGTACATTGATCTGACAAATAAATATCATGCGAATTCACTCCACACTGAATTAAACGTTGTGTTGCAAGCAACGGCACATCGGCCAACCATTTTTTTTGTTTATTTTTCAATGTAAATGCAGCCTCTAATTCTTTCTGCGAACGCGTTTCTGAAAATTGTGCATAAAAATCTTCGCCTACTTCATAATTCGGCTGGTGAATCGAAGGACCAATCCACACCATCAAGGATTCAGGTTTTGATTTTAACGCTGATAATGTATTTTCAATCACCCCCGCTGCTAATCCTTGCCATCCAGCATGAATAGCCGCCACTTCTGTGCCCTCTTTATTGGTGACCAAAATCGGCAAACAATCTGCCGTCATCACCACACAAACTTGATCAGATTTTTGTGTGTAACTGGCATCCGCATTCGGTACAATATCGGATGAGATTGTTTCAGCTAATAGTGCAATATTGCTATGAGTTTGATTAAGCCATTTGGGCGTCGAAGGAATATTTGCGTAATCTATCAAGCCGTGTCGATTGGCTAATACTTGGCTTTTCTCATCACCAACGTGCAGAGCTAAATTAAATCCTGCATAAACCCCGTGACTTTCTCCAGGATAGCGCAAAGTACTATAAGCGCGAATATTATTTGGTGCGGGCCATGAAGGAATAAGCAGTGGCTTTGATGATAACATCATAATCAGTATCACTTGTATATAAGAGCATTTTAGGTAAGATACCAGCATTGTTAGTATTAGAGAATATCAAAAAATGACCGTAACACATGAACAAGCTTATGCAATCTTTAAAGAAACTCGTGAACAACGTGGATTAAGCGTTGCGGAAGTAGCTAATGCGCTACATTTAACTGTAACGATGATTGAGCAGATTGAGGCCGGCGAATTTGTACAGCGTCATTTAGCCCCAGTTTTTATACGCGGCTATATTCGTTCGTATGCGAAATATCTTAGTCTACCCGACAATATAGTTGCTGAAATAGTGCGGACATTAGATGCTAGCGCTCCAGCGCCAAGCACAATAAAAAAATCACCCCCAGTCTATAAAAAACAACTTATACAGTTCAACATAAAAAAAGTGTTCACTTATCTGATTATTGTTGTAATTTTAATTGTATTTGCTTCTATTTGGCACAGTGGCAAGCAAACTGAAAATACTGCCAGCCAACCTGCAACTATAGATGCTCCTATAAAATCTGATGAAGCTATTGCTATAGAGCCCATGGACACTTCCAGCCAAGAGGAATATATTGCATCCCAGCCGCAAGATGAACCCATAGAGCCTGAAGATGAAAACAATGCAATCCAATCTGAAGAAAACGCACCTCTTACGCCAGAGCAAGATGTAGTAACAGCGCCTGAAAGTGCGCCTCCTCAACCAACCGAAATATCACCCCCTGTTGAAGCGCCACCTGCACCTGTGGTTGCAGCGCCAACACCGATAAAGAAACAGCCTGCACCGCCGCCTAAAGTCACAACCCCGGCAGCTCCGACACAGCCAGAAGTAGTCGATGCACAGGAAACAGCATGAACAGTTTGATTAAAGCTATCCGTGGCATGAATGATTTATTGCCAGAACAATCGGGTCGTTGGCAGTATGTGGAAGCAACATTAAATCGAATTGTACACGGACATGGCTATCAAGAAATTCGCTTTCCGGTTTTAGAACAAACCGCTTTATTTAAGCGCTCTATCGGTGATGTGACTGACATTGTTGAAAAAGAAATGTACTCTTTCGAAGACCGCAATGGAGATGCCTTAAGCTTAAGACCCGAGGGCACCGCCTGTTGTGTGCGCGCCGCATTGGAACATGGATTACTTTACAATCAAACGCCACGACTTTGGTATATGGGGCCGTTTTATCGTCACGAACGCCCACAAAAAGGTAGGTACCGCCAATTTCATCAGTTAGGTATTGAAGCTTTTGGGATATCTTCTCCTGATATCGACGCTGAAGTGATTGCTTTATCTGCTGCGATTTTTAAAGCATTTAATCTCAGCCATGCCGTGACTTTACAAATTAATTCTATCGGCACTGCAGAAACACGAAACCAATATCGCAATGCATTAGTTGCTTATTTTACACCGTACAAAGCGCAACTTGATGAAGATTGCCTGCGTCGTTTAGACACTAATCCTATGCGTATTTTAGACAGCAAAAATCCTGCGCTCAAACCTTTAATCGCCCAAGCACCAAAATTACTCGATTTCCTAGATGAAAACTCAAAACAACACCAGCTCGCATTGTTGTCTTATTTAGATGCATTGGGAATTCACTATCAAATCAATCCGTATATCGTCAGAGGCTTAGATTACTATAATGATACCGTATTTGAATGGGTGGCTGACGATGGCTTAGGCGCACAAAGCACGGTATGCGCTGGTGGACGATATAATGGCTTAGTCTCACAACTCGGTGGCGATTCAACACCTGCTATTGGTTTTGCTCTGGGCATTGAAAGACTTTTATTACTTTTAGAAGCACAAAAGACTTTTCAAGCAATTACCCCATTAATAGATGCCTATCTCATTCTGGCTGGCGAACAAGCACAAAAAAATGGACTCGTTCTAGCCGATAAATTACGCGCCAGTTTGCCAAATTTACGCCTGATCACACATTGTGGAAGCAGCAGTTTTAAAAGCCAGTTCAAAAAAGCAGATAAAAGCAGTGCTCGCTACGCTTTGATCTTGGGTGAAGATGAAATTCTCCAAGGAAAAATCACTCTGAAATTTCTGCGAGAAGAACAACCGCAACAATCGCTTAGCTTTAAAGATTTACTCACGATACTAGGTGATCATTAGCTTTCTTTTGTTTATAATGCCGGACCTAATTGGCGGGGCGCTCAAGCCCAGGAGAGCTATTTCGTGAGTGTTTATAAAACTGAAGAAGAACAAATTGATGACATTAAGCGGTGGCTAAAATCGTATGGCCCTTCGATTTTAGCGGGTATCGTTCTAGCTATTGTTGTATTATATGGCTGGCGCTATTGGAAGACTTATCAACATAATCAAGCGGTTAGCGCTTCGGTACTTTATCAGCAAACCGTTGACGCCTACCAAACGAAGCGTACTGATTTATTAACAAAATCGGCAGCTACTTTGAAGAAAAAATACACACGCTCTCCCTATACACAATATGCTGTTTTCATTCAAGCCAAAGTCGCCGCGGATAAACAAGACTACCCTGCTGCCGATACTGCTCTAAGTTGGATTATTGCTAACAGTCACGACAAAAACATCACTGCTATTGCCGAGTTGCGTTTAGGCAGTATACAAATCGCGAACCACGAAGAAACAGCAGCGATTAAGACTTTGGAAAAAGTGACCGCTAATAATCCTGCTTTTAAAGGGCTAGCGCTTATCAAAATAGCCGACGCTTATTTGGCGCTCGGGGATTCGAACAACGCTAAAATCAACTATGAAGCGGCCGATAAACTATTGCCTGATTCAGAAAACACCATGCCAACACTAGCGCTGAAATTAGGCAATGCAACAACGACATAATGACGCAAAAAGAGAATACCGCATGAAAATGATCTACAAGCCCCTTATTTCCGCTGTTTTCTTGGCCACTTTATTAGTTGGCTGTGGCGGTTCTAAATTGCCTAAACCCACCCCATTGGAGACGTTTACTTCCACCGCCAATACTGAAAAAGTTTGGTCAACCAACGCCAATGGCGGCAATGAAGAGTTACTGTTTAAATTAACTCCTGTTTCGGAGAATGATCTTATTTATGCCGCAGGAATTGACGGCAAAGTATCCGCCATTAATACAACGACTGGCAAAAAGGCCTGGGAACAAGATTATGAAGATTTCAGCTTTAGCAGCAATCTTGCTGTAACTACAGATGCCTTGTATTTGGGCACTGACAAAGCGCAAATCGTTAAACTCGATAAAATCAACGGCAATTTGATCTGGGAAAAACCAGTGCCTAGCACTGTAATCGCAGCGCCCAAAGCGACCGCAAATGAAGTTTTTGCTAAAACAATCAACGGTGAGATCACTGCTTTGAATACCCAAACAGGAGCGCCTATTTGGAATTATCAGCAAACCTTGCCTTCACTGATTTTACGAGACACTAGCGATCCCGTCATCAACGGCCAGGCATTATTGACAGGCTTCTCCAATGGCGTGCTCATGGCTTTTGAAAAAACTAGCGGGAATATTCTTTGGAGCAAACAAATTAGCCTGCCAGAAGGGAAAACAGATGTTGAGCGCATGGCGGATGTTGCAGCAACGCCTAAAATAGTCAATGACACAGTGTATGCAGCCACTTATCAAGGAAAGATGATTGCCTTTAACCTGCAAACACAAGAAACATTGTGGACCGCAGACGCCTCTACTTACAACGATTTTACGTGCTCTGATGACGCCATCTTTTTAGGTGATACAGAAGGTAATGTCATCGCGATTGAACGCGTCACCGGAACAATTCTGTGGAAGCAAACTGCATTACGTTATCGATACTTGAGCGCGCCGACTTACATCGGAAATAATCTTGTCGCTATTGGAGATAAAGAAGGTTATTTGCATATTCTCAACACAAAAGACGGCCACTTCGTCGCACGTGTTTCTGTGAATAGCTCAGGCATTGTCACCACGCCACTTTATATTAACGGTTTAACGATCGTGCAAACAAACAACGGCCGTTTATATGCCTATAAAATTACACAGAATAAGAAATAATGATCCCCATAATTGCACTTGTTGGCCGACCTAATGTTGGCAAATCAACCCTGTTTAATCGCTTAACACGTACACGTGACGCTATTGTCTCAGATTTTTCTGGCTTAACTCGCGACAGACAATATGGGCGCGCCATGTATGGACAACTGCCTTTTATTGTCATTGATACCGGCGGTATAGAAGGCCAAGAAACTGGTATAGAAGCCCTCGCGCTCAAACAAACCGAACAAGCCATAGCAGAAGCAGATTGTGTGGTGTTTATCGTTGATGCCAAAGGTGGAATTACTTCTGGCGATCAACTGCTAGCCCATAAAGTTCGCATCAGTCAAAAGCCGGTAATTTTGCTGGCCAATAAAATTGATAAAGCCAATGCAGAAGTCGCTCCAGCGGAATTTTTTCAACTCGCACTAGGCGATCCGCTAGGAATCTCTGCCGCTCACAACCGTGGCGTGAATGGTTTCCTCGAGCATCTCTTTGAAACTCTGGCTGTCGCATATCCTAGTCCAGAGAGTGAACTTTCTGCAGAAGAGCAACAAGAACTACATGCGCGCGATCTGTCAATTCGCATTGCGATTATTGGAAAACCCAACGTTGGAAAATCAACACTGGTCAATCGTATGTTAGGCGAAGAACGCGTGATCGTTTATGATCAACCAGGGACAACACGCGATAGTATTTATGTCCCGATGGAACGTCACGGTCAACATTACACATTGATTGATACTGCCGGTATTCGCAGAAAAAGCCGTACCCATGAAACTATAGAAAAATTTTCGATTATTAAATCACTGCAAGCAATCGATGAAGCCAATGTTGTCATCATTGTCATTGATGGCAAAGAAAATGTTACCGATCAAGACCTGCATTTATTAGGTTACGCACTAGAATCTGGAAGATCCCTGATGATTGCCATTAATAAATGGGATGATATGGATCATGAAGCTCGCCTGCATGTTAAGGCGGAATTAGCGCGTAAATTAGTGTTTGTGAGTTTTGCTAAAATACATTATATCTCAGCATTACACGGCACTGGCGTCGGGCTATTATTCGATACGATTGATCGTGTCTATGAAAGCGCCACAAGAAAACACAGCACTAACCACTTAACTAGAATTTTGATGAAAGCTTTGGAAGATCATGCACCTCCGCATGTAGGCGGACGTCGCATTAAATTAAAATATGCCCACAGTGGCGGTCATAATCCTCCGATTATCGTAATACACGGTAACCAAGCCGAATCACTACCGAAAGATTATCAGCGTTACTTAATGAGTGTTTTCCGCAAAGAATTAAAGCTAGAAGGCACGCCGATTCGCTTAGAAATGAAAACCACTGACAACCCCTTCAAAGAGGTGCGCAATGTACTCACTGAAGGACAAGCACGAAGTCGTCAACGCGTCATTGGTCGCGCTAAAGAACAGAAAAAAAGACGGCAACAGAAGCGTTAATTAACTTACGCCAAATAGATAAAATTTTATAGTCAAATTAAGTGGACGACGTACTAGTAACAATCACGGTTTAATTTCTATATTGCTTTTTATTTGATGGGCTAAGGTATAGCCGGCACTAAAGGCTGCTTCAATACGTCCTTTATCCAGCCAATCCCCACAGGCAGCTAGTTTATGTTGCCGATCAATCATCAAGGGCTTGGATTCTGTTGTTAGCGGGTTATCATGAATATTAGCATAACGCCAACGATGAAGCGCAATGTGATTTGCTTGTGTAACATCATAACCAATAATATTAGAAGTGGCGTCACACAGATAGCTTTTTACCACCTCATGATCTGAATTAATATGCTTTTCAGCCCAGGCATTACTTGAGTTAACGATCAGAGTAAAGTCATTTTTTCGTCCTGGTTTACTACTATTCACTGAAATCCAACTAATATCTGCACCTCTCACCAATGCGGCATCCCATTGAAGTGGCAATGCTTTTTCAAAGCCAAGCATTAATGAAAAACACCCTTCCATTTTATTCGAATTTAGGGCGTTGAAATGGCTGAATATTTCAGGAAAAAAGACCACAGACTGCGCTGGAGGTGCTGTAGTAATTACCCATTCAAAAGCTCCCAAATTTTCGTTTTTGTCATTTACGATTTGCCATTTATGGTGATGATCGATGATTTTTTTTATATGCGTGTTTAAATATATTGTCAGCCCCTGAGCTAAATATTTCCCAATCGCATTCATCCCCGGTGTACCTACATAATGAGGATAATCTGCCCCCCATTGGTACTCACGCTTTACTTTATTATATTCAAGCTCTACAAAGCACGCATCCCATCTTGCAATAGCATTTTGCTTTAGTAGCGGTTGCAAAAATTGTTGAAAAGCCGATGATTTAGCCGTACAAAACTGTGCGCCATGGTCAAAGTGAAAAGGGTCAGCATAACGCGTCGCCATTCTCCCACCTACGCTTCGTGACTTTTCAAACAAAACAACTTCTGCAACATCTTTGAGTATATGAGCGACTGTTAAACCTGCCATTCCTGCGCCGATAATTGCAATTCTTTGCATAAAAACCTACTACTGTTTATTTTTGTTAAAAGTTACCTGACAATGCTTTAGCCGTTTAAATCGCCATTTTGCAAAATATAAATAAGCTATTTTTGATAGCTGGTAGATACCAGGCAACGAAACAATTCCTGCTAATACATTCCAGTATTTAAATTGCTTCCACATTAAAATAAAGGCATCAACGCCTGTGTGAATAATGCCAATGTCATCAAGAACATGCAGCTTGCTTAATCCATCAATTAACAAAATATTTAATGATTTAAAGATATCATTTGGCGTCGTAATATCTACCCATATAAATCGGTTTTTAGGCGCAATAGAGCGATAATAATCAATCTCACGCAAACACAAATTACATTTTCCATCATAAAATACGGTAATCATTAAATATATATCTCTTCTTCAAAGTTAAAATGTTGTATTTGTCATAGATAGCCCTGCGCTAGTCTTTTAAAATGTTCATCGGCCTGCTGTAAAATTTCATTTTTCTTTTCTATAGGAAACTTTTTCCAGGTTGAAAGAACAAAGCCCATACGTTGGTTATTCTGGAAAATTTTCTCATGCCGTTGAACGAAGTCCCAATATAACGCGTTAAATGGGCATGCGTTTTCACCCATTGTTATATTAGGGTTGTAAACACAATGCTTACAAAAATTACTCATACGTTGAATGTACTTTCCACTTGCTGCGTAAGGTTTACTAGCAACGATACCACCATCACCAAACAATGACATACCTAATGTATTTGGCATTTCCACCCATTCATAAGCATCAGAATATACAGACAAATACCACGCTTGCACTTCCTTAACGTCTAAGCCTGCAATGAGTGCAAAATTTCCTGTGACCATTAAACGTTGAATATGATGTGAATAGGCATGATCACGCGTGTGCTCAATCGCTTCACGCATACAACGCATCTGTGTTTCAGCGCTCCAATAAAACTCAGGCAATGAACGCTTTGCATTTAAATAATTTCTGTGTTGATACTCTGGCATATACAACCAATAAATACCTCGAATATATTCACGCCAACCTAATATTTGGCGGATGAATCCCTCAACCGAATGCAGGGGAGCCGTTTTGTCATAGTAGGCTTCTTCCGCCATTTTGCAAATTTCAAGTGGTAAAAGGAGGCCCGCATTTAAGTAGGAAGATAATAATGAGTGATATAAATAAGGTTCTCCTCGAACCATGGCGTCTTGATAGGCCCCAAAGTTAGGCAATAATTTTGTAATAAAATGTTTTAACTCAAGGAGTGCGTGCTCACGTGTTACCGCGTAGTGGAAAGGTTCTAAGCTACCAAAATGATCTGGAAAAGTATCACTGACCAACGTTAACACTTTAAGTAAAATAGGTGATTTCTTGTGGCTAATTCTGGGTGGTGAACTTATGCCACGTGCTGGGGGCTGACGATTTTCTTCATCATAATTCCATTTGCCACCAATAGGGCTACCATCGGTTTCGAGTAAAATATTGTATTTTTTGCGCATTTCTCGATAAAAATATTCCATACGCAATTGTTTTTTATCTCTTGCCCACTCGGCAAAACTTTCATGACTGGATAAAAAACGCTGATCAGGAAGGAGTGTGACTTTTATTATCTTTTTTTCATTCCACTGATTTAATTTATCTAATAGATACCATTCGCTTGGTTGTGTACTAACAATTTGTTTTACTTTTGATTCTTGCAGTGCACGATTTAATTCACTATCAAGAGCCTGGGTGTTATTAGGATCATCGTAGCGAACATAGCGTACTAAAAAACCAGCCACAGTTAATTCTTCAGCAAAATGCCGCATAGCAGCGAATAAAAAGGCAATTTTTTTCTTGTGGTATTTAACATAAGTAAACTGCTCTTTTAATTCAAAAAGCATCACGATATCTTGCTGTTTTTCGCAATGCTGTAGGCTTGATAGACTCATAGAGAGCTGATCAGGAAATAGTATAATAAGGTTAGCCATTTATTTGTTTCATCTCATCTTAATGTGTTACTAGCTTGCATAAATGTTTTGTTTTACGCCCGCTAACACGCTTACGCCATAACTGAAAGCTGCTCGGTTTTAATGTCTGGCGCATAACTTTAATCACTTGCGCTTCGTTCAAGCCAGTAGTCTTTTTTATTACATCAAACGAGCACGCATCTTCCCATGCTAAAGCGATAATTTCATCCGTGTTATAAGTTAACGTTGTATTCATAATATTCCTAAGATATTGGTCTCTTTTTTAAAAATCAAAACTTAATTGAATCGGTTTGGGGTTTGCAATGAATTCATCAATTCTAGATTTTAAAATTTGATTTAATCAAGCGCATCCACTGCTAGACTAATTATACGATTTTCTGACAGATACCAACATCCAAGTACAGCAATAAACTTGGCTTTGACGCATTTTAGACCAAGATAATAATAAAAAGCTTGCACAATATTAAGAGATATCCTACATCATTAAGGCGTATTTTTGGTTAAAATTAGCGCCACTTGGAGGATTTTGTAACATGCTTGGCTGGACTGCCTATTCCCGTTGTAGGGCGGTGTATTACGAAACCTCTGAGACCAATTCTTGAAGTTCTTCACTGCTGCAGTTATGATCAGTTCTTTTGTTAACCGCCTCCAGCATAAGGCATTTCATGTCAGTGAGCAACTCAACTAAAACCCTTAGTTTCTTCAGTCTTGTTATGATTAATGTCATCGCCGTTGACAGCTTGAGAAGCCTGCCTATTGGCGCAACCTATGGTTTTTCGGTTGTGACCTATTATTTGATTGCAGGTATTTTATTCTTTATTCCTAGCGCCTTAGCCGCGGCTGAGCTTGCTACTCGCTGGCCCACCACCGGTGGCATTTATATTTGGGTACGTGAAGCCTTTGGTAATAAAACCGCTTTCATCGTGATGTGGCTACAGTGGGTTTATAATGTCATTTGGTACCCAACAATTTCGACGATTATTGCAGCAACTGTCGCCTATCTTTTCAACCCTGCTTATGCCGACAATAAAATGTATATGGTTATCAGCACGCTGGTTATTTTCTGGTCAGCCACCTTGCTGAATTGTTTTGGTATGCGCATTTCGAGCTGGGTCAGCACCGTGGGGGCTATTGTCGGGACGTTGTTGCCCATGGCAATCATTACTGTATTGGGCGCCGCTTGGTTAATGCTAGGCAAGCCCACTGAACTTGCCTTAACCTGGAGTAGCTTTGCACCAGATTTATCCAATATTAACCAAATTAGCTTTGTCGTTGCATTAGTCTTTGGCTTGATTGGCATTGAGATGTCTGCCATCCATGCAGGTGATGTCAAAAATCCTAAAAAAGCCTATCCATGGGCGCTGCTAGTTTCTGTTTTGATTATTTTAGCGAGCCTGGTGTTTGCTTCTATCGCCATTGCTATCGTTCTTCCGCATCAAAAATTAAATATTATTACCGGTTTAATCGAAGCCTATATCGCTTTTTTTAGCGCTTTCCACATGACCTGGATGATCCCCGTTATTATTATTGCCATCATTATCAGCAGTATTTCAGGTGTCGCTGCTTGGATTATTGGCCCTTCAAGAGGATTAATGGTCGCTAGTGAAGATACTGCTCTACCCAAAATTTTAAACAAAGTGTCAAGCAAAGGCGTGCCCGTTAACATGCTGCTACTACAAGGCGGCATTGTCAGCCTGCTCACATTACTCTTTTTATTGATGCCTTCGGTTAGCGCAAGTTATTGGCTGCTTTCAGCGTTAACGGCACAACTCGCCGTGATGTCTTACTTGGGTTTATTCGCTGCTTTAATTGTCTTGAGGATTAAACACCCTCAACGACCCAATTGTTTTTGCATCCCAGGGGGATTATTCGGCGTATCCATCACTGGGGGAGTTGGACTATTCGCTTGTCTTGCCGTGTTTGTTTTAGGTTTTATTCCACCATCACAAATAGAAACCGGCAGCTTAGTGACCTATGAGGCACTGTTAATGGGTGGCATTATTCTTTTCACGGTTCCGGTTTATTTTTTGGTACGTAAAAAATAATTATTTTTGTATTTACGGCATAAATCTGTTGTAGATTGCATTAGCGGGTTGGTCGCCCCTACATCACATTCACCGTTGATTCGTTAAAATTTTTTCATCGTGCAATATCGTTTGTAACTCAGAAAGATGCGATATCGCATGAATTTTTATACCTTCTGCAAAACGTGCGCCGGCGACATTACCTTTCGGCACAATGGCATGCTTAAAGCCTTGTTTTGCTGCTTCTTTTATCCTCTCCTGACCACCTTGTACCGGACGCACTTCACCAGACAAACCCACTTCACCAAACACAATCCATTCACGCGAAACAATGGCATTTTTTAAGCTTGAAATCGCGGCTAAAATTGCGGCAAGATCCGCACCTGTTTCGGAAACACGAAATCCACCAACAATATTTAAATAGACATCTTGATCGTATAACACCACGCCAAGATGTTTATGCAAAACAGCCAGCAACATCAGCAAACGATTATTATCAATACCAACACATACGCGCCGCACATTCGGTGCGGAAGACGCATCGACAAGCACTTGCATTTCTACCAACAGCGGTCGACTGCCTTCCCACGTCGCCATAATAACGCTGCCAGGTGACGGGATATCATGATTCGCCAGAAAAATAGCCGATGGATTACTGACTTCTTTTAATCCCGTATCCATCATCGCAAAAACGCCTAATTCATTAACCGCACCAAAACGATTTTTAATCGCGCGCAAAATTCTAAAGCGACTGTCATTGGCTCCCTCAAAATACAATACGCAATCAACCATGTGTTCTAACACTCTTGGGCCAGCAATCGAACCTTCTTTGGTGACGTGTCCAACAAGAAACAAAGCCACTTGATTTTGCTTTGCATACCCAACTAATTTTGCCGCAGATTCTCGCACCTGACTCACAGAACCTGGCGCCGCGCTTAAATCTGCAGAAAATAAAGTTTGAATAGAGTCAATAACAATAATATTCGGCCGCAGTGTTTTTGATTTCTGCAGAATCTTTTCAACATCCGTTTCTGCCAACAACAATAATTCGTGTTGCGATAATCCTAAACGATGAGCTCGCAATGAAACTTGTTGTAAAGATTCCTCGCCAGTCACATAAAATACTTTTTGATGTTGACTTAAGTTACAAAGAGCGGCAAGCAATAATGTTGATTTACCAATGCCAGGTGCACCGCCTAATAACACAACCGAGCCAACGGTTAAGCCACCGCCAAGCACACGATCCAGCTCACTAAATCCTGTCGATAAACGCATATTTTCTTGCAAACCGACATTCGCAAGCGACACAACTTCGCTATCTGACACTCCTGCGTATCCTTGTTGTCGTGGACTTGATTTACTAACTGCAGGCAATAGTTCTTCAACTAAACTATTCCATTCTTGGCAATCACCACATTGACCCGCCCATTTGTTATGAATAGCGCCGCAATGTTGGCAGACGTAAACTTGTTTCATCTTAGACATTATACAAAATCAATCCCACGCACGGATGTCGGAGCAAAATTCTCAAAACGTGTAAATTGTCCGCGGAATGTAAGTCGCACGCGTCCAATTGGGCCGTTTCTTTGCTTCGCGATAATAATCTCAGCCACGCCTTTATCACGCGTATCTTCATTATAAACTTCATCGCGATAAATAAAGGCAATCAAATCCGCATCTTGTTCAATAGCGCCAGATTCACGTAAATCAGACATAATCGGTCGCTTATCAGCGCGTTGCTCCAATCCCCGATTTAACTGTGATAATGCGATGACTGGAATATTTAATTCTTTTGCCAGTGCTTTTAAGGCGCGTGAAATACTTGAAATTTCAAGAGTACGATTATCGGAGTATCCTGGCATTTGCATTAGTTGCAAATAATCCACCACGATCATTCCTAAATTATGCTCTCGTGCAACGCGCCGCGCACGTGAACGCACTTCTGCAGGTGATAATGCTGGGGTGTCATCAATAAAAATTGGCGCTTCTGAAAGTTTGCCTAAGGCTTCGGTTAAATTTTCCCAGTCATGCTCTTCTAGTTTACCGGTTCGTACTTTATGTTGATCAATTTTTCCCAAAGAAGACATTAAACGCATGGCCAGCGAACTGCCTGACATTTCCATACTAAACACTAAAACCGCACGCTTTTCATGAACTGCTGCATGCTCAACAATGTTCATTGCGAACGCCGTTTTACCCATAGAGGGTCTACCAGCAATAATAATTAAATCAGACGCTTGTAATCCCGAAGTCATTTCATCTAAATCGTGATATCCGGTTGAAATCCCAATCAAGGCACTGTCAGAACGATATAAATGATCAATACGATCAACCGCTTCAGTTAACAATAATTTGATGTTTTGAGGACCAGCACCACGCGAGCTTTGCTCTGCAATGGAAAATACTTTTCGTTCTGCAATGTCGAGTAAATCAACAATACTCTGCCCAGCAGGATTAAACGCATCCCCGGCGATTTCATTCGACACACTAATTAACTGACGCAGCACTGAACGTTCACGAACAATATCTGCATAAGCTGCGACATTGAATGCGCTGGGAGTATTTTTAGCAAGTTCATAGAGATAAACTTCGCCCCCCACTTCGTCCAATTTTTTTTCTAATTTTAAATGCTCAGAAACAGTTAAAACATCAGCAGGATGACCTTGCTGTAGCAAAACTCTAATGGCAGAAAAAAGAGTTTTATGAGAGCGGCGATAAAAGTCTTCGTCGGACACACGCTCTTCAACAGCGGGCCAGGATTTATTATCTAACAAAAGTCCACCGAGAACAGACTGCTCTGCTTCAATGGAGTGAGGAGGAGTTCTCATTTCTTCTGTTTTCATGGCAACACATATCCTATTCGGTTACAGATCACGGGTAGACTACAAGAGCCTACCCCTACATCAAAACAGACGCCAAATTATTGCTCTTCAGCAACCACTTTAACCGCAACACTAAAAGCAACATCTGAGTGCAATTGCAAACCAACCATATGTTCGCCAGCAACACGAATTTGACCTAAAGGCATACGCACTTCGCTCTTACAAAGCTGAACACCTAATTTTGTCACAGCATCCGCGACTTCTTTTGGCCCAATAGAACCATAGAGCTTATCATCTGCCGCACGTGCACTAATAACAATACTTAATGTAGCAAGTTTTTCTTGGCGAGCATGTGCTTGCACAAGGTTGTCTGCGCTTAATTTTTCAAATTCAGCTCGTCTCACTTCAAAGTCAGCTAAATTTGCTTTAGTCGCAGGCACTGCTTTTCCGGTAGGAATCAAGAAGTTGCGGCCATAACCACCCGCTACTGTAACTTTATCCCCTAAATTACCTAGATTACGAATCTTTTCTAATAGAATTACTTCCACATTACACCTCTCTTATTCTCACTCTTAAATTAAATCCACTATCCATCAACCCTAAAACCAAGGCTAATACTAGCGCATAGGGAACAATAACTAACACAATATAAAAACCTAACAATGCTGAGCGTGCATATTTATACCCCTGCATCCAGTAGTGCAGCATGCAAAGACCTGACACAATGTAAAGCCCTGCTAAAGGAATCAGCGCATCAACAAAAACAACTGCTTTCAACACAAGTGCTGCAAGCAATAACAAAACAAACAGCAACAAAGCCCATAAATTAAACCTGGTTTGCAAGAGCTCTTTTCTAAAAGTCACCGTGGGAAAAACGCGCCCTTCCCACCAACGCACCACTGCCAGCTTCAAACCTGCAGCAAACAATAATACCAAAACCTCAATCCCTGAAGCTACTTGAGCGATCCAAAGAACCTGCGAGCGTGACAGTACTTCATCCGCATTGAGGTAACCTCCCTTAACAATCAGCTGCATGTAATCATTAATGTAAGCAACCCACCAGATCACAACGCTCTCACGAAAAACAAGTGTCACTAAAACAGCACACACGCCTAACAAAGCACTTAACTCTAATAAAACGCTCCAAGAGGAATAGTGACGCAACATTGACGCCATCCCCCAGACTAATGCAAACGCAATGACAGCAGCAGCGAAAAACAAATAACTTCTGTCAACAAATCCCCGCGCGAGCAGAGGTAAAACCCCCCAAGCCAGCACAAAAAAACCCTCTCGCTCACCCTTACGCAAAGTGACAAGCGCAACAATCATTATGCTGATTGATCCGAAAAAAACAGGAAGTATGCTACATAAAAAAGCCACTAACGCCGCATTTTTATCTCTCTTCAAAAGAAAGTGAGCAAACCTCCCTAGCATTAATGTTTATCCGTATAAGGAATTAAAGCCAAATAACGCGCAATCTTTATCATTCTAGTTAAGTTGCGTTGATGTCTTGCAGAGGCACCTGTGACACGACTAGGAACAATTTTCCCTGATTCTGTCATGAACTTCTTCAATAAATCGACGTCTTTGTAATCAGGAGTACCCATCTTGCTACCCGCAAAATGTGGGCCTCTGCTTCTATGTGAAAAATTTGACATAATTAGTCTCTCCTATCGTGATCGCGTTCTGAGCTAGGCGCTCTTTCTTTTAACATTGCAGACGGGCTAGTAATCGCCGCATCTTGCTTAAGTACGAGTGTTCGAAGAATGGCATCATTAAAACGGAAAATGTTTTCAAGTTCTTTTACAACCGCATAGTCACACTCAATGTTCATCAACACGTAATGTGCTTTAAGAACGTTATTGATTTGGTAAGCTAATTGTTTACGTCCCCAATCTTCTATACGCTCGATTTTTCCAGACTTAGACGTTATCAGCTCTTTGTAGCGCTCAATCATCGCAGGGACTTGCTCGCTTTGATCCGGGTGGACCATAAATACGATCTCATAATGTGACATACAACAGGCTCCTTATGGTTAACTAGCCGCGCTCAGCCCAGAGACGTGGCAAGGTATGTGATTCAAGAGGTTTTTAAACCTTTGACTAAAAAAGAACCCGGAATTGTACCTAACTCAGAAAAAATATTCAACATCAATATTGACAATCGCCTGACAAAACTGGAGAATCGCCTACTGTTTTGTGGCTATGTAGCTCAGCTGGTTAGAGCACGGCACTCATAATGCCGGGGTCGGTGGTTCGAGTCCACCCATCGCCACCATATTCTTATCCTTAGCCCGCCTATAACTTCTGAAAATTTTCAGAACAAAAGAAAAGTATTGATAACGCGTTGATTCTGAGTTTGTTTTTGAGCGCCAACTTGGAACATAATCTGAGAAAATTTTCCACTCAATTAGGCGTGGATTTGGTCTCAATCCGCCAAACCATATCCCACAGGAAATAATGCTCCAGCACTAAAATTATTTTCCACTTGCGTCATATTTTCCGGCCAAGGAAAAGTTAAAGTGTTACTTTGGCCCTTAGACGCTGACCTGAAATGGTAATCGCCAAAAATAGCATTGCTTAACGCTTTCCCACCTAATGTACCGGGTAAAAAAGCCACAATGACGGCATCACTGTTTGCTAAGGGAGATTTTATTCCACCACCCGATAAAATAATCGGTCGCCCTGAGTAAACAACATTGATTACTGGAATTTGTTGTTTTTTTAATGCGGCAATGGCTTGTGCTTCAATACCATTAAACTGCAAATCAAGCACACGATTTTGTATTACGCTCATATAAATATTCGCCTTCCTCTTGCTACTAACATCGTACCAAACATCTGACACTTCATTATTGCCAATATCACCCATATACTCAGCATAAGGGGGTTCTGCAACGACGGAAATAATAATACTATTGCGAGCGTCCAATACCTTAGGCAATGTATCTTTTATAGTATTCACATAATAGTAATGAGTTTCAGAAGGCAAACTTTGCTTAATAGCTTGCTCAAGCGTTATTGCGCCTGAGCTTCGTTGATCTGCGCCAATGAAATATTGATTACCTTTTTGACCCTGCCAATTAATCGTCCAACCGCCATTTTGAATGCCTAAATCATTCGTATCTCCAACAAAAACTACAGTCTTAATCTTGTCACGATTTAAAGGTAATATTTTTTCATTATTTTTCAGCAACACTAAAGATTCTTGCGCTGCTTGCAAAGCGAGCTTTCTTTCTTTTTCTTGTAATACAGAATAATCAATGTCTTTTTTCGAATCCATCACCAACTTCACTTGCAGAATCCGAATCACTGCATCTTCTAAACGTGCGGGACTAATCAAGCCTTGTTGGTAAGCACTTTTTATAGCATCAAAAGCCTCGCGAACAGCACTATAACGCAAACCTGTACGAGAACGATGATCATCGTCATTGTCTCCGTCTTGACCTATCATAAACATGTCAACACCAGCGTTCATTGTCTTAGCAAAAATAGTTGGTAAATCGAGTGCTGGATGAGAGAGAGTATAGTAATAAGCCGCTCGCGTGTGGCCGTTCCAATCAGAAACAGCGAAACCTGGAAAGCGATACAGTGTATTATCCGTGCCGTGAATGCCACTATTTTTAAATTTATTAAGAATATCCCACTGACCACCAAAATGCATGCGCGTATTATTATGCGTCCCTTCATCATTGATCGCATTATGCGAAACCATGAGCGTTGCGACATGTGCCTGCAACGCACCTTCATAACCTTGACCATTGATTCGCCAAAAGTCGCTTAAATCACCTGTGTATTCGTCATCCCCTTGATCAATACCATACCTTGTCGCACCATCGCCAATAAAATGTTTCGCCGTGGCAAGAGGCCCTGTAATGCGGCTATGTTGAATATTTTGAAGACCGTTAATATAAGCATAGCCTAATGCTTTTACTAATGCGCCATCTTGGCCAAAAGATTCGTAACTCCTACCCCAACGTAAGTCTTGTACAATGGCAAGCGTTGGCGCATATACCCAATTAAAACCACTCACCAGCGAATCTTCGCCAATCAAAACAGCAATTTTCTGTATTAATTCAGAGTCATGAGTCACTCCCAAGCCAATGTTATGAGGGAAAATCACTGTGCCTTGTACATTCGAATTACCATGAATTGCATCGTTACCTGTTAATAATAGAGGGTCAAATGGGCTGCCAATTTTATGTTGCGCAGCAGCAAGCATATTTAAATCAGCCCAGTTTTTAGGCGTGGGAGCATTATAATGAGGGCCGCCAGCGGCTAATACTGCCCCTACATGATAATGCTGGATTTCGTTCAACCCACAGGCTTTAATTACCCCATCATCTGTAATGTGTCTTCCAGGTATAAGCGCTTTTTGACATGCTATACCCTTTGGCGAAACAGCATTCGATAATACTCCATAGCTAGGTAAAAGCAGCTGGCCAATTTTTTCATCAAGGGACATTTTATTAAACAGTTCTTTGGCTTTAACGTGCTGATATTGATATAAATTTTTTTTCTCCGCAGCGTTATAAATCCAAACAGCCGTACTAACAAGACAGGCTAGTACAGCAATACTGCCCACTAAAAAAATTTTATTCATTCTTAAATACTCTAATTCTTGGGTAATTTTCCATTAGCGCTGACTAAACCCCTACCAAATCTTCTTTTTGGCCTAACCAACGAGTAATAATCTTATTACATAATGCAGGGGAAGTTTTCCATAATGCATCAGCAATTTCCTGCGCTTCCAATAGCCATTTTTGATCACGCGCAAAATTAGCAATGCGAAAATTCATATCACCGGTCTGTCTGGCACCAAGAATTTCTCCTGCCCCTCGAAGCTCAAGATCCTTTTCAGCAATTTTAAATCCATCCTGGCTTTCGCGCATCATAGTAATACGTTCTTTGGCAATCCGCCCCAACGGCGCTTGATAAAGTAAAACACAATAACTCGATAAGGATCCACGGCCAACTCGCCCACGTAACTGATGTAATTGCGCTAACCCTAAGCGTTCTGCATTCTCAATCACCATTAAACTCGCGTTAGTAACATCAACGCCGACTTCGATTACTGTCGTCGCCACCAACACATTAATTTCACCTTCTTTAAAAGCACGCATAATCACTTCTTTTTCTTTAGCTTTCATTTTTCCATGTAACAATGCAATTTTTAACGCAGGTAATTGCAAAGAAAGCTGCTCGTAACTTTTTTCTGCTGCTTGGCATTGCATGATTTCTGATTCTTCAATCAACGGGCATACCCAATACACTTGTTGACCTTGCACGCATAAATTTTGTATGCGCTGCATAACATCATCCCGTTTGTCATTTGATAATGCCAATGTCATAATCGGTTTTCGGCCAGCGGGTAATTCATCAATCACCGAATAATCTAAATCAGCATATAAACTCATCGCGAGTGTTCGCGGAATAGGAGTAGCCGTCATAATGAGTTGATGCGGAATTTTCCCATCCCGCATACCCTTTTCTTTTAATGCTAAACGCTGATGTACACCGAAACGATGTTGCTCATCGATGATCATTAGTGATAATTGTTTAAAGTGAACGCCTCCTTGGAATAATGCATGAGTACCGATGAGAATATCAATTTTTCCTGAAGCCAAATTCTCTACTATTTCTAAACGAATACGTTTATTCAAACCGCCCTTAAGCAGCGCCACGCGAATATCAAGCGGCTTCAACCAGGCGTCTATCACACGATAATGTTGCTCTGCTAATAATTCTGTGGGCGCCATAATGGCAGCTTGTGTATTATTTTCAACAGCGCTCAATGCAGCAATCGCTGCGACAATAGTTTTCCCTGAGCCAACATCACCCTGTAATAATCGCATCATAGGATGCGTTTTTTTTAAATCTTGCCTAAGCTCTTCTGCAACTCTTTTTTGCGCCGCAGTTAATTTAAAAGGTAAAGAAGATAACAGTGTTTTTAATTTTCCAGTTTCATGACTCAACGCTATCGCTGCTTGAGTAGTAAAATATTCGCGACGCTTAATCATTGCTAAACGGTGTGCTAACAATTCTTCTAACACTAAGCGGCGTTGCGCAGGATGCTGCGCTTGATTTAAAAAGGAAAAATTTTCATTTTTCGATGGACGATGCAGCGTAACAATCGCTTTTTGAAGATGAGGCAAGTGCAATCGGCTCAATATGGCTTCTGATAAAGTCTCTTCCATATCAGCTCCTTGATTTAGCAACATCAGCGCTTGCTCACTAAATTGCAACCAGGAACGCTGCGACAACCCTTCCGTTGTGGGATAAATTGGCGTTAATGTTTTTGATAGAGGTACAGCTTCTTCTGCAGAAAGCAACCTATATTCGGGGTGAATCATTTCAAGTCCCGCGTGCGTTTGCCGCACCTCCCCCACTGCAAAAATACGCCCCCCCAGAGCAAGGTTTTGTTGTTGCGCGCGAGTATAATGAATAAAACGCAATATCAATTGACCTGTGTCATCTGCCATTAAACAATATAATTGCGGCCTAGGTTTGCGCATAATACTGACTTGGATGATTTTTCCTAAAACAACGTAACTCTGCTTATTGTCAGAAAAATTTAATTGATTAAGCGGGGTAAGTTGTGTGCGATCTTCATAACGCAGCGGAAGATGAAATAAAATATCTTGTGCAGTTTCTATACCTAGTTTTTGCAGTTTCAACGCGTTCTTTGGGCCAACTCCTTTTAAATATTGACAAGGATAATTGGCCAATGAACTCTTATTACGCTCCATAGTAAATATTACGTGACTGTGATCGTAAGATTATCATTTTCGGATGGATCACTAATGCCTTCAGCCGCCAATTTTGCAATATAGGCTTCAGATAAAGGATAACTTTCAAAGTACTCCTGTGCAGAAAAGGTACCAGTTGTTCCTGGAGCTGTTAATTGTGACTGATAATTATGCAAGAAACTAGTTAAAGCAGGGAAAACATCCACCGCCATACGCTGACCGGCAACGCCGTTATTACGTTGCGCACTCATCATCATCGTGATAGAAATCGCGGCCATAATGAACATCATAAAAAAGAGTGCTTGTAGCAACGCAAAACCTTTTATTCTACGCATATTGCTCCCTTAACTTGAAAAGCTCACTTTTGCTTTAGTTTTATCACATAAATCAAAACCGTTGGATTTTAGCCCTAGCAAATACCCTTTAGGAATATCGGTCACGAGACCGCCTGAATTGGCACAAATGGATGAATTATAAATTAAAGGAATGTCACTTCCTGTTTTTAAATTTAAATCTTCTAACTGCAATAACTCTGATACTATTGGCGCTAACTCTTCGCCAATCACACGACTTTGATTGTCTTGATGAAAATGACTCATGGCATGCATAATCAAATAAACAATGCCTACTAATAAACTAATGCCTAATAAAATATTAAGAAGCGCAAAACCGGCTACTGTTTTTTTTGGTTGCATCATCATGTGCCCAGCGCTGGAGGCGTAAGAGTAATATCTGGAGCCTCTCCATCTGACTTAGGAAATACAAGAAATAACGAGTAAGTCGTATTCGCTTCATCCTTAGAAAGCAACGAACAAGTTGCTTTGAGAGAATTTAAAGTGACGCCCGCACCTGACCCACAATAAATCGAAAACATCGAAGCAGCACTTTGTAGCATTTGGTTCACTTGCGCACCCGTGGCTAATACTGCAATCGCAAACTCACTTCCCAATACGTAGGTAGTATCCATATAACTACCAAAACTCATGCGACTTTTGCCACTGCCAACGTACATTCCTGCTTCTACATTACAATAGCTACAGCCACTCTGTACTTGATCAGCAGAAGGTATTCCAATAGAAGTAAGAAAGCTTGCGCTCAGTTTTGAATCCGACAACACCGTGCTGGAGGAATTTCCCTCAAGAAATGGCATAAAGCTTTGGGTTATATTGGTGGAATACCGAATAAGTTGTTGTGTCGAAGAATTAACACGAAAGCTTTTTACTAAGGTATATGAAGCCGCAGCTGCAATCATCAATAAAACCAGCGCCAACATTGCATCAAATAAAGCAAATCCGCGTTGACGTGTCATTTTTTGCTCCACTAAATATTCATATTAAAAAACAAGGTAATCGTCGATTTTGTGCCAGCTGCGCACGCTGTAACTTTACACGCTGCATAATCTTTATCACCAATTTCATCACAACTATAAATATCTTTTACTTTACTAAATAATTGCCCGGGCACCGAAGCTAAGCTAGTGACGTCTCCTGTGGAACATCCGAGAGGAACGACCAACTGGTAACTATATGGTGTTGCACTAGAGAATATAAGTGCCCCATAAGGATTCAGCATTTGCGGCGGAGTGGTTGAAGAAAAATACTTATTAGATAAACGCCCGCTGTTTTGCAACAGTGTTTCAATTTCTTCTTCGTCTGGAACATCATTGGTCAAGCCGGATGACGCTAAATCCGTATACACATTAGCAATTTGTACTATTTCCTCTGTTGCATCAGAAATATTGTTTTGACTTATACCAGAATTAAACAGCGAATAAGCCCCCAAACCGGCGATTACCACTACGACGACCGCCAGCAAGACCTCAAGAAGACTAAACCCTCTACTGCGCTTTTGATTCATAGCAACAAACCCCATCGTCTATTCAAGTATTAAGCAGAAGGAGTAGTATTATCAATATAATCTTCGCGTGGAAAACTAAAAGACATAATATATTTCTTACTAGAACCACCTGAGAATGTAGATTGACACTTTGCTACTGTCGTTGAATAATCGTTTGTTCCCGCCGTGGTTGCAGAGTTAGTTGAAGCAACCGCCGCACTCGTAAACATATTTTGACATATATTTACCGCCTGATCTCCAGGTACATCAGATGCTGTAACAAAATACTCAGACGGCGTATCTCCTTGCATTACCTGAAACGCTCCATAAGGTCCCTGTATCGCCCCTGCAGTTGTAATATACGTATTCGCCATCAAACCGCTTTTAACAACATCCTCTGTATCAAGATCAGTTTCATTATAAGATGTGCTAAGCAGTTGGCTCATCGCACTGGCTGCCTGCTGTACGATTGTCTGTGTTGTGTTGGCTTTGTTTTTCTTATCCGCTGAAATAAATAACTCCACCACCCCAAGACCTGCCGCCACAATAATCACAATTGCAAGCAACGCTTCAAGTAATGAAAACCCTTTTTGCTTTGTATATCTACCTTTCATTGACAACAACATAATCGATTCTCCTTTTTTAGCCTGATATCGAACCCGTTTGAACAGAGGACTGAATGCCATACAATGACAACATCACCCAACCAATAACACCTGTCACCATTATCATAAGAGTATAGCCTAAAATACGCCCTTTTTTGATAAATACCAAGCGCTGCTCTTCTAAATTTTCATCCGCTAAAAATTTAATCCCTTTTTCCAAATTATTCGTAGTCGCAAACACGGTTAAACTAATTAACAAATTACCCTCAAACAAACCAATGACCAAAGATTCACCAAAACCACTACCAGCACCCAAACGAATCATAATTCTTCTTAAAAAATGCATTAAATATGGTGTCGCAGTTATACCCATTTTATGAACAGCATTGTTAAAGCTCGAACCTGTTTTTAACATAGAGGCTAACGCAATCAAAAAAGTCGTTGCCGTATATGGTTTATAAATATTCCACGGCGGTAACTTATCCAAAATATTACGTACCGGCATAAAAGTAAAACGAGCTAAAGAAGAAATAGATAACACAGTTACCGAGACTAACGTGACAGTGATAGAAATAAGATGGTCATGAATAAAAGTCGTCAATGCATACAAATTCTGGGCCATAGGTGGCCAATTTTGTGGTGGGCTTAGCTTTACCATTAGTGGTAGTACAAATTCTGAGAACGACAATAAAGAGCCAATTAATACTAACACCATAACAGCAGGATAGGTTAATGCACCAACAAGTGCTGATTTAATCGATGTCATGTTTTCTGCAAAATTAGTCACTACCTGACAGGCAATCGCTAAGTCATTGGAAGAAGCTTCAATAATGGCACTTTCTTGCGAAGGAACCCAATAAGCAATTGCACGCTCAAAACGCGTTCCATTGGCCATCATTCTTAAGATGTCGTCTACTAAAAACTTCATTGAAACATCATTATTATATTTTTTAATCATATCGCCATAGAGACGTAATGAGGTTTGAATGGAAATGCCATTTTGTGTAAACGTTCGAATAATCCGATAAAATTCCAGGCGCTTTTTCAAATCAAAATAAAAGTTTTTTGTTAAATAATATTTAATAAAAAACCAAAAACCTCGTTCTGTTATCCCATAGCTTTGTTTGGTTTTAAACTCGGTTTTCGTTTTTGGTGCGGCGCCATTTCTTTGCACGACTACACCCCTTCTACTGTATCAAATAATAAGCCACAACGATCTTCTACAAACCTAGGGTCGACCATGCCTTGGAATACTTTCTCAATACCATGCTCCAAAGCAGTTCTTCCGCCTTGTTCGTGCCAAATACGAAATGCGCTCTCAAATTCTAATGAGCGAAGTGCCGCAAGAAGCTCTGGTGTTGGTTCTAACATTTCTGCCACTACTGTTCGGCCTGCAATGCCTTTACGGCATTCTGCACAACCCTCATCATTCACAAAGCGAACGACATCTAGTTTTTTATCTTTATGCGCATCCATCTTTATTAAGGACTCTAGTCTATAGATGACTGCTTTCGCATCTTCATCATGTGACATTTTTTTAGCAAACACGTCATAGGGAAGAGCACACTTCGTACAAGAAGTCGGAACCAATGCTTGATAAACCAAAAGCGCAAGGAAATTAGGTGATGCAAGTACGTGATTTTCAAAGCCAAGATTCAGCAAACGGTTATAAATAGAGATCGCTGATGCAGCATGCACCGTGGTAAATACTTGATGTCCTGAAAGTACAGCCGAAGATAAAAGTTGTGTTGAACGTTGATCTCGAACCTCACCCACCATGATAATGTCTGGGTCACAACGCATCGCGACTTTAATCGCTTTGACGAAAATATTCTCTTCTTCTACATTCTCGGTACGTTTAATACTTAAGTTAATTTGATTGGCGCCGGGAATAGCATACTCAGGTGGATCTTCTGTCGTTAATATTTTTTTCGTGCCTTTAGAACGTCGAAAAATTTCTGTGAGCAAAGTAGCCAGCGTGGTTGATTTTCCTGACCCAGTTGTTCCAGCAATGATAGTAACACCGACCGGCCGCGCTTGCGCACGCTCAAGAAGCGCAATCTGCCTATTACTATACCCTAACTCGTGCAAAGTAATTTTAAGCTGAGCATCAACTGGTAACAACCGCATCACAATCGTCACTGCACTTGGATAACACGGCGCTGTTTGTAAACGAAGCTTATAGTGGCGCTTAATACCATCAATATCAACGTAGGTATCCAAAAGAGCATCTTGCATTTCTTCAGGATTATATTGCGTATCCTTCGAACCTTCGGCCGCGGCAACGTTATACACATAGTTCACTAATCGATTAACTGTATGGCTATCTAATTCACCTATTTTATAAATTAAGCCATGAATTCGAAACTTAACTTCGGCATGATCTGCATAAATTTCTAAGTGAATATCAGACGCATGCGCTCGAATGGCTTGCAGAAGTATGTCGTTAAATCGACGATCAAGATCAGATTCACTTTCCATCACCATCGAGACATCGTGGCTCATTCTATCTCGAAAAATAAACAATAATTCACTAGAAACATAAATAGTTGAAATTTCGCGAGTTTCTAATCCAAAGTCTTTAATGGTTTGCGCGCGCTGTTTGATAATGCTGCTAGAACCTTGATTAATTATGCAATAAACACGGCCATCTTTTGCTTCAGCAAAACAAAAACTCTGCCTTTCCAGCTCAGTTAACTGATCGTCAAGAATCAGTCGCTCTGTTTTAGGTAATTCATCCGCCGTTGTTATTAATTTATAGTCCATAGTCTGCTCACGTTGTTTGTGAAGAAGTTACTGGCTTATTCTCAGCACTCATTGCCGCAGATGCTGCACTGGAGAAATCGTTCACAAGCTCTCCAGCGCCTCCAATGACAAATGGAACGGCATAAGCTTTTTGTGTATTAATATCAACAACCCCGACAGAATAAGGTCGAATCAATGAAACACGGTACTGTTTGCCGACAAGGTCCCCCGGCCCTACTTGGTATACAATTCCTGCATCATCCGTTAAAACGGCATATAAGGTGTTACCAAAACCCTCGACCCTCAACACTTTAAATGGAAAAGTCCCCATAGACTGTTGCGCTTGCAAAGCCTCCAAACTGTTTTTAAGTGTCATCGCTTGAATCTTACGTTGCGCAATAGCTATTTGTTCACCAAGCACAGCAATATCCGCAAAACTATCCGTGTGACCACTTTCGGCAGAAACCGGACCCTTCTCTTCTCCGCTTGTTCTAGTATTCGCCGCTTCGGGCATGGCTTGAGTTTGCGCCATTCCCTCGCCACTAACTCCCCATAACAAAGTCGAGCACAAAAAAATAAAAGTCCAAGAATATTTACGCATAAATTTCACCTTCCACTTTCCAAGACATATCATAATCATTCACCACAAAGTTTATACTGTTAATGGTTAATGTTGGAAAAGACAATAACGCTTTCTCAAACTGTATCAGTTGCCAAAGCTTTTCGCCACTGACCTGAAACGCTGCCGTATTGACGCCATACTGACTTTTACTTTTGCCTTTCAATGCAAATTTAAACATTTCATTATTCAACTGCATATAAGAGATCAGTCGATACGATTCTCGGGGAATATTTTGCGTCAAACCACTTTCTGCTATTTTTCCCGGCCCTTTTTCAAGCGTAACATCATTAAACGTCAATGTTTTTACGCCAGTATTATTGTCTTTTCCAATAGATCCATTAATGGGCGTTTTAGAGTATGCATATAGAAAAGAATCTAATGTGCCATAATCAGAACGAGTCAACGTTAATGACAAGATTTTTGCATTTTGTGCATCGTAATTAGCAGAGGTCAAATCCCACCCTTGTGATTGTAATGGAATAAAGTTAAGTACGTTTAGCACATTCTTTACAACCGCGTAACCCACTTTAAGCTCAATGGTTTTTTGAATTTTCGCAAAATAATCTATTTTTGCTTGTATTTGTAACTGTCGCTGTCTCTCTGCCTCAATTTGCTGTTGGTGTAATAGCCGAGACACTAATCTTTGTTGATGCACATAGTATATGCCGACGCCTAACGCAATGACTAATGCAACTAAGGCTAACAGCTTTTGCAATAAAATTTTAGAAGGCTGTAAATATCGAACAACATAGGTTCTCTCTTTTTTTAATTTAGTCACGAATGAAAAAAAATCTATTGCCTTAAAATCAGGAAAATCTTCACTCGCGGTATCGGTGCTCAATAAGCTTGCCTGAACATCAATGCCTTCGGATGAAAATTCTTCTTTTGCAACCTCTATTACTTCACTCACAGAAGTATAGCTACCAACAAAATCTCCGGCAGTTGCTTTAGGCACACCAACACCGGACCAGACTGAATTATTTTTAATAATGCATGCCCAATACACTGTGTCGCTCATACGATGTACAAGAATTAAATTTTGATATCGACTTGCTAATAATCCTGCTAAACAAATGGCCTTATTATGCGACGCATCGGCTAATGCGACTAATCTAAGTTTTCCACTAATTTTTTCGTTGATGTTCAACATCACGCCATAGTGCAAATTCGTGTTAAACTGTATAGCCTCAATTCCGCTGCGGTCATCAACAGCCCAACGCATTCCAACCGCGTATTGTTTTTTTACCCCAGCGAATTTGAGTAACATTATTTATTCACCAATAATATACGGAGTAACTACAATGACCGTGGTTGTTTTGACCTTTGCCGTTGATTTTGCGCCGCCAAGCAGCCAATAGTCAGTTGATCCGGGCGAATTTATTTTTGAACTACCCGCATCATCTTGGAAGCCTGCGATCAATAAACTTTGTCCGCTATGTAACACCATATTTTCCAAGAAGTTTTTGCTATCAATTACCGGCCCCTGAATACTTTCCGCGCCATCCGCCGAGCTTGACGTTATGGTTTGCATATCTATCAATGATGAAAGTTGTAAGTTTAATGTCAACATAACTTGATTATTCGCTTCTAACTTAGGCGTCACCATCATACTATAACCCGTTACCACTGTGCCTGGCTCCAAACTGGTCTGAGAAGAATCCTGAGTAACGGTGGTGGAGCTTGATGCAAGATAAGTAGTTTCATGCACACTCTGTATAGGTGCTGGTTGCCCACTCACCGTGTACACCGTAGCTCCAGTTACTACCGTCGTTTTACCTTGTGTACTAAGTGCTTTTAATATTGCACCATGCGCATCAGAAGAAGAAACAGTCAAAGAAGACATGCTATCGGTTAGCTCCTGATTTAATAGAGAGCTCGAATTCGTCACAAAAGTCGCCTCATCTGACGAGAGTACACTGGCAACTGCATTAATATCTAAGCCCATGTCAGAAGTTGAGCTGGTTTGAACATCATAAACATCGACACGAACTGCAATTTTTTGATTAGTTTTCTTATTAATCTTCTCTATATAATCTGCCACTTTTTCTTGAACATCTGGATTATCCGTCACTGCGACATAACCTTCGACGGGGTTACCTTGTATTTTACCCGCGGGAGATAACATATCCTTCAACGTGGTTATTGCCGCTGTCCAAGGACTATCTGCCTTGACGGAATATTTCATGCTCATATCAGAACTTCCGCTCACCGTAGAGGATTGCGTGGTTCCGCCACCACCACTTCCACTTGTGGTTGCACTGGTAGAACTAATTGTATTATCCGTGCTAAACGAACCAATAGGCGCATCTAATGCGTAAATTTTTGTCTCTAATAAGAAAATATTAACCTTGCCTTTTTTGTAATTCCAAAATAAACCATAGCGATTCGCTAATTGGCCAATGACTTGTTGCAGAGTCCCTTGAAACACAGTGACGCCCGTAGTACTAATTTCCTTACTCGCCGCCACGGTATTTTTATCTTCAGCAAAAACAATAGGCATATGTGATAATTTAGAAATATTGGCAAACGTTTGGGCCAAAGTCTCGTTTACGCCGGTTGAATAAACTAAACGCTGATTAAAAATAACTGGTAGTTTTTGCTTAGAGGTTATCACAAAGTGCTCATCCGAAAGAAACATTTTATCACTTTTGGTCACTAACGAAGTGGGTTTCTTAATACGATTTTTATCGTAAATAGATGTCGCTTTCTTTATCGTTTTGTCTTCATATTTATCAGTGTCTTTTGGCGTAGAACACGCCACTAACCCAGAAACACTGAGAATAATAAGGCTGTTACGTAACCATAAATGCATTTGTTTCATTATTCGTTCCTTAAAAACCAGTTACGGGCCGTGCTTGATAATCGTTAGGCTTAAACACAACCACACCATTCGTCATAATAACTGCTTTTACCGCAAAACCATCGCTCGATGCAACAATACTAGTCAATAATTCATTCAGTGAGTCCTGGAAAGAACCATAAAAAGCGTGAGAAAACTCGATTTTAAAGTCATTAGGTGATGACCATTTCGCTGTATATCCTTGATCTTTTGCCCAACGAGTGACTGTTTGACTTAAGGATTCACCTGCCACTGCATAAAACACAAGTGGTCGAGTTTGTGTTAAGGCTAGTGCATCTTTTACTTTCGATGCCACCCCTATTTTTAAGGTGTACGGATTAATCGCAAATGCAGCATCTTCCGGAGCATCTTCCAAGAACTGCACATTAGCTAAGGTTAGATCATAAGAAAAAACAACTGCGTATTTTTCTTTGTTTTGTGCGTAAAACTCCAATGCCTGTGCTTTAGAAACCGACTTTGGCACTAAAGTAGTGGCACTTTCATAAATCGCCGCAGGCTCTGTGTTTCCTTCATTAACCGCAAACCCCGCGTAGGCATAACATTGCAAACCTGCTGCAAGAAGAAGTGCGCTCAAACGAAAGCAGTAGCTTCTTAATTTTTTGCTTATTCTCACAGCAACCCTCACTTTTGGTTAATAAGTAAACAAAATTTCGCCTAACCCCGACAATTTTTCAGGCACTTCTGGCATTATACTTAAGGTTTTCTTAATAAGTAAAGGCATGATTTTCATACTATCAAGCATGGAGAAAGCGGTGGCACGCCCTTTCTTAAAATATTTTCTGTCCAGAAACTAATATCGTGCTTTCTCTTCCAGGCCCTACAGAAAGTACACTCATGGGTAAACCGATTAAAGCTTCTATACGCGCCAAATAGTTTCTGGCTTCTTTAGGTAACTCAGCAAGAGACCTCACATCTGCAGTGCTGGTTTGCCAGCCTGGCCAAGTTTCATAAATTGGCTCACATTGCGCTAGGGTTACAGAATCCATCGGAAAATTCGCCGCGGTTAACACTGCATTACCATGTCGATAAGCCGTACATATTTTTACTTCAGCAAAAGTATCTAGCACATCTAATTTGGTAATACACAAGCTGCTCAAACTGCTCAACATCGCAGAACGTTGTAATGCGACTGCATCAAACCAACCACAACGTCTTGGGCGGCCAGTGACAGAGCCAAATTCATGTCCGATTTCGGCAAGTTTTGCACCGACATCATCGAATAATTCAGTGACAAACGGGCCAGCGCCTACGCGCGTGACATAAGCTTTCGCCACCCCCAACACCGCATCAAAATTCCGCACACCAACGCCTGTCCCTGTCGATGCTGCGCCTGCAGTAGTATTGGATGAGGTTACAAAAGGATATGTTCCATGATCCACATCTAGCAAGGCGCCTTGCGCACCTTCAAATAAAATATTTTTGCCCGCTTTAGAGAGATGAGCTAATGCACCAGCAACATCAATAATCATATCTTTTGCAAAATCAGCAAACTCAAAAATTTCTTCTAATGTTTGTTCAACTGAAATTTCCTCGACAAGATAATAGTGTTTCAAAAGAAAATTGTGATATCCAAGTAGTTCGGTGACTTGCGCAGTCAATGCATTTTCCGTTTGCAATAAATCGACAACACGAATTGCACGTCGCGCAACTTTATCTTCATAGGCAGGACCAATACCTCGCCCTGTTGTTCCTATCGCCATGGCGCCACGTTTCTTTTCGCGCGCTTGATCCAGGGCAATATGTGAGGGAAGAATTAACGGGCAAGCCGGACTAATGCCTAAACGCGCCTTGACTTCGACGCCTCTTGAAATTAATTCACCGACTTCTTGTTGTAAGGCACGAGGAGAAATCACCACGCCATTACCTAAAAAACACTTTACATGGGGGCGCAGAATGCCTGAAGGAATTAAGCGCAAAACAGTTTTTACACCATTAACCACTAAAGTATGTCCAGCGTTATGGCCGCCTTGAAAGCGAACTACCGCGGCAACATCCTCTGTTAACCAATCGATTAATTTGCCCTTGCCTTCGTCGCCCCATTGAGCGCCAAGAATAATGACGTTTTTTGCCATATTAAAAAATCCTATGCATTATTATCACCCCTCACCCGCCTATCGGCACCCTCTCCCCTCTAGGGGAGAGGGAATTCAATAGCTTGCTTCAATTCACCACCCAAACTAATACACATTAGTTTCAAAAGAATACAAAAACAATGACGACTGAATCCTTCTCCCCTAGAGGGGAGAGGGAATTCAATAGCTTGCTTCAATTCACCACCCAAACTAATACGCATTAGTTTCAAAAAAATACAAAAACAATGACAACTGAATCCTTCTCCCCTAGAGGGGAGAAGGTGCCGACAGGCGGATGAGGGGTGAGTTAAAAATCGTTACGCCTTATCATCTGCACTGTGAAAATAATCAAAAAACTGACCCTGCGGCGATATCACCAAGACATCTTCTTTATCTTTAAAAGACGCACGGTACGCTAATAAACTGCGATAGAAATTATAAAACTTCGCATCTTTTCCATAAGTATCTGCATACAATTTCGCTGCCTTTTGCTCGCCCTGAGCTTTTAATGTCGCCGCTTCTTGCAGAGCCTGCGCTTTAATGATGACAACCTGCTGATCGGCTGCAGCGCGAATACTTTCGGACACTTTTAATCCTTCAGCGCGTTTGTTATTGGCAAACTGCTTTCTTTCTGCTGCCATGCGACTAAACACTGACGCCAAAACTCGGGCAGGTAATTTTACAGACTGAATTTGCACATCCAAAATTTCAACGCCATAGTCATCCGATAAAGCGCGCTGTGTATTTTTTAATACTGCATCTAAAATTTGTGGCCGCGCAGTAGAAATAAAATCGCCACTGGTATGTTTTCCTAATTGGGCGCGCAATTCATCATTGATTTTCTGCTCCATTAAACTCTCAGCTCTCTCTTCTATGCCGCTCGTACGTTGATAGTACAGCGGTAAATTAGAGATCCTCCATTTCACATAGTACTCCACTACAACTGAAGTTTGCTTAGAGGTTAGTGTTGAAAACTCTCCCGAAGTGAAGCCATGCAGTCTAGTGTCAAATTTCTTCACTGAACTAATAAACGGTAATTTAACATGCAAGCCTGGGCCATAAGTTTTCGCAAGCCCTTGCGTATCAGTTTTCAATTTACCCATAACCAACACCAAGCCTTTTTGTCCTTCTTCAATGACAAACAAGCTTCCCATCAACAATAAAAATAATAAAACTGCGATAGTCGTAATCGCTCTTTTCCAATGTTTCATTTTAATTAACCTCTTTTCGTTACGATGCACTTTGTTCAAGAGCAGATTTATCACTGTCAACAATAGGTGCTTTTTCTAAATTTATTGCCGCTCGATTCTTAGATAAAGAAAAGAATTGATCTAATGGCAGATTAATTAAACTGTTGGATTGTTTGGTATCAAGCAAAATCTTACTGGTATTTGATAACACCTCCTGCATCATTTCAAGATACATTCTATCTTTAGTAATCACAGGTGCTTGTTGATATACACTTAACAGCGCGAGATAACTTGCAACATCCGCTTGTGAATTCAAGATAACTTCTTGCTGATAAGCTTGTGCTTGAGCAAGAATACGGTTTCTTCCACCTTCTGCAATCGGAATCACTTTGCGCGCATAAGCTTGCGCTTGTTGAATATAACGCTGCTCATCTTGACCCGCTTGCACAACATCTAAGAAAGCATCTGCGACTTCTTCAGGCGCCTGTACTTTACGCACGTTAACAGCAACAACCTCAATTCCCGCTTGATAACTATTCATCATGGCTTGTAGATGCGTTTTTACATCTAAAGTTAAGCGATCTCGCCCTACTGTTAATACAGAGTTTAATCGCATTGCACCAATAACCTCAGAAAGGGCAGCCGATGCCGCTTGCTCTAAAGTCGTGGCCCCACCCACGATGTTAAATAAATACTGTTTTGGGTCTATTATGCGATATTGTACACTCAATTCTGCGTTCACTACATTTTTATCAGTATCGTCGTCTACATCAGATACGGGCGCACTATATGCATTTTCAACTGGAATTGATTGCTGTTGATTTTCATCATCGGAAGACTGAGTTAAATAATCTGCTCCAAAACTAAATGAGCTAACTTGCTGAATATTGACTTTCGTATAACTTTCAATGCCACGAGGCACCCAATGCGGCCCGGGGGCTACCGTACCTACATACTGGCCAAATCGCAAAATCACTGCTTCTTCTGCAGGCTTTACAATAAAGAAACCTAAAGCTGCCCAAATAACAATAATCACAGCACAAAAAACTAATGCCAGAAATGAAAAATTTGAAGCGACAGGTGATTGCTGTGAAGTATACGGACGCTTATCTCCATCGCCATTTAATAGCTTTTTTAGTTTACGCAGTAGATCTGCTATAACTTTATCAAGCTCAGGAGGTTTTTTTTCACTACCTGGCCAAGGATCTCGACGCAAAATACTGCGACGCCAAAAATCTCGATGCCAGATTGCTCGATAAGGTTGACTCATAACACCACACTCACTGCTTTCAATAAAACCCAAGGGGTGTTGATTCTAATGAGCAGTGACCTAAGGTGCAACAAAAGTTTAAGCATCTGACCCATCTAAATCAAATGGCATTGGCGGCATTGGCGCCATTGGCCTAGAAGGGACAATCGTCGAGATGGCATGCTTATACACCATTTGACTAATATTACTCTTTAAAATGATCACATATTGGTCGAAGGATTCAATTTCGCCTTGCAGCTTGATCCCATTCACCAAATAAATTGCCACCTGTATCGCCTCTTTTCTTAACATATTAAGAAAAGGCTCTTGTAAAGATAAGCCTTTCGCCATAAATCTACTCCCTTATTAAAACAGTTATTTTTCAGTACAATACGTTCGGTGAAACGACCGTAGATTAGGAAGCCTTTACCGAATTCTTTCTGATCAAAATGGTCAGAGGAGAATAAGATAGCAGAAATTGCTGCCATTTAAAATTTATTGTAGAATTATTTGTTGGCTTTGTATTTGAAGTCTCCTTCGTTGAATGCGGATTGTCAAGGTATGCGCCTATGGAAAGCCAAAAAAGCAGAATATGTTCAGTTTGTCGCCAAACCAGGCCCGCTCAACATTTCCCAAAGATGACCAGGGCTGGGCGCCTGTTATCACGAGCCAACATTTGCTTAATGTGTCGCGCTGCTTCGAGCCGTAATACCGAAGAAAATGATGAGGGCGGCGGCGGGGGAAAGCAACTGCAACACGGTAGAAATACCGAAAATCTACTCTATGAGATGGAATTAGAGGCTGCCCTACAAAAAGAACTCGAAAGCCTTAACCAGGATGCACAAAAAAAAGATATTTTTGGGGCGTCTGTAGCACTTACTGACGAGAAAAAAAAACAAGCCGCCCAGAGAGAACTCCTAGATGTAAAAGAGGAAAATGATAAAAATAGACTGATAACCGAAGATGAACCTAATCCAGAACTTGCCAAAGACACAGAACTAAGGCGAGAAAAAATCACCCGGCTCTTTTCTGTTACTAGATCACTAGCTCGCAATTATTTAGCATCTAATAACGCTAAAGCGACGGCTCAGAGAAATTTTGGGATTTTTTCTCATACTAAACAACAATTAAGCGCACATAAAGTCGAGCAACTTGATCACACAAATATAAAGAAAGCGCTTTCAACAGAATCCTCCGCCTTGTTTTCTCAACATCATCTTGCCAAAGAACCTGTCGCGCACGAAGGAGAACTCTTAGCTAATGCAATAAAAAAAGGTCAAAAGATTTTTAAGGGATGATTTATTGATCATGCAATAACAAATGCCCACGCGATAAAATGTAGCAACTTCCTTTATGAAAAAAATAGACTAACCCCTGCTCTTTCAACGCCCCTTCCTTGAGCTTTAGCAAAGGACAGCCCTGTGGGTCATAATTGTCTGTTGATTCAATGCCGCGCAAAACATCCGATTGCTCTATTTTCATCATTAAAAAAGCATGTTCATCATCGTTGGGACGGCTGCGGATGTAAGCCTCAACTTGAGCTTGTTCCGCATAAACTGGCCGATTGACACTATATTCCGCAAGCTGTCTCGGAGAAAGCATGGCTTCCCAACGAGAAAGCATCTTGCCTTTTGCATTAAATAAATGGATAAAAACGTATTGCTGAGCTTCAGACAACGCAGGAGATGCTCGTTCAGGCACTGCTTCTTGTTGAGGTAGGCTCACTGCATTATGGACATATTGTTGCAATGCCTCTAATCGGGAAGAAATCGCCTTGTAGCGATCTCCAATCCCCAGTTTTTTACGCAAGGCCTTTTCTTCATTAACAAGCGCTTCAACTTCGCGATAAATCTCTCGTGTCCTTTCTTTATCATCCATGCCGAACTCTCATTATCAAAGCTTCAAACCTTTTACATGAGAGGGAAGAAGAGCATTTTCGCATTTTTGTGCGGCAATTTTCACACTATCAGTATAGTGTTTACTAAACTCATCTGGAGAATTATTTCCAAATGCCTCTGCAATTCTACTTACGTCTTTAAGTTGGCGAATTACTGAGTCTATTAAATCTTCCGAATTAACGATAGATCGTTTTCCAAGAAATCCACTAAAGCGTGCAAGCGCATCAGATTCAACTTTTTTGGCCTCTAAGGACGCAGAAACAACATCCGTCATTAACCCTCTCCCATTAAAACGAGACTTCCTTTCTTAATTATTTTCAGTCCCATCCCGGTACTTTGTTTTATTCTCTAGAACACCAAGCTAAGTATATATCATGATCATCGTATCTGCATGAATCTTATGAGAAAAAATTTAATCGTACATAAGCTCATCAAGCGGGGTATTACCACTCATATCTTTGTTACGCATCAGCTCACTAATGACATCTAAAATACACAAATAACGTAAAATATTGGGCGTAATATCATCAAATTTGGCTCGAGAACCCAGCTTTGCCTCTTTCATCTCTTCGAAAGTCACCCCGATGCCATACCCAAGACAAAGAGATGCCAACTGATCCGCGCGCTTAGCAATGGCAGGCAACATAGACGTCTCTGCCAATACATCCTCTACTGTCATTGCAGTGCCATTAAGCGTAAATCGCACCCCTAAAGCCTTAACAATAATTGCAAGCTCTTTGACAATATCTGCCACGCTATTTTCTCCACCAAGGGCGGGAACATTTTCGAGGGCCCGCCAGCCAAGAGCGTAGTATCCTTAAAAAAACAGGTACTGTATAGCCATAACGTTCCAAACCATACAAACAAAAAACAACCATAAGAGCGAGCAAAAATGTCCAGACTCGAATATGCAATAGAAATAACAGCAAAGGAAAAGCTGCTCTATAGTCAACAAAAAAGAACCTTGCGGGTCGCGCCGTGTCTCTCCATGCCGCCATAATCCACCTAAATTCCGTAATTAGCTCTCAATCATAAGCAATGATACCTCATAAACATAAGGAAATGTTAAGACTTCTTGCGACTGCTCTTGTTGTTCGCGTACATTTTACATAGAATCAGTAGAGGCCTCTTATAAAAGCCAGTAGGTATATTTAGGATAAGTAACCGCAGTGAGTACAAAAGCCATTATTATGCACATTTCTTTAGTGTGCTGTGTTTTTTTGACCAGTTGCTCGAGTAATCGCGGCACTTCCAGCGCTCGTCAAGCTTCTGACCCATCCAATACAACATTAGCAGAGGCTGCAACTTCGGTAAGTAATTCATTAGAAAACCTCGCGGTCACAGAACAAGCAGCGTTTCACCCAATAGGAACGCAATCAATGCCAGATCCTTCCACCTACGGCATGGGGGGGCGCGCTTCGATTGATTGGTCTGGTCCCATTGAACCCTTAATACAGCAAATTGCCCAAACAGCATATTATCGAGTAAAAATTATTGGCCGCGAACCAGCTGTGCCTATATTGGTCACTATCAATGCTAAAAACGAAATGCTCGGAGATATCCTGTCCAATGTGGCATTCCAATGTGGCAAAAGAGCCGATGTGATTCTCTACCCCGAGAATCAGGTGATAGAGCTGCGATATGCTGAGAATTAAGCAATTACTTAAGCATACGCTTCCCTTGCTTGCTACACTGCTCATTGCAGGCTGCACAACCAGCACCCCAAAACCCATTAATACCGATAATCTATCAGACATAGAAAATCTCACTAGCGCTTCCTATGGAGACTCAGAAAAAGCAATCAGCAACATCAGAGAAGAGGGCTTGAAAGAAACCGCTCTAACATTAGGCGCACAATCAGGTCTTGCATATCGATCTAAACAAATTAATCAATCTTTGGAAAAAAAATCCACTTACCTAAACAATGTATTCAACTTCAACCCCATCATGCTTGAGCATAGTGTTGTTCCGCCCGTGCTCATTCAAGCCAATAACACGCTCAGCATTTCTGGACCAGACTCATTACGCATCTCTGACAAAACTTACCGGATTGCTAAACAAGCCGAATTTGTCACCACCCCTCCCACTTGGCGAACTTACTTGTGGATGAAATTTAAAACACCTGAATTACCGAATAAAACATTACTGCCACGCAACCCTCAAGAAGAGCAAGTATGGAAAAAATATATTGCCATTGGCTGGGGCACAGGTGAAAAACAGGCTGATCGTATTTTTAAGGTGAACCTTGCTCAACTAAAACGTGATTATCAAGGGATGTTACTATATAGAGACCTACTAGCTAAACATATGATTAGCGAGCCTTTTGTCGCGAAAACAGATTTAGGCGTCACAGGAGATGGCAATAGCATTAATATTAATGATCAAGTGCTACGCATTACAGCAACTCCGCAACTCCAAACGAATAGTAAAGAATGGCAACCTGTACTAGTAAAATAAGCTGGGGTGAAATAAATGACAAATCCAATAGAATATCTTTTTCCCAATGAGCCGCTGCGTTTAACCGACAGTATTTTTGAACAAATACTGATCCATTGTAGCAAGCTAAAAGCCTCCGATATCACTCTGCAAACCAATCAACCTATTTGCGCTGAAATTTATGGCCAAATTGTAAAAATCACCCGTCGCCCACTGGCCAATAATGAAGTTGGCGAAATGTTAAATACAATGTATGGCCCCAATGGGACCGCTCAACTAAGCTCAGGAACTGATGTCGATACACATTATGAAGTTCGCCCAAACCGTTCTGAACGATTTCGATTTCGTATCAATGCGACCGCCTGTTTAGTGGAAGGACATAGCGGTATTCAACTCACCGCAAGAACTATTCCCACTGATCCACCGCTTTTAGAAACCATGAGTTTGCCACAAGAAATCATTGATGCTATTGCTCCTGAGCAAGGCGTAGTGTATGTCACTGGCGCCACTGGCTCGGGAAAAAGCACACTGCTAGCATCAATTATTCGTCATATCGCTGAAAAACCAGACTGCAATCGAAAAATCCTAACCTACGAAGCCCCAATTGAATTTGTGTATGATCACATCAACACTACCAGCGCTATTATCTCTCAGTCGGAAATCCCGCGACACTTGCCTAGCTTTGCTGCTGGCGTAAGAAACGCACTTCGACGCAAACCGCATTTAATTCTTGTCGGCGAATCACGCGACCCTGAAACCATTAGTGCTGTGATGGAGGCAGCCATGACTGGCCACCCTGTTTATACGACACTTCATAGCAATGGAGTTTCTGAAACAGTACGACGCTTAGTCAATACCTTTCCTGTTGCCGAACGATACGGAAGAACGATTGACTTGTTTGAGACCATCCGATTACTGATCTGGCAAAAACTAGTTCCGACTGTTGATGGCAAACAAGTTGCATTACGTGAGTTTCTTGTTTTTAGCGAAAACATTCGCGATCAACTACTTGAAACACCTATCGAACAAGTAACCGCGGTTACTCGTTCGCTGGTTAAAAAACATGGGCAAACAATATTAACCGACGCACAACGTTATTATGACCAAGGCATGATTTCAGATCGCACTTATCAATTGATGGTAACTATTGATAAAAGCATGGATCAAGATAATGGCGCGTAAAAATTTCTATGAAAAATCATGACAACACCAGCCCCTCCCCCACTTTGGAAAGTGCTCAGCTTTATTTTACCTCTAACACTGTTTGGCGTAGTTCCCGTGCTATTGTTCATGCGTTATCCAAACTACATGTCAACTTGTACATCGCTATTTAGTTTATTTATTGTGTTTTTTTTATTGAGTTTTATTATTCCAGACAACCAGTCATTGTCATACCAGTGCAATCCAGGAACAGAGCGAGCGTTACTGAGTAAACTAGCAACCAGTCCAAATAATTTTTTTTTATGGGTATTATTCGCGGAATTTTTCATCTTTCTACTCAGCAACAACTTCAGCATCTTTGCCTTTAATCTTTCCGAACAAGAATATAATCACTCAACAGCGCTTCCACATTGGCCTGTTTGGCTAGGCCTATGGGCATATTTTTCAACAACAATCACCATGCAGCACTACGCGCACTACCAATTACGTCAAGCAAGTTTCGCCAGCGGTTTATTTTTTCTTTTCAAAAACACTTACATAGATATCGCCATGCGACGAGCGTTAGGAATTTTTAATCTTGGACTAAATCTTGTAGGCATATATCTTTTAGTTATCAGCGTCCTTTTTATTATCATTGAATATTTTCGACCAGAAGCACTACAAAATTTTCATGCGCCTTCCATTCTATTCTGGGGGTTATTTTTTTATCTTAATTTACGCATTCAAGAAAAAAAAGTTAAGCAATTCTTCAACAGAACCTCTCTTCCTAATGTTTTTTATATTTTCATCGCCAGCCTATGTTGCGCTGCTGCTATATGGATTAGCGCGACACTGTCACAATCTTTTTCTTTGGCCAATGTTTTCAGCAATATCCATTTTGTTTCAGAAAAACACTCTCTGAGCCCTATTGAGCCATCACCATCCCTCTTTATTGCTATGTTTGTATTAGTTACTCCGTTGTTTTCTAGTCTACTAGTAAAACGCGCTTCCAATATGAGTAGAAAAAAACTTTTACTGATTACTTTTTTCTTCCCCAATATTTTTTATTTAATTCTAGCAAATAACCATACTGGCGATTTTTTTAATGTCTTAAACAACAAAGCCTTATTTGTGGCTATAGCGATTATTTTTCTTGTAATGTTTTTCAGAAGAAAAACCACTGCAGATTTTATGACAGGCATGCTACCTCTCCCAAAACAGCGCGCAATAATTCCTACTAATAGCTATTTACTTTTTCCAGCAAATTGCTTGGTGATTTTTAACTTTTACTTGCTTGCGATTATCATTGGACCAATAAGTCTATACGCGATTACAACAACCGCTTGCTTACTAAGTGCCCTCCTCGGCACAATAGGCATCTGCAGTTATTTCGGAAAGACATACCGTATTGCTTCGTTTATGAAGCATCAGAAATAGGCCTCATATACGCCGCTATCAATTATGCGCTCTGAAACTATATTTTTTTCCACCAATCGCTAAATGAACAACCTAATTTTCTATTTCTAATCTGAAAATTCCAAAAGCTATATTGAAACGCTCGAACTGCGCTCAAGGCAACCACAGCTAACACCAATAAAGTGCCGGCTACAGCGCCGTGAAATATTAAGTAAAAACCGTATAAGCAGAGCAATGCTATAAAAACAAGCATAATAGTTAACGCGCGTTGATTAGCTGAGACACGCTCTCTCAAATCTTGCTCAGTCACTTGTAAGCGATCCATTGCGGCCTCAAAGGTTTCTTCTCTTTGAGCATGGGAAATTCGAAACGAATCTTTAACTTTGGTGTAAAGTGTTTTATTGATTTCAGTATACTGCCTAGCATTTACCCAGCGAGGCACGTCAAAAAAAGTACTCATCACAGCTCGAAAAAAACCTCTTTTTTTAGGTTGGTCCGCCTTTGGTTTAGCCATTGTTTCCTCCATAAAAGCCCAATAGTGGGAATTTATACTTGATAGACGTTGTTCAACCAGTTTACATTGCCCAAGATATAGTTACAATATTAGTATATTACACGGAGTATGCTGTCATCATGCCAAAACTAGATTTACAAGCCGCTCATGAGTACTGGAATCAGTTTAATGATCCCATGATTTACCGCGTGGTCTCATTTATGGAAAGTGTTGAGGATTGGACCAAAGATAGCGACCCTCAATTAGAAAAAGAAATTAATAAACTTGGTGACGCCCTTGAGGCACTCACCTCATTCAAGGTCAGCGAAGAAGAAAACTTCATCAAGCTGATGACATTTCTCAAAATGCCACGCTTACTGCGTATCCTGCAAGCTGTTGATACTATTGAACCTGGATCAGCATCGAAGCTGTTAATGTATGCCGAAGAAAAAAGCCCGAGCAATACGCTGATTGCTTTGTTTCTCAGAAGAAACATCGTATTTGAGCGTCTAAGGCTGCTCACTCGAGTATTTTCGCCGGCTCGCTTTTCATTGATACTCCGTGCACTGGAGAATGAATAATGCGCATACTTTTAATTACAGTTTTTAGTTTCACTGCTATAACCGTTATTTCACCACTTACTTTTGCCAAAGAACCTATCAAGCTTCGCAGCGCAAGTAATTTTAACCAACGACCCTCAACGATCAATCCAAGCGTTCCAACACAATCAAATGGTAACGATGTAAATAACAAGATTGCACCGACAAATACAGCGCCAACGCAAAACTCTGTTCCATACAGCTCAAGCACTCTGAGTACGCCTCCGGCAACAGCAGTAGCCCCTTCTACTATAACAACACCTTCTTCTACAGCATCTCCCAGCAATGTGCCCGCTACTGGCAGCGGAGTCTTGCTAGGCCCAAACAATAACTCATCAAAAAATGCACCTGGGGCGGCTAGCAGCTGGTTAATCCATTAATTATGACAAGGAAAATGACATGATAAAACGGCATCTTTTAGCTCAGGCAGTAGTAGCCGGCTTGCTTTATCTTCCTCTCAGCACAAGTGTGCAAGCACAAGCCACCTGTGATACATGCGCTCAGATGACCACTTTAAATTCATACGCACAAGATACCAGCACTAATACCGCAACAAACAGCAGTCTTTTGCAGCAGCTGTTACAAAATGTCACCCTCGCGCTTTTTGGTACCTTTTATGACATTGGCAACAGCATGGTTGCCTTTACTGCTATTCCTGCGGTGCAAAACAATGCCTATGCAGATCAACAATCTTTGTTGCGCACGGTAGAAACCACTTATAAAGGAAGTAAAGAGAATGGCAGCACACTAATCAATAATTACAACACTATTTTTGATAATTATTTACTGCCAGAAGGTAACGGAGCAAGCTTTAACGAAAATTATGCTTCAATTGCATCGCTTTATCTCAATCCAAGCGAAGCCGGCTTCTATACTGAAGATCAGCGATTAGCCGCACAACGCTATATCATTCTTGCTTCTGGCGCCGCAATGAGCAAAGTGAGAAAACCTTCCAATGACTGGCTCACAGTGAGTAGTGACACTACGGACAAAGATAAAGCAAAAATTCGTGATAGCGTAAGTGCTTATTACACGTATAGCGCAATAGAATCGGCAATTGCCGATAATTTTTCTTATATCTACGGCTTGAATACCGGTCAAATGATAGACGGCACTCTCGAAAATTATAACGGCAGCACAATTAGTGAATCTGGACTGCTGAATTATATTCAATCTCAAAAGGCTGAGAATGAAGATTGGTATGAGCAGCTCAAAAACATGGGAGTGACTGGCTTGATGAGAGAACAAACAATTCTCTTAGGTGGCAGCTTTTTGATGCTCTCTCGCATCGAAGAAGACCTACGAAGAATTTTAATTACCAATTCAGCGCAAGCATCACTCGCACTGATTGGCACACAAACCTTAACTCAGGCAATAAGCCAAATACCTAAATCACCCACTCAACCATCATAATTAACACACTTTATGGAGCTTTGCATGCGATTCAGTCAACGTCAACCTTCTCAATTACGTCCAATTAATATTACTCGCCAGTTTCTTAAACACGCAGAGGGAGCTGTACTCGTTGAGTATGGTGATACTAAAGTAATTTGTACTGCCAGCATTCAGGAAGGCGTACCTTCATTTTTAAAAGGCTCAAAAACTGGCTGGGTAACTGCCGAATATGGAATGCTTCCCCGCTCAACGCACTCTCGAATGAAACGCGAAGCTGCAGGAGGCAAACAATCTGGACGCACGCAAGAAATTCAACGCTTGATTGGCCGCTCTCTACGCACTTGCTTTGACCTAGCCCTGCTGGAAGAAAACACTATTTTTATTGATTGTGATGTTATCCAAGCCGATGGCGGCACGCGAACTGCTTCAATCACTGGCGCCTGTATCGCTGCACACGACGCCATATTATATATGTTAGATAAAAAAATTATTAAAAAAAATCCTATGCGCTTTCTTGTTGCCTCTGTTTCTGTCGGCATTCATCAAGGACAAGCCGTCTTAGATCTAGATTATGCAGAAGACTCTACCGCAGAAACCGATATGAATATCGTCATGGCAGAAGATGGTCGTTTTATTGAAATTCAAGGAACCGCTGAAAAAACTCCTTTTAGTTCAACCGATTTAAATACAATGATTGAATTAGCAAAATTAGGTACAAAAGAATTGTTTGAAATTCAACGCAAGGCGATTGCTAGCTAATTACGCTAGCTATTTTCATCTTCTAAAAGGTTCGTCGCACCAGAAGCTCCCGCCCCTCCCAATCTTTGACCAAGCGTGGGAGCTTGCGTAGGAGAAAACAATCCTTTTTCACGAGCTACTTTTTCGGTTTTTCTCACAGATTGATCCACCGAATGTACGCGCAAACTATTCGCTAAATCAGAAAATGAACCGCCAAAGAGCACCCCGAATTTACTACTCATTTTTCGAATCAGCTCATAATTGATATTGGTTGTGACTAAACCTTCTCCTTGTAAAGCTTGCAATGCTGCTACAATTTGGTTAGCAACGCCAGCGCCTTCAGTATTATCCACTAATGCATTCGGTGAAAAATGTTGAATAAAACAGACAAGGGTTGATTGTGGCTTCGTACTATTCACTGGCCAAGTATGCACAAGTAACCAGCGAGCGTGCTTCGGATCAATAATATGCGCTCGAGCAAAGGAATTAATAATATCCATCACTTCAGCAGAAAGCTCCCCAGTATGGGCTGTAAAATCTGTTGTCACCAGGCAGTACTCTTTGCTCTCTGGCAGAAACTGCGCAGGAATATCTTTTGCACACTGCAGCTGTTCAAATAACATTTCGCTATCTTCTATATGCGCTATCGCTGTTAAAACTTCAGTAGCAGAAATATCTGCATCAACCTTTTGTTGATTATTTTCAAATAAAGACATCACAACCGCCCTCCTATTCCATTATAGGGTCTCATACTCTTACTCACCATTACCGCCTGTCAAAGTTCCCCATAGCGGGAATATATTTTGTTACCATTGTATAGCTGCCCAATTAAGAAAGACTTAAAAGAATGAATAAAATAAAAATAAATTTTAATTTATATAAATCAATGAGTTATATATAAAAACTATATTTTACGATAACAGGCGCGTGGTCTGAGAAACGCTTTTCTCGATAAATATCCACAGATTCGACAGCGGACCTCAAACTCGGCGTCGCTAACTGATAGTCAATTCGCCAGCCAACATTTTTCGCCCAAGCCTGCCCTCTATTTGACCACCAAGAATATTCATTAGGTGCTTTATTCAATTCTCTAAAGCAATCAATAAATCCCCGCACTTCAATTAACTCATCCATCCAGGCCCGCTCATTTGGCAAAAATCCCGAATGTTTTTGATTCGCCTGCCAATTTTTTAAATCGATCTGTTTGTGGGCGACATTAATATCACCACAAAAAATCATACGTCGCTGATCCGCTCGAATAACCTTCAAATGCTGCATAAAGCGCTCTAAAAAATCAAACTTGACCGCCTGCCGCGCATCTCCACTCGTCCCCGAGGGAAAATAAACAGAAGCAATACTGAGACTCTCAAAATCCAATTGTATGTACCGCCCCTCGTTATCCGCTTCAGGCCAGCCCAAGCCTCGCGTCACGTGACAAGGCGTATGTTTACTGTATATAGCCACACCACTGTAGCCACGCTTTTGTGCATCATGGAAATAACGCTCATACCCAGGTAAACGATAAGCACTATCCTCAAGTTGATGAGCCTGTGCTTTGGTCTCTTGGAAACAAATGACATCTGCCTGTTGGGTCAATAACCATTCAAACACCCCTTTTCTAGCAGCAGCACGAATACCGTTAACATTCAGGGAAATGATTTTTGTCACACGCTGCTCCTCAAAAAAAATTAGCCAAGAAGACTAAACTGCATCATAATCCTAAATTAAGTAGTTAAAAACTACTTAATTTAGGTTTAAGCACTAAACGCAAAGCAATGTAAATTTTTGTCTACCGCACAGTATTCAATCCATTGAGATAGGCTCTGTATACTGGGGCTGCCAAAAGGCCTGTCATCAGGCGATTCAGTTAAAAAAGCTTGCTTTAATGAGCGGCCAAATATGCCGACTTTTAATTCATCACGATTACTTTCTTCTTTCAGCCATTCAAGAACGTCACAATAACTTTTTTCGCGTAATGCCTCACACAATTGGTCTATTTTTTGAATATTGACCGATTTAAATAAACGGCTAACGCGTGTTATTCTCGAAGCATTTTTAGCAACATCAATGGCTGTTAGTAATTTATCAAACTCATCTTTAGGTACTTCTTGTATCTGAACGATAGGTTGAGGGTTATGTATTGCGTTATAGCGTGTTTTAGCATGTTCAAACATGCATTTGTTTTCACGTAAGGTTATGATGCTGTCTGCAATGAAAGTCTCTACTTCGGCAAGGATGGAACCAATTTGTGGTTGTTCAAATCGGGCTCGTATCATTTCAGCATGTGTTTCTGCCCTTATTTTTTCAACAGTTGCTTGAATGCAGTCTTCATAAAGTCGTGACAATATTGGTAATACCCAATGGTCTGTTAAAAGTTCTTGATCAATACGCTGCATGAAATCTGGATCTTTCTTCATTTCTTGTTCAAATTTTTCTAAAAATATTGTTTCAGCATAAGTCATACTCATGGCTGCAATGCTAGCTTTATTGATTAATATGATAATAACATCAGGGTGAATATTATTTAGTGTGCCGACAAAATCGTTAATAGTTCCACCATCACAACTAGGAAGATCTCTTCCCACTTTACTACCATAATTATACATGCGTTGAATATGAGCAAGGCCTCGAACTAAATTTTCTTTTGCATGTAAACTATTAGGAATATGGCGTTCTGTATCTTTTACTGCTGTCCACATTAATGCAATGATTGTACGCAAAGAATAACCCGTTTGTCGCTCTTTAACGATATGCAACCCCCACTGTCTACATAGACCAATGATGCGTGCAATACTACGAATAGCGACTTTATCAGTTCGATTCTCTCCATCACCCTCGTCACATAAATGTTGAAAGTTTCCTTGCTGAATTTCAGTAGTCAATTGTTCAAATTCTGATACTTGCTCTTGAATTTGTGATTCAGATAGAGAATAACGACAATGCAGTCGTTGTAAGGATAAAGCCACACTACTATGAACACTCACTCTATGGGTACTTTGTGAGTCGCCAAGCCCACGATGACCGATAGGTGGAGCGATAAGTCGAGCGATATAAGTGTTGACAGCCGTCGTAGGATTCTCACCACGGGCAAGTGTTAACATTTGATCAAAACTTGCTTGAGTACGTAAGTGTTGTGGAATTTGCGCTAAATGAAATGTATCGATGTGCATCAGAAAATTGCTATTTTCAGCCAAAAATAAGGCTACAATATTGCTCGATGTTCGAAGTTCGTGATTATTGCTTCGGTATAAGTATAACCATCCTTGATTTAATTTTTCGATAGGTTTAAGCGTCTCTGGCGTAGCGTCTTTAAAAAAAGAATGAACAAACGCCTTACCTTCCGGGTTTAGATGATTCCATAAGTCATCGATCTGTTGACTTGCTAGGCACTTAAAAACATCCAAGGGGAAACTACTTTCATGCACACATTGCCACTCTTCATTATTTAAAACATTACCGAATAGAAAATCCGTTGAGGTCATGTAGCTTTGATCAGGGTGAGAATAAGGATGTCTAAATCCATAAAAAAACTTGTTCTGAAATGTTCGAAGAAAATCGATGTATTTCATGTTAAGTAATGTCGCACCAATAGAAATTTCACACCATCTTTCTTGTAAGTATAAAACTCTTATTAAAGCATAACATGTTGCAGAACCATTAACAGTGAGTGCCATTTCTAACGTTTCCTCACCGCATATGTCTGCAAACAGGTTAATACGCTTAATAGGATCAAGGTCATAAAAAGATTTATTAAATGACACAGCGCAAAGGAGCCGCTGCCCTAATCTTGTCACAGCATCATCTAATTCCCGACCGTAGATATTAATCTTAGTAAGAAAAAAACCAATTAATCGCAAAAAAATACTATAGTCCGTTAATACATTGACATTGGGGTTAACCCTGTTTAAAAATTGTATCGCCCTATTTATTTCGGGTGAGTAATGTCTGAATAGCGTTATGCGAGGGCCTTTTTTCGTGTTATAGGTATTTTGTATAAAAACTATCATTTCTTCTGGGCGCATTTTTATTATTCCTTTTTGATGTAAGTATTTAGTGGTAGTCGAAGAAACTCAACCTACCTCAGTTCATCTTAATTAAGTTATAGTCATTGATCCTTAAGGAAAGATTAGGGCGTGTTGACAATTTGTGTTGAAATTATATCCATCAGATACACAGAACAAGTGAATCGCTACTTCGCTAAAAATTATCGGCATCGTGCCGCTAATCCTCGCTAAGTTGCGCGA
>JAIXPZ010000016.1 GCA_027486005.1 Legionellales bacterium
ATCCGCGTCTTCTTGCGTATTCGATTATTTTTTACCATTTCTGCCTCACTATTTTATAAAAATATAACGTTAGCAAGAAAAATAGCAAAATCTTAGTGTGGGATTATTGGAGGCTTACTTTATAAGCTCGGTTTAAATTCGATGGCTCGCAAATCCTTTCCATCAAATGATTTGTCAGGGATTTATCTTTAATCGACGCTTGCGGGATTTGTTGCCCACCATTCTTCGCAGTAATCATACGCTGATTCCCACTTGAGCGTTGGTGATAATTACTTATCATGTTTCTGCTACTCCATCTCCACAAAGTCTCTCGAGACTCTCTCTGCTTTTACTGATTTAGGCCTTCAGTTGCTTGCACAACCTACTATGCCCTCTGCTGACTTCTCACCATTCATCAGAATGAATCACTTCATTTCTAGTTTGCCTTCTGCAAACAAAGGATGAGATCTCCCAGGGTAAGACGCAATTCTTTCACAAGGTCGGTGCTGGATCTACTACTATAAACGCGCGGTCAGTTATTGGGCATCTCCGTCTAAAGCCGGTTTACCCTGTTATAGCAGCCTTATATCCAATTTCTGTTCGTCACCACCTTGATACGTCGTCGGCTTCCTTCAGATTTCACCTCACGATGAACACCCTTGCCTAGACTCGCACTTCCGACTTCCACGGCGTGCAGCGGACTTGCACCGCCTAGAACTGCGCCATGCCTGGCGCACTTAGCACTCATCGTCACAGCACGATGAGTGTCTCACCTACAATAGGTTGAGACATTGAGTGTCAATTAGCTTGGGACGTAACAGTAGAATGTTCACCGATAATCGCCGCTTCTGAATCTTGCTGAAAATATTAAATAGGATTCTGATTTTTTAATATTAAAGAAATATTAAATGAAGATTAGAATTTTTTGTGCGTTATTTCTCACAAAGAAGCAAAATTTTAGAGCAGTGTCATGCTTAACAGGGTGTGCAATATTAAGATGAGTTATTCAATTACCCCTAAGCTTAAGCTCTTGGGCTCTTCTCCCCTGCCGCTTCTTCCTATACTGAGTATGAGACGCAAGCGCCTCAGAAGCGTGCATTTATGTTGCTTTTAAATATGCAATTATTTTCTTAGTTTTTTCACATATTGCTGAATATCTGTGAAAATTCCACGAAGCAGCTGAACTTCAGGTATTTCCAAGCGTGATTTAGTAAAAATGCGTCTAAGCTTTTGCATCTGATGCATGGGTTTTTGAGCGTCGATAAACTCGACTTCGGTTAATAACGCTTCTAAATGTTGATAAAAATCAGCCAGTTTTTTTGCATCAGGATAAATATTAAAATCTGATGTAGGGGCTACCGGCTGGTCGCCCTGAACTTCGCGAATAGATGATAAATATGCTATGCGAATTTCATAACAAAGCACTTGCACTGCTTGTGCTACATTAAGTGAGCCATAGTCTTCAGAAGAGGGAATTTGCACATGATAATGCGCAAGTTGCAATTCTTCATTGCTCAAACCACTGCTTTCTCGGCCAAATACCACGGCAATTTTATTCTGATGTTTTTCTATATTTATTTTTTCGCCCATTTCGCGTGGTGACAGCATAGGCCAAGGACGCGCACGTGAACGCGCGCTCGTTGCTAAAACAAGCTGGCAATCTGCGATCGCGTCTTCTAAGGATTGTACTACCACGGCTTGAGACAAAACATCTTCAGCGCCTGCCGCCATGGCAACTGCTTCTGGATCTGGAAATTTTTTCGGAGCGACAAGATAAAGATGGCACAAGCCCATTGTTTTCATCGCGCGAGCAGCGGCGCCAATATTTCCTGGATGAGTCGTATTGACTAATATGATACGAATATTATGCATTTAAACCACTATATTTCAATAAACCTTCTATAGGATGATGATCAATACAATACTGTGCAATAAGAGTATCTGCAAGGCGTACTTTTAATTTTTTTGATAATAATTTAGCACGAAGCATGCCCGCCCGTTGCAAAATTCTGGAAATAATCGTAAAGCAGGCAAAATGCCAATTAACAGTGTGAGGGTGGGAACACGCTTGTAAGTGTATTGCTCCTACTCGTCGACGGAGTCGCGAAGCTCCCTCTACTCGATCCGACCAGCGAGAGCAAACATTTGATGGATTTAAACACTAAGTACTGCACCTTCAGTCGCAACAGAGTGCTTAGAATCTGAAAAGGTAGGATGAAATAGCGATGAAGAATTACTCGAAACAGTAATGCTATAGTTACTGGCACCTTCAGTATTTATTTTAGAGCATAGTAGAACACCTATCGATGTAATCTCTTGGCAGTATGTCGTAAGTTCTTGATAAAACTCTCTGTATTTGGTTTGTAGCGCCTCACTACGATCAAAAAGGACTAATAAATTCTGGCTGCTTGTTTGACACAGTTCGACTGATTTAGATAATATTTGTTCTTCTGAATGCGCACGCTCATCACCTGCAACATTTAGTTGGCTTATAAAAGAAAAAATCTCATGTCGAGCAAACTGAATAGCAAAAATAATTGGCTTTTTCACTGTTTTTTTATTGAGAGTATTTCTATGATTAGGCGTCAAATTAAAATTGATATTAAGTTGTGACATTTTTTTAATAAAAATTAAGTCGCCCATAATAACCGCAGCGATGACTGCATTGATTCTACCTCGGTGTGGGATCTCTTGGTGTACTCTCGTGATAATCATCGCGATAGCAGCGGTGCTTAATCCATTATTATCTGACTGCCCAAGCAAACTAATAAGAGACGCGCCTTGAAGGCTATCCATCCTTTTCATAATTAACTTGATTAGTTTTGAAGGTATTTTTTTTATAATAACCTGTATTTCACTCGAGACTGCAGAAATGTCTTTATGTAGCATTGGATTTCTGGTGCTAATCGTAGCTACTTTTATATAGTCTTTTATACCGATAAATAGCGCATAAATGTGCTTTAGTAGCGCTTTAACACCAGGTGTTGCTTGAGATGAAAGTAGTTTTAACTCACCTGCGCTGACATCAATCCCTTTTGCAAACATAAAATTAATTATTTCACGCTTGCTCTCGTCACTCGATGTTTCATTTCTTAAAGTTTCACGTAAATGTGATTCATTTAACGTGATTGAATTATTATAGATTACTTCAAAAACCGCTAGTTTTCCGGTAAAGCAAGCAATGTGTACGGGCGTTAAACCAGCATTATTCTTTTCAATTCTACTCGTTACCTTAGAAAGAACTTCTTGAATAACATCAGGATGACCTGTTCTTGCTGCTAAATGTAGCAATGTATTACCATCTGCATCTTTAACGTCATCAGCGAGCATAATATAATTTTTAACATTACGATAGTCGGAATTTTTTACCGCCATTTCCAGCCTATTTTTTCCAGAACTCATGGTGCTATTAATTAGCTCAGCTAGAGTCGCATGAATATTAAACGCCGTCCCCGCTGTTGAGATAGACTGCCTAGGAATTACAGTATGTGAGCTAGAAGCGGGTATGCTCATCGGCAGTGCTATTGTTAATTGACTCTCTCTGTTGATGGGTTCAAATAAGTTATAATCTTCAATTTTTCTCCTTAATAGCCACATCGTACTTATCACCGAATCTACTTTTTCTTTAAAGTGATTACTTAATAGTTCTTTAAAGTCATCGGCAAAAAATATAAATCTTTCCTGAAGAATTTTTGTTATAGAAAGAATGCGATTAAAAATAATATCTGCACTACTACTTTGTTTGACGGTTATTAAAAATAATTCAACCAGCTCAACGGGCATTTTCATTAATAGTTGAATATTCTCATATTCAACCTCTATTGATTGACGAGCTTGATGTAATTTACATTCTTCTTCATTTCGGAAAAGCAAAATAATTTTTGTTTTATTTTCTGGACACTCAATAAAATCCAGTAACTTAAGTAGTTGACTTCGTTCACTTGCTACTGTGTATTCTTTTAATTGCGCAACAATATCTTTTCTTACCGAAAAAGAGGCGCCCTCGCTATTGACCGAAACAAGTAGCCGTATACAGCGTGACACTTTTTGATCGCCATCGAGATGAGATAGATGATCTCCAACCCAGGCAGTCATATTCTCAAGTAATTCATCTATTTCCTGAGGATACTTATGATAAATATGCAGTAACCGTGCAGCATCAATCGATGGTAGTGCAGGCACAGGTTGGCCAGTTAATCCATGGTAAACCAGTGTAGATCCTTTTTTGGAAAGGGCTGACTTTACATTAAAAATGATAGCAGAGTTATAATGTTGAATAACATGATCAATAATTTCATTTTTTATTTGTTTTGAAAATTTTCGTTGGCTATTTTTGCTACTGCCTTGCTTGAACGATTGAATAAGCTTGTTTTTGAAATTCTTGAATTGCCCTTGGTTAATTCCAAATGCTTCCTGGTAGATTGGTTGATATTCGCCATAAAAAGAAGGGATAATTAGAGGAACACGCAAGGCAATGCTATGACTTGACACTGTTGACCAAAAAGAAGTTTCTCTTTCGTTAATAATCCTATCGCTAATACTCATATTTCCCTTAGCATGTTCTGAAATAATACAGCGATTCCCGCCCCCATTAAAAACCTCGATATAATGCGGGTTTCACGAGCTATTTGAATTATTTTTTCGTAAACTTCGCCTGATTTTTGTAAAAAAGCAGGTGGATAATGGGATTGC
>JAIXPZ010000054.1 GCA_027486005.1 Legionellales bacterium
CCAAAATTAGCCGAGGTTGTGTCAATTTTCTTACCAATAATAGGCATAATGATCTTCTCTGCACAGTTGCTAACTCACGTAGATGTAGTGTAGCACGCTTAGGTTAAGTCGGTGAAGCGCGCCATTAAGCTTAAAATGATATTATTCACTCACAGTCCAGCGCGCATGTAATGCACTGGCAAGATAAGGCAATACAATCTTGGTGAGCTTATCGTTCAGTTTCCACGGTGGATTCACCAAAGCAACGCCACACCCCATCAAGTTGCTACTAATATTCGTATCCTCCATAAAAAACTCAACAAAGAGCACATCGTTTTGATATTGCTTTAATGACAGCTGAAATCGTTCAACCTCACGCTTATCCTTGATCGGGTACCAAATCATAAATTGACCCATACGCCAATGTTTATAAGCAAGCTTTAACGCAGCATCGATCATTTCAAATTCGTTCGTTTTTTCAAAGGGAGGATCAATGTGCACTAACCCTCGCGCGGTTTTTGGCGGTAAAAAAGCTTTCATGCCCAAATAAGCATCTGTACAATGCAAAGCAATCTTCTTATCGCTTTTTCCCATATTGTCTTTTAAAAAACTATATTCTTCAGGATGCAGCTCACATAAAATCATGGCATCTTGTTCACGCAACAATGTTTCTGCAATTTTTGGAGAACCCGGATAACAATTCAAATGTTCACCAAAATTCATCGAAGAAACTAAATCCAAATATTGAGTAAAACACGCTGGCGCTGGAGTTGTTTTATGGTATGAGATGAGCCGCTCTATACCAAAACGATATTCTTGCATTTTTTGTGCTTCACTTTCGTCCAGCCAATAAAGCCCCCTACCCGCGTGAGTATCCAAATAAGTAAAAGGCGCTTCTTTAATTTTTAACGCATCGATAACGAGAGCAAGAATGATGTGTTTGAACACATCAGAAAAACTACCCGCGTGATAGCTATGTCGATAATTCATCGTTAAAGTTTTCCTCTTTTAAACATAGCCTCAGGAATACTTCGAATAATCAGCATAATATAACGCCAGAAAAATGGCGTATATAAAATATCTTTTTTGTTTTCTATTGATTTTACGATATCTTTTGCAACAGCCTCTGGCTGAGCCCAGAGTGGCCCACCCTTTTTGATGTGAGCCGTCATTGGTGTATCGACGAAGCCAGGTTTAATATCGAGAACATGCACTTGTGAATGATGTAATCGATTTCTTAAACCTTGTAGAAAAACAGAAATCATTGCTTTTGATGCACCATAAACATAATTGGAATGACGCCCTCTATCTCCTGCGACGCTGGTAATCACAGCAATCGTTCCGCGACTTTGCTCTTCAAATCGATTGGCGAGTATGGTGAGAAAAGAAATTACGCTAAGTGCATTTGTATTGCAACTTTCCACCGTATTTTCCGCGCTTTTTTCCAGAGCTTTTTGATCGGGCAATGCGCCATAAGCGATTAATACAATATCAATCGTGTTCAACGCAACGTAAGCTTTTTCTATAACTGAATGATGCGTGGAAAAATTACTGACATTCATTGTAGCAACTACAACATCAGCAGCGCCTCTTATTCGAAGATCAGCTGCAATTGTCGTTAATCTTGGTTCGTTTCTAGCAATTAAATAAAGCTTATGCCCTTGAGTTGCATATTCTCGCGCCACTGTTTCTGCAATCGCGGAAGTTGCGCCAATAATTAAAATATTTTTTACCATTTTTTTAAAGTCCTAAACGTGACGATTGTAGCGAATGAAACTGTTTATCGGCCCCATACTGAGTGCGAATTTTTACAAAATCTGGCCATTTTGTATAACTTTGTTTAAATATTAGTTCTGGCATTCTAACATCTTTGGTGAGATAAATACGTCCACCATAATGCAAAACAATACTATCTAGCTTATCGAGTAAGTCGAATAAACCTAGCGCTATTTTAAAATCCAGGGCTAAAGTATAACCCTCCATGGGAAAAGAAAGATAATTTTTATTACCCGGTCCAAATGCTTTTAAAATAGATAAAAAAGATCCTCGTTTTGAAGCTGCAATTTCTTTTAATACAGCGGTCATACCTTCGAGCCCAGCTGACTTTGGCAATACAAATTGATATTGGGTAAATCCATTTTTGCCATATAAGCGATTCCAATGATGCAGGCAATCTAAAGGATAAAAATAGCTATCATAGTGAACGCGCCGCTCGGCCACTTGCTCCCTTTGTTTATGATAATACAGGGCATTAAACGCGGAGATTGAATATTGATTGAGTAATAGACTTGGCATATTGAAAGGAATAGTTAACCTTTTCTTCTTTCTGGCAATTAAACCACCCTCTTTGGCATGCTCACCCAGCATGAGCAAGGATCGACCTAAAAATTCTCCGCTAGAAAGGCAGTCAATCCAGGCAACTGAATAAGTAGAGGCCTGATGTTCTTCAAATAAATTAAATACTTCCTCAAGATTCTTAGCTTTAATGACAGTTTCATCAATATAGGCACTTTGAACACGTTTCAATGCTATTGTCGCGCTTACAATGACTCCGGTTAATCCCATGCCCCCGCATGTTGCATGAAACAACTCAGGATGAAGTATTCGAGAACACTCTATACCAGAGCCATCAGCAATTATTAGCTGAAATGAATGCACGTGATCAGAAAAACTACCATCCACATGATGATTTTTGCCATGTACATCACTAGCAATTGCACCACCTACTGTCACAAATTTGGTCCCTGGAGTTACGGGTAAAAACCAACCTTTGGGAACGAACGTAGATAAAATATCTGCCAAACTTACCCCTGCTTCACAAGTTAACACTCCGGTAGTTGCATCAAAAGCAATAAAATGATTAAGCGATAAGGTGCTAAGTATCTGAGGCGCGAGGGAACTATCGCCGTAGCTTCGCCCTAGCCCTCTAGGGATTAATGCGTTTTTATTGAGCAAACAAGCAGAAACATCAATGATACTTTGTGGGGAATGCGATCCTGCATCTATAATAGGATAATTTCCCCAACCACTTAATCGCATCACCATTCTCCATTCTTTTGGACATTGCAGTAAAATTCATACCCGTGTAACCTCTGATTATCAGAGAATTTTCAGGACGTTAACATGACATTTCAAGGGTATAAATCAGTTTTATTAGGCTTAATTAAACTGATGCGGCCCAAGCAATGGGTGAAAAATGCCTTTGTGCTTGCACCCCTGCTCTTTATCGGTGCTTTTTTAGACCAGCCTTCATTAATCAAAGCTTTAGTTGCCTTTGGGTTATTTTGTGTAGCGTCTTCAGCCACTTATATTGTAAATGATATTCACGATATTGAACACGACCGCAAACATCCAAAAAAACTGTTAACACGCCCTCTGGCTTCAGGTCAAGTCAAAATACTCCATGCGATTATTCTTTTATTGAGTTTATATCTAATTTTAGCTTTGGGATATTTTCAAGAACCTAAGGTTGTTTTGGTGACTATTGGCTACTTAGGATTAAACTTAGCGTATACGTTTGCTTTGAAACATAAGCCCGTGATTGATATTTTCTGTATCGCATTAGGATTTGTGTTGCGCGTCTACGCAGGCGCCATGGCTCTTGCCGTTCCTGTCTCTTCATGGATGTTCGTTACTACGCTTTGCCTCGCCCTTTATCTGGCAGCGATTAAGCGTCGCCAGGAACTGCTTAAAATTGGCTCCAATAGCAGGAAGGTACTAGCACACTACTCCGTAGAGTTGGTCGATCGCTACGCTCAAATGGCAGCGATTGGCGCACTCCTTTTTTATAGCCTTTTTGTTATGACAGCTCGCCCAGAGATGGTGATTACTATTCCTTTTGTTCTTTATGGGCTTTTTCGCTATTGGTTTATCGTGGAAACACTGGAAGGTGGTGAGTCACCGACAGATGCCCTATTGTTCGATTGGCAGTTGCTTTTGACAGTGATAATTTGGGTAGGTGTTTGCATGTGGGCGCTCATATAATATGGTGGATTCTCAAGATTTATTGTTCAAAAAAAAGTTAATACAAGCCCCGCTTGCAGGCTATAGTTGCGCGCCTTTTCGAGTGCTTGCTGAATATTGGGGAAAACCCGATTTTTGCTGCTCCGAAATGTTGTCCGCACATCACATTTTTTCTGGCTCCAAACAACGAAAACGCTATCAATATAAATCACCGCATGAAGGCAAGTTATGCGTACAATTAGCGGGTGATGAACCGCATATCTTAGCTTATGCGGCTCAACAAGCCGTAAGCTGGGGGGCAGATTTAATTGATCTTAATTGTGGCTGCCCGCAACCAAAAATTCGTAAAAAAAACTTTGGCTCGAAATTGCTGGCAGATAGTGAGCATCTTTATGCTCTAGTCTCTGCCATAAAAGCCGCAGTAAGCGTTCCAGTCTTAGTAAAAATTCGCGTCGATGCGCAAAGCGGAGATAGTTATAACAAAGACGTTGCAGAAGCCATTGAAGCAGCAGGCGCTAATGCTGTGACTGTGCATGGCCGACATTGGATGCAAGATTATGATGTGTCCGTAAATTATGCTGATATTGCCATGATTAAAGATACGGTTAAAATTCCAGTGATTGGCAATGGTGATATTATTGATACTGCTTCAGCAAAAAAAATGTTTTCTGAAACCAACTGTGATGCAGTAATGATTGCGCGAGCAAGTGTCGGCCAACCTTGGTTGTTTGAAAAAATCCATCAAGAACTACAAGGAAATGTTTATATTCCTCCAAGCTTAGCTGAGATTGGAGATATATTTTTAAATCATGTCCAAGGTTTGATCGAGTTAGAAGGCGAAAAAATAGCGCTTCTACAAATAAGAAAAATTGGCAAATATTACGCCAGAGATTATTTTGATCGTATTTTATTTCTTCAGGAAATGGGTCAAGTCAGTACGTATCATGACTTGACCCGAATCGTAAAAAATTCCTTCAAGAACTAAAGAATCACCACGTTACTGGCAAACTCACCTCGGTCACCCTGTTCAAGTTCATAGCTAACACTCTGCCCATCAAGCAATTCCTTATAGCCCTCTGTTTGAATCTTAGAGTAATGCACGAAGACCTCATTCCCACCGTTATCGGGAGTAATGAAACCATACCCCTTGATTTTATTAAAACGCTTAACCTTACCCGTATGCATAGAACACTCCTCTACAATTAATAATCTATAGTAAACTTTTCAAACTCACTTTGCGACCCTTCAATTTACCCTTTTGTAAATAATTAGTCACCCTATCTACTTGGCTATGATGAATCGCAACGTAGGAATAGAGTGAGGTAATATCAATTTTTCCAACCATATCCCCAGATAACCCTGCATCTTGAGTGAGTGCACCTAAAATATCTCCTGGACGAATCTTATCTTTTCGACCAACATTTAAGCATAATGTGACCATTTTTGAAGAAAAAACGGTATTTGATGCTTTATTTAACTCAGAGGCATCCCCCCACAGCAAAGGTTTTCTTAAATTATCTTCAATCATGCAAAGTTGCTGCGCATCTTCAGGAGTGGTTATGCTGAGCGCTAAACCTTTGCTCCCCGCCCGCCCTGTGCGACCAATACGATGAACATGCGACTCATACTCGAAAGCCAGGTCATAATTAATAACCGCAGGCAATTCTTTGATATCGAGGCCACGGGCAGCGACATCAGTAGCCACCAAAATAGAACAACTTTGGTTTCTAAAGCGTATAAATGCAAGATCACGCTCGACTTGCTCCATATCACCATTCAAAGCTATTGCACTAAAACCAACATCACCCAACATGGAAATTAATTGCTTTGTTTGTTGTTTAGTATTACAAAAAATTAGCGTTGAAGTCGGCTGATGATGCAATAACAATGCTTTTAGTACTTGTAATTTTTTCGATGAATCTGAAACTTCATAAAAAACCTGTTCAATATCTAACTCTACACTCGATTCTTCTATCACTATTTTTTGAGGATCTTGCATAAATTGACTGGCAAGCTCTTTTATTTCATTTGGAAAAGTTGCTGAAAATAAAAGCGTTTGTCGCTGTGGCGGACAAAGTGTGATGACGTTGCTTATTGCATCAAAGAACCCCATATCCAACATGCGATCCGCTTCATCCAAGACCAAAATTTTTAATTGATTAACGAGTAATGACCCGAGATCTAAATGTTTTTGTATGCGGCCAGGCGTACCCACAATGATATGCGCACCATGCTTTAATGAATCTAGCTGGGGCCTCATGGGCATACCTCCAGACAAATTTAATACCTTCACATTCGGCATCATACGCGCCAATTGTCGTAATGCTTGAGTGACTTGTTCTGCTAATTCACGCGTAGGGCATAATATTAATGATTGAACCGTAAAGCTTTCAGGACTTAAGGCGTTCAATATTGCCAAACCAAATGCAGCCGTCTTACCACTGCCTGTTTTTGCTTGAGCGATTACATCTTTCCCTTTTAATATAATAGGCAGGCTTTTCGATTGAACGGGGGTCATGTTGGCATACCCCAAAGAAGAAACATTACTGAGTAATGCCTCTCGTAAATTTAACGATGAGAAAGATAATACATTCATTATAACCACTTTTTCCATTTAAAAAATTGATAGGGAATCAAGGCTGAAAGAAACATGATGCCTATTGCAAGAGGATAGCCATAGTGCCAGTGCAATTCAGGCATAAATTTAAAATTCATTCCGTAGATACTCGCTACTACCGTTGGCGGTAAAAAAATCACTGCGGCTATAGAGAAAATTTTTATAATATTACTTTGATGAATATTAATCATTCCAAGCGTTGCGTTTAATAAGAAGTTCACTTGTTGCGATAAAAAACCAATATGATCATTGAGCGACTGAATATCGGCTGTTAAAGCAAGTAAATGAAACTCACCATCGTCTCCAAGCTGAACTTTTTCATTTTGCTTAAAATATGAAGCAAGCCGATTAAGCGACACTAAACTCTCACGAGCTTTAGAGCATAAATCTCCATTAGAGCCTATTTCCTGTAATAATTCTTGAAAATTTATTTTTAATTTCACATTTGTCTGCTGCCGAAAAATAACCTGTGAGTGTGTGTCAATAGAAGCACCAACACGCTCTAAAATATCTGCAACTCTATCAATCACGGTCTCTAAAAGACCAATCAATGTAGCATGAGCATTAAACATACTTATTTCTTTTCTATTAATACGCGAAATAAATAACGCAAATGTCTTCAAATCAAAATACCTAACCGTAACAAGTTGAGTTTTTGTCAAAATAAAACTGACTGCATCCAAAAATGGATTTTTAGATCCTGAATTTATCAGCATAGGAGCCGTCATAAAAAGCGCGTTATTTTTTCTATAGAGACGACTAGAAATCTCTATCTCACGCATATCATCTCTGGTTGGAATACCAAGAGAAACTGTAGACTCAACGAGCTTTTCATCTTCAGAGGTTGGTGACAAAAGATCAATCCATATTGCTTTTTTTAAAAGAAGATAATTATCTTTAGAAATCAAATATTGTCGAAAAAGTCCTTTTTCTAAAAGATATGCATAGATCATAGTCATCCTTTCGCTAGTAAAGTAATTTTAAATTACTTTATCATGTAAATATCGTGCATCACTTAGCAATTTAAAATCAACTTACTTCACGGCACATTCTCTCGCACGTGACAACTCTATTAGCTCGCGTACAATAACCGCATACATAATGAATCCTGCATTAGCATTTGCAAGCACATCAACTATCAAATTACTCCATCGAGCATTGATCATTGAATGCCGTTGTTGCCATTGGTCAAAAACGATTGCTAAGTCAACTCCCCGCTCATGGCATTCTAATATATTTAACGCTAAAACACGTTGATAGTAATCAATATCATCAAGCAAGGATGCACGGGCCAACTCATCCCATTGCGTTTCAAACTTATGCAGCATCATTTTTTCACGAAGTAAATTTAACTCAAGTTTCTTTCCTAACATAAAATAGACCTTAGAAACTTCCAACACACTAATAGCAGATTCTTTTGTGGCCTGCACAATATCGAGTGCATTAAATAAGAAATCAGAACGCAAAACTTCATAAGCTAAATCTCTAGGTACATTTTGCGCACAATATTGTTCGATCTTATGATTAAGCAGTATTTCTTGATCTTCTGTTAATAAAGAAGGAATGCTATTTTTTAGCTCTTTTAACGAAGGGAGAAAATTCTCTACTACTCTACTGACATTGAAATCTTCCGTGCAATTACGTAAAAACCAACGGGTTGATCGACGCGCAAGGAAATATAGCTGTAGCATCATTAAAAATTGCACTTTCGGATTAACCTTGCAATCCAACGCACGTATTCTTTCCCAATATTTCTTTAAATCAAATAATGCTTCAGATGCAACATAAGCACGAATAATGAAAGAAGTAGCTGCGCCTGTTTCCACTCGCAAACGATGAACAAAATTAATGCCCATCGCATTAGTAATACAACTACTTAACTGCGTCGCAATCAGTTCCCTGCGAAGACTATGTTGCATCAATTCTTTCTCGTATTTCTTAGAAATCTTTTTAGGAAATGCTGAAGCTAACATATCAAAAAAATAAGGATCTTCAGGAAGGTCAGAGGATAAAATCTCTTCTTTTAATAAAATCTTATCATAAGCTATTAACACTGCAATCTCTGGTCGCGCAAAACCATAACCAGCAGCTTTCCTTTCTAGGATCTCTTCATCGCTAGGCAGCCCTTCTATTTTTCTATTAATACGGCCTTTCTTCTCCAAATTCGTTAAATAACGCAGCAATAAATCTACTGTTTGCACAGAATAATGTTCCTCTAAGCTTAGTGTTTCCGTTTGCAAATAATTATTATTAAGCACCAATTCAGCGACCTCGTCAGTCATTTCTGCGAGCAATTTATTGCGCTGTTTCAGTGTCAAGTCACCATTAGCCATGACTTGATTAAGCAAAATCTTAATATTAACTTCATGATCTGAACAATCGACACCGGCTGAATTGTCAATAAAGTCAGTATTAATAAACCCTCCCTTTCGAGAAAATTCCACCCTTGCTTTTTGCGTGAATCCCAAATTCCCGCCTTCTACCACTACTTTACAACCTAGCTCATTCGCATTCACACGAATTGCATCGCTAGCTCTGTCACCTGCTGCTGCATCACTTTCAGCTTCAGCTTTAACAAATGTTCCAATACCGCCATTCCAAAACATATCAACTTTTGCTCTAAAAATAGCTTTAATCAGTTCATTAGGTGTTATTTCAGATTGCTCTAGAGCGAGAAGTTGTTGAATTTGCGGAGTTAATTTTAAAGATTTCTCGTTACGTCGAAAAATTGCAGCGCCCGGCGATAACACTTTTTTATCGTAGTCTTCCCATGAAGAACGTGGCAATTTAAATAAACGCTCTCTTTCTATATAACTCTTTTCTGCATCAGGCGTAGGATCAAGAAAAATATGCATGTGATTAAATGCAGCAACTAAACAAATATGCCGCGACATTAGCATCCCATTGCCAAAAACATCACCACTCATGTCACCAACGCCCACAACAGTAAAATCCGTTGTTTGAATATCAGTGTTTGAAAGCTCTCTAAAGTGACGCTGTGCAGATACCCAAGCTCCTCGTGCAGTAATCCCCATTTTTTTATGGTCATATCCTGCAGATCCACCAGAAGCGAAAGCATCTCCTAACCAAAATCCATAACTCTCAGACAGAGCATTTGCAATATCAGAAAATGTTGCGGTACCTTTATCAGCAGCTACTACAAGATACGGATCATCTTCATCATATCTAACCACATTTTTAGGATGAACAATATTTCCCTCAATAATATTATCGGTAATATCAAGCAATCCTTTCATGAAAATTTGATAGCAAGCAATAGCTTCACCTAATATTTCTTCTCTATTGCCATCAATAGGAAGCATCTTAGGTACAAAACCACCTTTAGCGCCAAGAGGAACAATAACTGCATTTTTGACTTGCTGCGCTTTCATTAGACTCAATATTTCTGTTCTAAAGTCTTCACGACGATCTGACCAGCGAATCCCCCCTCGCGCAACTTTCGCACCTCGTAAATGTACACCTTCAACACGGGGTGAATAAACAAAAATTTCAAACATTGGCCTAGGCAAAGGCATTTCAGGTATTTTTGAGGGGTCAAGCTTAATGGAGATATAAGGAAGATCTTTTCCATCTACAGTCGTTTGAAAATAATTGGTTCGCAGAGTCGCTGCACCAAGAGCAAGATAACGACGTAAAATTCTATCTTCATCCAAACTAGCAACAGCATCTAGATCGACATTCATACGACTCAATAACTCTTCGAGTATTTTTTCACCATGCTCGGCTTGAGCAGGATCAAAACGCACTTGAAAAAGCTTAACTAATGTTTTAGTTAATGTTGGATTATGATACAACGTGTCTGCAATATAATCTTGGCTGAATGTAAACCCAACCTGTTTTAAATAACGTGCGTAGGCACGCAGCATTGCGGTTTCTTTCCAGGACAATTGCGCTGTTAAAATAAGACGATTGAACTTATCATTTTCAGCTTCACCAAACCAAATGCGTGGAAAAGCTTCTTGAAAAACATCTCGAATTTCTTCAACATCAACTTTTCCACCCTCAACCAATTCCATTTCAAAATCGTTGACCCAAACAGTCTTGCCATCTTCAAAATGTAGCGAATGAGGTGCTTCTCCAATGATTCTCAGACCCATATTTTCTAAAATAGGCAATACATCAGAAAGAGGTGAAGGGGTATCAGCACGATACAACTTTAATTGAATTTTTCCTGCAGCATCTCCAGGAAATTTATAAAAACTCATTTCCAATTGATGCTCATCGCTTAGCTTTTCCACATGCTCAATATCAACAATTGCTGAGCGCGCCTCATACTCTTCACGATATCCCGACATAAAGGCATGCTTATACTTGTTATAGTAACCTGTCCCCTTTGCCTCTCCGTAGGCGGATTCTAAGTTTTCTTTTAACGCATCTTGCCAAGAATAAGCGGCAGCAATAATTTTTTGCTCAATATTCTCGTAATCATATTCATTTGCATCAGTTGAATCGACACGAATGACAAAATGAATACGCGCTAAAACGGACTCAGTAAAAAGCGTAGAAAAAGATGTGTCAGTTCCGTGTAATTCATTCAACAAAATGCCTTGCATTTTAATGCGAAGCGTAGTGTCGTAACGCTCCCTTGGAACATAGATTAAACATGAAAAATAGCGATTGTAAGCATCTTTACGCATAAAAAAACGTGTTCGTTGACGCTCTTTTAAATGCAAGATACTCAAAGAAAGATCAAATAATTCTTTTTCACTCGCTTGAAAAAGATCATCTCTTGGCAAAGTTTCTAAAATATTTATTAAGGCTTTTCCAGAATGACCTACTCTAGGCAATTTTGACAGCGCCAAAATATTAGCGATTTTCCTTCTTAAAAATGGAATCTGCTGCGGATTACTGTTATAGGCTGCAGAAGTATACAATCCAATAATTAAACGAAACCCGACTACATCTCCTTTTTCATCAAATTGCTTTATTCCAATATAATCTGTATATACCGGGCGATGAACCGTTGAAATTGTGTTGGTCTTAGCAATCAGTAAAATTTGACGAGAAAGCATAATTTCTTGTACACGCGGCGGGAGATCAGCTATTTTTTTTGTAAACCCAGAACTGCTTTTTTCACTTAAGACACCTAGCCTTGAACCAGGCACAATATCTATACCCTCTATTTGCTTAGTTTTTGAAAATCGATAATCTCGGCAACCCAAAAATGTAAAATTATCATTTAATAACCACTGCAAAAAGTCTAATGATTCATTGAGCTCTTCAGCATCTAATGTTTTAGCCACGCTCTGCAAGTCAGTAATCGAGGCTTCTACCTGCTTAAGCATGCCTGACCACCCAGACACAGCGAGCGCCACATCATGCAAGGCTTTGTCGATATTGGTTTTCAAATGTTTAAGAGCAGCTTCACCCTCCTGATAATCAATTTCTAAATAAACAACGGCTTCTGCGCCTTTTCCTTGCAGCACTCCTTCATGCGCTGACAACAATTTTGTGACCACTCCTTGAGTGTTTCGCTCAAAATAAAGACAGCCAGTGTTAATAATAAAATTTGCCGAGACGCCTAAGCGATTCACTTCCATCGTAATTGAGTCAACAAGAAATGGCATATCTTCCTGACAAACGGCAATCACTGTGTATTTAGAAGACCATCCATGTTGTTGATAAGTAGGATTGTAAATATTAATGTCAGGTCCTTTGACCTTCTTTTGGCTGATACACTCCCAGAGTGATATAATACTTCCACTTAAATCTGCGACTGACCTGGAGGATAGATCTTCGAGTGACAGTGTATCGTAAAAGATCTTAGCAAAGGCAATCAATGCCTCAGGACAATTAATGCTCGCTTGTTGTTTAATATGTTCACAAACTGAGTGAATAATCTGATCTCTATTCTTTTGAATTTTCTTAGACATTTTTTATCCTAGTAATACGAAAAGCTGCGCAGAAAAATTACTGAGATTATATCAGTCCGTCACCTTATTGCGCAAATAGATAGGCTGCACTTCTTCTGCAGCAATGGGCTTCACCCCATGTTTTATTTGATAGAGCGCCAAATTAATCAAATCAATAGCCTCGGGTGTTGATAACAAAGGAAAATCGGCAAAAGGCACTTGCTCAGGCGCAACCACTTGCTCTGGGTAAACAACGATCACCTCATCCTGTCGAAACTGATACGCTGCCACATAAACTTCTTGCTTACGGGCGTCAATCGCTACCCATATAGGCAGCTCGGTCTTATCTTCACGATACGTCTTATACGCCAACGCCTGCAAACTCGAGATAGGCAGGAGCAACTTATTCCATCCAAACGCGAGCCCTTGTGCAACCGCGGTTGTTAATCGCACCCCTGTAAAAGAGCCTGGACCACAGTCAAAGGCAATAACATCAAGATCACTGCCTACTAAACCCATCGTCGTTAATGCTGTGTCGACCATCGAGAGAATCAATGCGCCTTGTTTTTTTGGCGCATCTACCGTTTTTTTGTAATATTCATCACCATGACATAATGCAACAGAACAAGCATTTCCAGAAACTTCAAGACCTAATATTTTCATTATTCTATTCCACGCAAAAATTCCACCACCTTTCCTTCGTCTCGCACCATAAGCGCTTTTGGCATGGCTTTTAGGAACGCTGCACCATAATTTCGAGTAATCAAACGCATATCCCCTATCACCAAAACGCCTTTGTCGGTTTCGCTACGAATTAATCTTCCAACCCCCTGTTTTAGCATAATCACCGCATGTGGCAATTGATACTCATAAAAAGGATCACGCCCTGCAGATTTATAAGCATTAATTCGCGCTTTTGTCACCGGATCCCCTGGAGATGCAAAAGGTAGTTTATCAATGCAAACACAACATAATGCAGCGCCTTGAACATCCACGCCTTGCCAAAAACTGCTGGTTCCCAGCAATACCGCTCGCTCAGTCGTTTTAAAGTTTTCTAACAAAGCATGCTTGGTTGTTTGACCCTGAACAAGCAAAGCAAAATCCATTTTTTTCAAATAATCATGCGCGTGCTTCATGGCACGATGACTGGTGAATAATAAAAACGTTCGTCCATTGGCCGCTTCAAGCAAAGGAATAATCGCTTCCATCCACTTCGGAATAAAATCATCATCTGTCACATCTGGCAAATAATGTGGAAAATAAAGCCTAGCTTGCTCTGGATAATTAAACGGACTTTCTAAAATTAATGTATTATTAGATGTAATACCCAACGGTTTGGTAAAATGATCGACACCAAAACCAGCATCTAACGTTGCAGAAGCGTAAATCCATGATTTCTTTGGATCGTTCATTGCGGAGGATAATTGCGCTGAAAAATCAATAGGGGTTTTGTAGATCATGAATCCTGTCAAAAAAGTTTCAAACCAGAATATCCATCGCCTTTCAATTGATAACTTTGTTGCGCGCTTGCTTCGCTGCTCATGTACTGATTTGTACACTCCGCTGCTCACCTGCGCACGCGCCTCGTTATCAATCGAAATGCTTCGGATATTAACATCAGCATTTGATTCTTTTTCTGTCAGTAAATTATTTAAAAACGCGCTCAACTCACTGGCACGCTCCCAAGCATTTTCTAATCCTTTGCTACGCTGGCTTTGCTCTGCTAAACAGCTCGCCAACTCTATGAGTTGCTTACAAAGATTTTCAAGGCTTTTCTTAACCGATTTTTTTCCTGCAATTTCAAACCAAGCATCGCGACGACTGCCAATATTGCTTGCAGACTCATCCATGCTTAAACGAAAATTAGTCACTTCTTGCTTGATTGCAAGCACCAGCCGCAAAATACCGGGATGATCCGCACCTAACATGAGATATTCAGCTTGAATATCTTTAATCAATAATGATAATTGACGCGACGAGAATCGTTGACTCAAAAAACTGGATGCAGCATCGTATAATTGATGTGCCTCATCAAAAATAACGGTCTCAGCCTCAGGCAATAATTTCCCCAAAGATTCTTCTTTCAAAGATAGATCAGCGAAAAAAATATGATGATTCACCACCACGACATCAGCGGATAACGCTTCTCTACGCGCCTTAACGACAAAACACTTCTCGTAAAACTCACATGAATTTCCCAAACAACTTTCTGTAGTACTCACCACATGTTGAAACACACTGGAATCTTCAGAAAAATTCTCTAACTCGCTTAGGTCACCTGTCGTCGTTATTTTTGACCATCGTTCAATTTTAGAAAAATCATTGGCCGCATCCTTGCTTTCAAACAATTGATTTTGCCGTGGGGCATCAACACTGTATAAACAAACGTAATTCGAGCGCCCTTTTAAAAGAACGACTTTTTTATTAATGGCTAAAAGTTTTTTTAATGTTGGCAAATCTTTATGAAACAGTTGATCTTGGAGATTTTTTGTCCCTGTAGAAACCAAGGTTTTTTTATCAGAAAGTAAGGCAGGAATTAAGTAAGCGAATGTTTTGCCAATACCGGTCCCCGCTTCAACAACCAATGTTGTATGCGCATGAATAGCCTCTTCAACCGCCTCTGCCATGGCCACTTGTGACGAACGCGAAACAAAACCTGGGTAAACGCTCTTAAGACTGCCCTTTTCACCTAAAATACTTAATAGAAGATCACTCATCAATGTAAGGCTGCAGATGGATAAACTTATCCGGCTTGTTTGCCCATTCATCTGCATCTTTAGGCGCAGGTTTGATGCTTGTAATATTCGGCCATTGATCCGCTAATTTTTTATTAATCTCAGTATATTTCTGATATTCTTCAGGCAAATCATCTTCAGACATAATGGCATTAACCGGACACTCTGGCTCGCATAACGCGCAATCGATACATTCGTCCGGATTAATGACCAAAAAATTGGGGCCTTCGTAAAAACAATCCACAGGACAAACTTCTACACAGTCAGTATATTTACACTTAATACATTGTTCAGTAACTACAAATGTCATATCTCTCTCTTAATATTTAACTTTTACGGGCGAGCCGGTAGCCCCTATAATCAATCACCACAGCCAAATTCACTGCCGCATCCCTGATAATAAATAGCTTTATCGTTTGCCGCTAAATCAGCATCTGGAAAAGCATCTGCCACAACGACCTTTATCGGGACTGAAAACATCGGCCGACCAATGGTTGTCTCAAGCTCGGCTACTTGCTGCATACGCTTATTGTCTAAGCGCCGAAAATCGCTACATTGGTTATAAATACAAGGATCACATTCTAAACTTCTGGTATGTAACAAGTCAAAACCTGCTTGTGCAATCAATTGATTTCTTTGCGTCAAAGTATGCTGATAAAGGGGATACCATACCTTTCGCGACTCATAGGAGTGACTTTCAGCCTCAAATTCTTGTAAATTGTGCAATGATGGCGCTTGTTCGCGGCGTTTTGCCAACAATATAATGGCTTTTAGATCAGGATCGACTTGATCCAGCCAGTCAAGAACAGGCAGGCCCTTTAAGAAACTGGCGCACCAATGGAATTTAATGCTGGGAAAGTTATTACGTTCCAGCACTAACCTTGAGAAATCATACGCTGAAGTTAAACGCGCATGCGTCATAGAACAGCGTGAAATATAGTGATCCGCTAAAATAACTCGTTGCTGCCAATCTTCAGCGCCCCAACCAGTATCTACTGATAGAACAAACACATTCTGAAGATGTTGTTGTTTAACCCATTCGATCAGAGCAATGGAATCATTGCCAAAATTAGCGATAATGACGTGCATGTGAAAATTCCAAGCTAGACTCTACTCGAGGCTGTATCATATATTTCATTATCTCGACGCATACCAACAGCAATTATCAACACTTCTACCCTCTCACCATCAACACGATAAACGATTCTTGTTTGACCTGTACGAATACGCCGACATCCTGCAAGCTGCCCGAAAAGTTGTTTTCCTAATTTATCGGGCTCACCATGTACAATGCGCTTTTCAATTACTTTTAGAATTTCCCTGGCCTGTGCTCGACCAAGATTAATTAAGTCCTCTTCAACCTTAGGATGGTAGTTAACTGCCCACATCATTCCTCAGCGTCTCCAATGCGCACCAACATATCCGCATGAGAAACAAGCTGAATTTGTCCGATGGAAGATAATCTTTCGCGCGCAACTGCTTCAATACGCAGATCTTCAAGTTCATCCATTAACGCTTCATAATTCGACGTAGACAACATAACTGCAGTTGGACGATTATCACGTATCACAACATAACGATCCTGCTCTTGGCTGGCAATGCGATCCAATAAAAGACGCGCATTTTTCTGAAGATCCGTAGATGAAATAGCTTGGTCAGCACGCTCAAGTAACATAAAAAACACCTCTTCTTGTTTATTAGTGGATTATAATGCGATTATAATCCTATATCAAGCAACTTTCATTTTCCCATGCCATAACTTTAGCTCTTCGAACCACCTTTTGATCAAAAAAAGCCATAGCGAACATCAGCATATGTACTGAGCGCATTTTCTGATAAAATCTAGAGCCATTTTCAACCCAGGGTCATATAGGCACAATATGCGCATCAAACACGCCCTACACTGGTTCCGCGCCGATTTAAGAGTCTGCGACAACACCGCACTGCAAGCCGCTATGCAGCAAGCTGAAAAGCTGATCACAACATTCATTATTACGACAAATACGTGGAAAAGACATCACTGCTCGCCTAGAAAAATACAATTCATGCTCGAAAGCGTAGAACGTCTATCGCACGAGCTTTCATTAAAAAAAATCTCTTTGATTGTTGAGGAGCAACCCAACTATGAAGATTGCGTCAGCACTCTCATCCGTCTTTGCTGTGAACATTCTATTGATGCTGTCTATTTCAATAAACAATACGAGCTTGACGAAGTGCGGCGCGATGAAATAGTCATCAACGCTCTAAGCCAATTAGGTATTCAGTGCTTGTTGTTTGACGATCAAACCATTGTTCCGCCAGGAGGGATACTCACTCCATCAGGCGAACCTTATAAAATCTTTACGCCATTTAAAAATGCTTGGCTAAAAAAAATCAGCCAAAATTTAAACGCTTACTCAACGTTAACTGGTAACAACCAAGCATTCCAACAGCTCAATAACTTTTGTGATTTGAATATTAAAAACTACCATCACGACCGTGATTTTCCCGCCCTTAATAGCACCAGCAAACTTTCGCCAGCACTAGCGATAGGCGCCCTTTCAGCCAAACAATGTCTTGCAAAAGTCATAGCATTAACCAAGGGTGATATAATGAATGACTCAAAATATCCAGGTGAACTCTGCTGGCTATCAGAACTCATTTGGCGTGACTTTTATAAACATATTATTTTTTATCATCCTGATATCTGTAAACATAAACCCTACAAACCTATGACAGATAAATTACCTTGGAAATCTGATCCTGACTTACTGATCGCATGGCAACAAGGTAAAACCGGTTTTCCTTTAGTAGATGCGGGAATGCGTCAACTCAATCAAACCGGATGGATGCATAACCGCTTAAGAATGGTCACCGCAATGTTTTTCACTAAAACATTATTTTTAGATTGGCGCCTGGGTGAACAGTATTTTATGGAAAATTTAATTGACGGCGACTTTGCAGCGAATAACGGCGGCTGGCAATGGTGCGCTTCCACCGGCACTGATGCGGCACCTTACTTTAGAATTTTTAACCCCATCACCCAAAGCGAACGCTTTGATCCGGAGGGTGTGTTTATTCGACAATATTGCCCTGAACTTAGCACTTTAAATAACAAGCAAATTCATGACCCCTATGCTCGAGGCGTCAGTGATCACGCCATAAATTATCCCAAACCCATTGTGGATTACAAAGCAATGCGACAATATGTCATTGAGCAATTCAAAAGATATACAACCGCCGAGGTAGACTGACAAAGCTGTACCTATAACGGACAATTTTTTATTGGTTTTTTTGTTTGTACAGTCAAAGTAAAATTCGTTAGAATTTGTATTTTTTCGTGGCTCATCATATGCAATCCCTTGGTTTGGCTCGTAAATACACTGGTTCGCTCGAGACTTTCATCGAGAAACTTCCCGGATGTGGGACGGCGTTACTTATTAGCGAACTTTTGACCGCTGAACCCAAGCCCATTCTGATCATTTGCTCCAGCATTCAAGAAATGAATCAGCTGAGTGATGAACTGCCCTTCTTCTTCGGCGCTGCCTTTGAAGGCAAGATTCATTTGTTCCCGGACTGGGAAACCTTGCCATACGATGCTTTTTCACCGCATGAAGATATCACTGCTGGCAGAATTAAGCTGCTCGCCACAATGGCAAAAAATCAGCGAGATGTTTTCCTGGTAACAGCTTCCACGCTGATGCAAAAATTGACACCGAAGCATAGTCTTGAAGCGGATATTTTTATATTAAATGTGGGAGACACTTTTGAATTAGACATAACACGCGCTCGGCTTGTTGCGTTGGGCTACCAATGTGTGAGTGAAGTACTACGACACGGGGAATTTTCGATTCGCGGTGCCATTGTTGATATTTATCCTAGCAATAGCCACTTACCCTATCGTATTGATTTATTCGATAACGAAGTGGATAGCATTCGTACTTTTTCTACAGAAGATCAACGCTCTATCGAAAAAATTACTCGAATTGAATTATTGCCCGCAAAAGAATACCCCATGGATGGAAACAGCATCAATCTCTTTACACAACAATGGAAAGAGCAGTTTTCAGGAGATCCAACACGATGCCCTTTTTATCAAATTGTCAGCTCTGGAAAAATATTCGGTGGAATTGAATACTATATTCCTCTTTTCTTTAAAACAATGTCATCACTTTTTGATTATATCAGTGAAGAATTCTCAATCATTTACAATGACAGTTTAAATGACACTATCGAACAACAATGGAAAGAAATTAGAGACCGTTACGAACAAAAATCGCATGATATTATTCAACCTATATTAAATCCAGACAAGCTTTGGTTACGCCCTGAGGAAATTTTTGGCGAATTAAAAAAATATTCACGATATCGATTGAACTCATGTAGGAGCGACCAGCCGGTCACCCTCTTAAGTCAAATAGCCGTTGACTATAAATTAACATCACCGATAAAACCATTAATCGATTATCAAGAAAAAAATCAATATCGCATATTGCTTTGCGCGGAAAGCTCGGGCCGAAAAGAAATTATCAAAGGATTATTTTTAAAAAACCGTCAAGCTCTAACTGAATTTTCTGATTGGCAATCGTTTCTTAAATCAAGCGATAAAATAGGCATTGTTACCGCCCCTATTTGGGCGAGCAGTGAGCTTCCTGAAAATTTCATTAGTATTATTAGCGAGAATGATCTTTTTGGCAGAAAAATAAAACAGCAAAAAAGAAAAACACTCATTACTTCTCAAGACATTCAACGAACGATCTATCAAAATATCGCCGAACTAAACATGGGTGATCCTATTGTGCATTTTGAACATGGTGTTGGTCGTTATTTGGGATTACAGACACTTACAATCGGCAATCAGACCAACGAGTTTTTAACGATTGAATATCAAAAGGGGGATAAATTATTTGTTCCCGTTACATCCTTGCAACTCATCAGCAGATATAGCGCAGGTGATGTTCAAAATGCCCCTATTAGCGCTCTGGGGACAGATCAGTGGATAAAAGCCAGAAAGAAAGCGCTAGAAAAAGCCTATGATATTGCCGCAGAACTTTTAGGGATTTATGCGCAGCGCGCAGCACATCAAGGCGATGCAATGACATTCAACCAAGAAGAATATGAGCAATTCTGTGCAGGCTTTCCTTTTGAAGAAACCCCCGATCAAGCAGAAGCGATTAAAGCCGTTATTCATGATTTAGAATCTATCCACCCCATGGATAGAGTGATTTGTGGCGACGTTGGTTTTGGCAAAACTGAAGTCGCGATGCGCGCAGCATTTGTCACTATTCAAAACCATCATCAAGTGGCTATTCTTGTTCCAACCACCTTACTCGCAGAACAGCATGGTCAGAATTTTATGGATAGATTTTCTGATTGGCCAGTTAATATTGCGGTACTTTCTCGATTTAAAACTGCTAATGAAAAAAAAGAAGTGATTGAGCACCTTAAGTCAGGAAAAATTGATATCGTCATTGGAACCCATTCTCTTTTGCAAGAGAATATTTCTTTTTTAAAACTCGGCCTTCTAGTGATTGATGAAGAACATCGTTTTGGCGTCAGGCAAAAAGAAAAATTTAAAAAATTTAAGGCTAAAGTTAATATTTTAACCATGACTGCAACGCCTATCCCAAGAACACTGAATATGGCAATGACCAAACTAAGAGATTTTTCGATCATTGCTACTCCACCAGCAAAGCGTCTTTCCATTAAAACCTTTGTCTACGAAAGAAATCGTTCCATCATTACTGAAGCCATTGAACGTGAATTACATCGCGGCGGACAAGTTTTTTTCCTACATAATAATGTGACGACTATTGAGCACTGCACGGAAGAATTAAAAAATTGGTTGCCAAATGCTAATATTCGCTTTGCTCATGGGCAAATTTCTGAACGAGAATTAGAAAATATCATGGTAGAATTTTACCATCAACGTTTTAACGTGCTTGTTTGTACCACTATCATTGAAACTGGCATCGATATTCCTACCGCAAACACCATTATTATGGATCGTGCAGATAAACTTGGGTTAGCACAACTTCATCAATTACGCGGCCGTGTTGGTCGATCTCACCATCAAGCTTACGCCTATTTGCTTCACGCTGGAAAAGAATCCTTAACCTCTGACGCTAAAAAACGTTTAGATGCTATTGCTTCTTTAGGCGACCTTGGCGCAGGATTTTTACTCGCCTCCCATGATTTAGAAATTAGAGGCGCAGGAGAATTATTAGGTGAAGAACAAAGCGGCCAGATGCAAGCGATTGGTTTTTCACTTTATCTTGAACTGATTGAAAAAGCGGTAAAAACATTACGCGCAGGCGGCTCAGTAGAAAAATTAAAGGCAAGTGCAGAAATTGGTTTTGACTTTGGAAGAGCCAATGAAGTCGATTTAGGCATACCTGCATTAATTCCTAATAATTACTTACCCGATGTGCATTCGCGTCTTTTATTCTATAAACGTATTTCAGATGCAGTAACAGAAACACAATTAGAGCAATTACAAGTGGAAATGATTGATCGTTTTGGTCTATTACCATTATTTGTAAAAAATCTTTTTGCCAGTAATGAAATTAAAATAACTTGTCAAAAATTGGGCATTAAAAAAATAACCGCCAATAAACTTTTTTGCAAAATTGATTTCTTGGAATCTACCCAAGTTGAGCCAGTTGTGTTAATTAAGCTCATACAAGGCCGCCCCAACACTTATCAGTTGATGAATAATCATACCTTAAAAGTCGCTTTTCCCGAGCATAAAGAAGAAGAGCGAGCAGATAAAATTCAAGAAATATTGAAGAAACTTATAACATAGTGCTAAACTTTCAAAAAATATGACTATTTTGCAATGGATATGTGTTCTATGTTTCTATTTGATCATGACGAAATTGTTGAACGACTCATAAAATACCCCATTTTCAATAAGTTTTCGCCGCATTTACTCAGAGAGCTGCTGTCAAGCTCTGAAATCATAGAGTACCCCGCGGGTACCATTTTGTTTCACATTCATGATCCTTCTGACTTTGTTTATTATGTTATAGACGGTTACGTTGAACTTTTTTCATCCAGTAATTTTGAGAAAAAAACTGCCAGCGTTCGTAGCGGAGGCATGCTTGGAGAAACCAGCGTGCTTGCGGGAGAACCACACGGCTTCAGCGCAAAAACAATAAAACTGTCTCAACTTATAAAAATTGATAAAGACGTTTTTTTGAAATTTTTTCAAAAAGATCCTGAAATTTTAATGCAACTCACACAAAATGTAGCAAGGCGCCTTCGTCGCATGGTGATGGGATTAGCCACTGAACGTTATCCCTATAAAAATATCGTCTTATATAATACCTGCCCCATGTTTCAATTTGAAAAAGTGAAGAGCTATTTTCATACGTGCGCTTTTCAAGACAAAACACACATTTATGATAAAAAAATTTTTGAGGCTACTCAACTAGATATAATCCCCTTTCTTTTTCAATGCGAAAGCAAACCTGGCGTTAATATATTTCTAGCAGAGCCTGGAGAGAATATTTGGGATAAAACCGTCTTATTGCATGCAGAATATATTTATTTGGTAATGACGGAAGGTGCTTGGGATGCAGTCCCCATGAATATCGTAGATGGTGAAAATTCTCGTCCTTGCGATATTATTATCTGGCATGAACAACCTGAACCGTATACCGATACGGATCGATTCTATGCTAAACACTCTTTTAAAAGACATCATCACTTTAAAGATGAACAGAAATGTTATGAACGGCTATACCGTTACATGACGGGTCAAGCCATTGGTTTAGTCATCAGCGCAGGTGGGTTTCGTGGCTATGCGCACTATGGCATAATTAAAGCATTACTTGAGTCGGGGATACCGGTTGACTGTATCGCTGGCTGCAGTTTTGGTGCCGCCGTGGGCGCAGGATTAGCTGAAAATTTTAACTGGGAACGTTTTAAAGGTATTTATGAAAAATCTATTGTGAAATTTAAAAGTAAAAAATCCTTGAATTTTACTTTGCCCATTACTTCGATTTTAAGCGGTAAATTGCCGACTAACTTATTGCAGGAAGTCTACCAAGAACGAAAAATAGAAAATTTACCTATCAATTTTTTTTGCATTACAGGAAATGTATCTGCCAGGCAAAAAGAAATTAAGTATTCAGGAAAAATATGGGAATGGGTAAGAGCTAGTATCGCGGTTCCAGGCATTTTTCCACCTTTTGCAAAAGATGGCAATATTTATGTCGACGGCGCAGTTTGCACTTCTTTACCCGTACAAGACATGCGTCACTATCTAGATGGGGCAGGAAAAATAATCAGCCTAGATGTTCGTTTGCTCTTGCTGCTAAAAGATAAGCATAAATACGCGTTTCCACCTATTTTATCTTTCAAAGATGTTCTAGCTTACAAATTAGGTCTTTCAAAAAAAGACTATGTCCTTCCTAGTATTTTGGATATTTTACTAGAGTCTTCCTCTATTGAATCACACATGTTTGATAAAGAGGGAGCAAAAAAAGCGGATATCCTTATTGCACCAGATACCTCTTCTTTAAGCTTTTCCAACCCTTCGATAGGAGATCCGCAGAGTCTTATTGCTTATACTTTTGCCAAAGAGAAACTCAAAGAGCATCAAGCAATTTTTGAACGTTGGTTATGAAAAAAATCGGGGTAGCCGGAGTTGAACCGACGACCTCTTACACCCCATGCAAGCGCGCTACCAAACTGCGCTATACCCCGACGAGGCAGGGATGATAACCGTAATAGCCGTTGCGCGTCAACTAAACCACACCCGCTGCAGCTATTCCCGCTGAATCTTTTTTAGACATGGGATTTTAGGCTATTTTCTCGTGTTTTTTAACTGCTCTCTGCATGTTATGTGGAAAACGCTGACCCTTTCGCATTATTTTGGTTTTTTCAGTCGTTTCTACCGTTTTTCTCTTATTTTAAACG
>JAIXPZ010000074.1 GCA_027486005.1 Legionellales bacterium
AAATTTATTAAAACAGGAGAAAACATCGAAGCGTGGGATTGAGTCAAAACGCTTGCGAGCAGGCTGGGACCATGACTATTTGCTGAAAGTGCTTAAACTTTAATCCGATAGCCCTGCTTATACAGGCTATGCTTATGAATTTATTGAAACAGTTTGTGAGCGTCATAGTATTGATGGCACTGATCGTATAAAGTGCTTCGCCCATAAAACGCAGATAGAAGTGGGGCTTAATCAATTAAGTCAATGCGTTTTGAAGCACATTGAGCTATTTAATAATCCACCTGTTATTGTTCAGCAGCCAATTTCTCTTGCAGAAAAAAAATCCCAATTATTACAATATCAAGGCTCCATTAAATATAACTCCAGAAGTTATAGAGCCCTCGTTTTTTGATGCATTGGCTAGAATAATGTTAATTCCTAGTAGCAATTTACAGATAGATAGTTTTGCCGGTTTAGCCAGATTAAAAGGTTGTCATGATTTTTCATCCTGCTTACTTAGCCAGGTAGAACTTACGTTACAGGGTTTAGAGCAACCTGAAAAAATACGTGATACTCTTGCTTATAAGATTTCTGCTACGCCAAGGAATGGTGGTTTTACTTTATTTGGCACCGAAACACAGCGAAAACTAGAAATATTGATTGGTGAAGCCATAAAAAACCGCAAAGGCACATCAGCTTCGCAAACCAGCACGCAGTTTTATCAAGAGAGCCAAGAAGGCTTAAAATATTATTTACCCGCTATGTTTCAGCCTTCTGCGGGTAAAAAGTCAACGGTCGCCGTTGCTTCCATAGTTAAAGAAAAGTGCCTTGCTTCAGAACCAGAGCTAGAGCCAAATCATGCTGGAATTAAAAGGCTTTAACTGCGTTAAACTGTTCGTAAGCGTTCAGAGCTTAGGATCTGAACGCTTACAATAATTTTTTAAGGCAATATTCAAACGCCAGACCTAACCCGATGGTTTGCCCTGCTGTGATGCTAGTAAATAATAACGGCAGGCTTTAGAAATGTCGACAGCAACCTCTTGTGTTCCTCGCGCATAAAGTTCTGCTAAATAATAAGTCGCGTCAGAACAATTCTGCTGACTCAATTTTTCATATAATTCAATGGCTTTCAATAAATTTTTATGAACAACTTCTCCCGATTCATACATTTGCGCTAAATGTAGCGAAGCTTTTCCATTGCTGGCACTTAATAGACGTTCACTAGCCGTGACTAAGGAAGTGTGCAAAAATAACTTTTCACAAAACTGCTTTTAACTAATTGAAAATACTGTTAATATGCATTTATGCAAGATGCCACTCTACAAAGAATTCTACTCATCAAAGAAAAATTTGATAGAGCAACAATTTTTCTGTAAATTCAGTTTTTCTTCAAATTTCACAGGTTAATATTAAAACAAACATTCTCTGGTCGCTCAATCTTATCCAGAAACATCTGTTCGCACTAAAAATAATTCATCCTGATTTTAAAAAATGGCCATCATTATTAATCTAGCCCAATGATTGTGGTTTATGCGGCGCTTACAAATCTCGCGGAGGGAGAAGGGTTTCAGTCGCTATTGTTACAGCATATTTTGCGGGTGTTGAATAGATGCTTATTTGCTATTCAGCCAATAACATATCCAACAACAAAGCTTCATTCAAAGCAATACCAGTAGCCGTCATTTTTTTAATATCAATAATCTTTCTCGACCATTGATAGACACGTTTTTTATTAAAATCAAAGGTCCAGGTTCCCTTTAATAAATAATAACAAGCCACTTGAGAAACATAAAGAATATTCACCAATGATTTTCCTTGCCAAGATTTTGACAGAAACGCCAAAGATTCTTTCTTAGAAAAAAATGCAAGTAGCGGCGCTAGACAAGTTTGGTATTCTGAAATAACTCCATCTTTCAATAGCTTTTGTGCTAATAATGGCGAACCTAACGACCAGAAAGTTGCATCTTTTATTATTTCTTTCGTAAACACTAACGCCGGATCTGATAACAACCATTGCTCAGTAAGCTCATCGCTTGGAGAAGAAAATTGATACTGATGGCAGCGGCTTAGTATTGTGGGAGATAAAAAATGTTTTCTTTCGCTGGTAAGAATAAAGATGCTATCACCAGGAGGCTCTTCTAGTACTTTCAATAATGCATTCGCAGCCGAAATCGTCATTTTATTTGCATTGGCTATAACAAAGATTTTTATATTATTTCTTTGTGGCTTTTGATGAGCCGCTATTTTTAAATTTCTAATTTGATCAATCCCGATATTCTTGCTATTTTCCTCGGGAGAAATGTTATAAAAATCACCGTGTGTTCCGGCTGAAAATAACACACAATCTTTGCAAATTAGGCAAGGTTGTTCATTTTTAGTTGGGCTAGCACATAAGAGATAATGCGCAAGTTGAAATGCTAATTCTGATTTCCCCACACCATTATTACCGTGAAATAAAATAGCGTGCGGAAAACGATTTTTTTTCTTTGCAAACAAAAGATTGGTCCAAATTTCCTCACACCAGGGGAAAATATTATCCATCTTTCCATTCTCTAATAAGTTGATCCAGCTTATAGCTCGCAACTCTTTGTACTTCGTTTTTAGTCAGCGACGAATCTATAACCGTATAACGATGCTTAAATTTCTTGGACAGCTCGAGATACATTGCGCGAATTCGCTCAAAAAACTGTCGCTCTTCCTGTTCAATACGATCAAGATGAGGTCGATTTTTTAATCGCTGTGCGCTAACTTCAAGCGGCGCATCCAATAAAAAAGTGCAGGTAGGTTCAAAATCTCCAATACTCCATTCTTTAATGGCATTGATAGTCTCATAACCCAACTCTCGACCAGCGGCTTGATAGGCGAAACTCGCGTCGGTAAAGCGATCAGAGATCACCCATTCTCCTGCTTCAAGCGCAGGAAGAATTTTATTTTGCAAATGTTGGATACGACTAGCAAACATCAATAATGCTTCAGTTTTGGGTGAGATAGGTTCTGCATGCTGTTGCAATAATAAGCGCCGAATATCTTCTGCCAAGGGAGTGCCGCCGGGCTCTCTAGTCAATAAAACAGGAATATCGTAGGAAGCAAGATACTGTTTCATATACTGACATAAAGTGGATTTACCCGTCCCTTCTCCACCTTCTATGCTAATGAAGAGGCCTGTTTTTATTTCAGTTTTTTGCATAATTTAAATCAACCAGCTAATGACCACTGCAAACATAACGCGCGGCTATCAAGTTCACTAAAACGTTTTCTTGTGCGTATTGTATGCTAAACTGCACAAAAACGCTCGTTTTTGATGGTTATCGTTTTCAGTTTTGCGCACATGAAAATGAGCGTGATGCTGCCTCCTCGAATCCTTAACTCAGAAAAGAAAATCAGTAGCACTTTGTTGAATAATAGCTCTAAAAGCTGGTGTAGTTATAGCCCAATCAACTACATCGACTCGCATAGGTAAATCTGACTCTGAGAAATCCTCGTTAAGCTTAGCTAACTCTTGCAAAGAAAGCGGAGACTCGCCTATCACGCAAAGGTCTAAGTCAGAATGAGTTTTTTGACGGCCAGTAGCTCTTGAACCAAATACAACAACTTTTCTAGTTGCCAAATTTCTTTTTAAAATATCTTTGACGATTTGAAGATGCCCAGGCTCGAGATGAATCATCACGAAGACTCTAAACGATTTTCTAATTGCTGCAATAAAAAATCAGCGCTCACTATAAAACTGGGTAATGTTTGGTAAACATATTGCGCTTTAATTTCATCATACGCATGACTGGTTTGGTTTCTTGCCTCTCGATATTTAAACCATGCCTCCACTTCATTCACCAATCCATTTTCATAGGCGACGCGCAATAAGTCACGATAATTCATTCGATCAATTTCTTGAGGCAAAGGCGATTCTTGCTCAAGATAACGTTTTGTCATTTTAATACAAAGCTCATAAGTATACTCAAAACGCTGAATACAACTATCTCGCAACTCAAGATCATCTGGAACTGCAGAGGAGCGATCTACCGCCTTAACTAAACTAACAAAAGCTTTTTTAAGTGGCTCAATATTAATTATCATTTTGAAATCCCCATGCTCGACACATTTTAACCTAAATTCAGCAGTTGGAAACGTAGCGAGCGAGCTTAAGGCGCTGAAGATAAGCGATTTTATTGAGATTTTTTCCGAAAGCAGTGCTCACCTGCACGGTGAGGGAAAAATCTCAATAAAATCGATTAGATTCAATGCATTAAGCTTGTGTAGTAGTTTTTAACTGCTGAGTTTAGGTTTAAGTGTGACATATTGATATTATCTACGCCATCTTTTTTACCGGCGCCAATAAATACGTTTTGATTGCTAGATCTTGCTCAGCAAGTGTCTCTGAAAACTGATGAAATCCATTTTTCTTTGAAACATAGTAAAGATAATTTGAATCTTTAGGATGCGCTGCAGCATATAAAGCGGCTTCTCCCGGCATACAAATAGGGGTTGGCGGTAACCCATAATAAAGATAAGTGTTATAAGGCGTATCACTTTTTAAATCGTGTTTTTTAAGAAGTGTCATATCACTTCTTCCAAGCCCATAAATAACTGTTGGGTCCATTTGCAATTTCATGTGCTGCTTAAGACGATTAATAATCACGCCTGCCACAAGCTTTTGCTCTTCCGAGTCGCTTGCTTCTTTTTGAATAATTGAAGCAGCAATCAGCATCTCGTAAGGATTTTTAAAAAACTTTTGCGTTTCTGATTCCTGATAAAGCATTTGAATTCTTTTCTCCATAAAATCATGTGCTCGTTGCAGAATATCTATCGCGGTGTCTGGATAAGCATAATAATAAGTTTCAGGATAAAACTGTCCTTCTAAATTATTTTCGGATAATTTTAATGTGCTTGAAATTAGTTTATTATTGGTTAATAAAGATATTTCACTGAGCGATGGCGCACTTGCTAAATGGCGAGTCATTTCTTGATACGTCCATCCATCTACTATTGTAAATTTATGACGTATTCTTTTTTCATATTTTATTTTTCTCATCATACTGAGTATGGAATCATGATAATTATAGCAATATTCTCCTGCTGCTAAATGACGATCAAGATTCGTAAACTCGGCGTAAATTTTAAGCGTTGCGGGAAGAATAAAGCGTGTTTTTTCAGAGATATTTGCAGAAAAAGTATTAAAATTTTCTTTATTATCGATATAAATACAAGTGTTATTATTTAAAAAAACAAATGGTAGATTTAGGTAAAGTGAAATAACAGCAAAAAAAGTAAATACCAATAGGCTTATTTTTTTCAATAAGCCTATTGCTTTGCTCTTTATCATCTACAACTATCGCAGTTTAGAGAATAGCAAGCTGCCGTTAGTGCCACCAAATCCAAATGAATTTGATAGAGCAATATCAATTTTTCGTTGTTGAGCATGATGCGGTACTAAATTAACATCACCACAATCTTCACTCGGGTTATCAAGATTAATCGTTGGTGGCGCCACTTGGTCACGAATCGCTAGAATTGAAAAAATTGCTTCTACCGCCCCTGCAGCCCCAAGAAGATGACCGGTCATCGATTTTGTTGAGCTAATAGCCACTTGATCGACATAAGACCCCAATGCTTTTTTAATGCCTCGAATTTCAATTTCATCACCCACTTGTGTGGATGTGCCATGCGCATTGATGTAATCGATTTGATCTACGTTGATTTTAGCATCGTTCAATGTATTCAACATACAAGAAGATGCGCCAGCACCATTTTCTTCAGGCGTAGTCATGTGATAAGCATCAGCGCTCATGCCAAAGCCAATCAATTCTGCATAGATCTTTGCACCACGTTTTTTAGCATGCTCATATTCTTCTAAAACAAGAACTCCTGCACCATCCGCTAAGATAAAACCATCACGGTCTTTATCCCAAGGTCGACTCGCACGCTCAGGATCGTCATTACGGGTTGATAAAGCGCGCATGGCAGCAAATCCGCCAATGCCAAGCTCGTAGCTTGCCATTTCAGTCCCACCACAGATCATGACATCAGCATCGCCGTATTGAATCGTTCGTCCGGCCAAGCCAATGTTGTGAGTTCCGGTAGTACAAGCGGTGACTGTCGCTAAATTAGGCCCTTTAGCGCCATAACTAATAGAAATATGCCCAGAAACTAAATTAATAATAATCGCAGGAATAAAAAAAGGAGATATCTTTCTTGGCCCGCCTTCTAATAAAGCACGATGATTCTTTTGAATTAAGGGTAAACCTCCAATTCCAGAACCTACTGAAACGCCAATCCGATGTGCATTAGTTTCATTAATCTCAATACCAGAATCACTAATTGCTTCATCTGCAGCTACCATGCCGTATTGGATAAATAAATCCATTTTCTTTTGGTCTTTTAGATTAATCACGTGCTCGCAGTTAAAATTTTTAACCGTGGCGCAAATTTGTGTTGTAAAAGCTGACGCATCGAAATGCTCAATTTTCGCAACTCCACTTTTTCCTACAACGATGGCATTCCATGTGTCTTGCACATTTAAACCTACAGGAGACACCATGCCCATTCCAGTGACTACAACTCTTCTTTTTCCCAAAATACTAAACCTCTTGGATAAAAAAACAGCCAGTAAGTCATTAAATACTTACTGGAACCTATTTTATTAGTAAATTATGCTGCTTGATGCTTGTTGATGTATTCAAACGCTTGTTTTACAGTGCGGATGTTTTCAGCTTCGCTGTCAGGAATTTCAACTCCGAACTCTTCTTCAAGTGCCATTACTAGCTCTACTGTATCTAGAGAATCAGCGCCTAAATCATCGACAAATGAGGCATTATCAATAACTGCTTCTTCTTTTACGCCAAGCTGGTCAATAATAATCTTTTTTACGCGTTCTTGAATCGTACTCATCTATTTCACCCTCTTTTGTTTTAAATACCTATACTCATCGAGTATCATTAACTTAATGGTCCCGCTAGTTTATTCAAATACCGGAAAGTTTCAAGTCTTAATTTTCTACTCTGTCTCTCTATGTTTAATTCAAAAACATCCCGCCATTTACGTGTAATGTTTGACCAGTAATGTACTTTGATTGCTCAGATACTAGAAAAAGTACCGCATGCGCAATATCTTCAGGTTGCCCAACGGCGCCCATAGGAACTTGTTTAAGTAAAGCTGCGCGCTGTTCATCGCTCAGGCTTTTCGTCATATCGGTGTCAATAAAACCTGGAGCAACAAGGTTGGCAGTAATACCTCTGCTAGCAAGCTCAAGCGCAATGGATTTTGTCATGCCAACAACGCCAGCTTTCGCAGCACAATAATTAGCCTGCCCAGGATTGCCAATAGTGCCTACAATTGAACCGATCGTTACTATTCTACCCCAGCGTGCTTTCATCATGGCTTTAATACACGCTTTATTTAAATGGTAAGCAGCACTCAAATTAACATTAATCACATCATTCCATTCATCATCTTTCATGCGAATAAAAAGATTATCGCGAGTAATGGCTGCATTGTTGACAAGAATATTAGGCGCTCCATATTGCGCAGTAATATCAGCGACTAAGGCATGAATGGAAGTGCTATCTTTAACATCCAAGCACATCCCCTGCCCTTTAGCGTTAATTTCTTTGAGATAATGAGAAATATCTTCGGCGCCTGCAGCAGAAGTTGCCGTACCAATAACTATTGCGCCGGCATTAGCTAAAGCTAATGCAATGCTTTTGCCTATGCCACGGCTTGCGCCGGTCACTAATGCTATCTTATTTGTTAACATATCAGCCCTTGTTTTCAATAAACGTTTTCACAGCATCTTCTTGATTAATCGAGAAAACCGTAATTTCTTTGTCAATGCGCTTGATTAAACCAGTCAATACTTTTCCAGGGCCGCACTCCATAATAGTACTAACACCGTGCGCGCGCATTTTTTGAATAATTTCCACCCAACGCACAGGAGAGTAAAGCTGTTTAACTAATGCCGCTTTTATTTTTCCTGGACTGCTTTCAGTTATTACATCGACATTATTAAACACTGGAATTTCAGGAGAATGAAATGTTATTTTTTCTAGCGCGCACCCAAGTTGCTGCGCTGCTGGCAACATTAAATGACAATGCGAAGGAACGCTCACTGGAATAAACATTGCAATTTTTGCACCCACCTTTTTTGCTTCAACAATAGCCGCTTCGACAGCTACTCGTTTCCCTGCAATAACTACTTGGCCAATACTATTAAAATTCGCAGGAGCAAGATCTTCAGCGCCACCAACAGATTGGCACACCGCTGTAACTGTCGCATCGTCCAAGCCAACAATCGCTGCCATAGCCCCAACTCCATCCGGTACAGCAGATTGCATATACTGTCCCCTTGCTCGAACAAGACTGACGGCATCTTCAAAGGCAATGCTGCCAGCACAAGTAAGCGCCGTATATTCACCCAGACTATGCCCAGAGAAAAAAACGGGTTTATTCGTAGCAATATTTTTCCAAATTTCCCAAGCAATTACTCCCGCCACTAATAATGCTGGCTGAGTATATTCAGTTTGATTTAATTGGTTCTCAGGGCCGTTCGTAATTAATGCTTCAATATCATATCCAAGAACTTCTGATGCTTTTGAGCAATAGTGATGCACAATTTCTTTATGTGCTGCAAACGGTGCGAGCATATTTAATGACTGGGAACCCTGTCCCGGAAAAACAATCGCATAAGCATTCATGATTTTAATACCTAATTAGAGCCGATCCCCAAACGAGGCCGCCGCCGAAACTTTCAAGCAAAACAAGATCTCCACGCTTAACGCGTCCGTCGCGCACCGCAATATCTAGCGCAAGCGGAATCGAAGCAGCCGAGGTATTGCCTTGAGCATCAACCGTGACAATCACTTTATCCATAGACATATCTAATTTTTTTGCCATCGCTTGAATAATACGAATATTCGCTTGATGGGGTATAAGCCAATCAATATCATTTTTCGTTAAATTATTCGCCGCTAGCGTTTCATCGACTAATTCTCCTAAGCGAGTGACGGCATGTCTAAAAACTTCGCGCCCTTCCATTTTCACAAAAGGTGAATCTGCGTTTTTTTGAACCAAAGTATTCGGCGCATATAGAATTCCATGCTGCGAACCGTCGCAATGCAAATGCGTTGATAAGACTCCAGGTGTATCTGAAGCACCTAAAACAACGGCACCTGCTCCGTCTCCAAAAAGAACACACGTAGATCGGTCTGCCCAGTCAACAACTCGCGTGAGCATTTCGCATCCCACGACAATAATTATTTTTGCAAATCCTGTTTTGATATATTGGTCAGCAATGCTCAGTCCATGATTAAACCCCGCGCACGCTGCAGAAACGTCAAATGCAACAATATTTCTCAATCCCAAGGCATGCTGAACTCTTGAAGCCGTGCTTGGAAATGCATCATCAGAAGTCGCAGTAGCAACAATCACCATATCTATTTGATCAGGCGTAAGACCTGCACTTTCCATAGCATTGCGACATGCCCGTGTGGCAAGGTCAGCGGTTGTATCAGTATCTGCCGCGACGTGTCTTTGCTTAATGCCGGTGCGGGTTGTAATCCATTCATCTGTGGTATCAATAAATTGTTCTAAATCTTTATTTGTTAATATTTTTTCAGGTAAGTAAGAACCTGTACCCAATATTGTAGAGTGCATACTCATCCTTCATTAAGTGTGAGAATTTTTGAAATTTCACTGGTCAAGAGACTAATAACCCCTTTGTCCAGCTCATAGTAAGCCTCAGTAATCGCATGATAAAATCCAAATACTTTTGCGCCGCCATGGCTTTTAATGACAATACCATTTAAGCCCAGTAATGTAGCGCCATTATAATTATCCGGATCAACGCTCTTTTTAATCGATAACATGACAGGATAAATAATAAGGTAAGCGAGTTTAGTCAGCCAGTTCCGCTTGAAGCCTCGTATCATAAAAAATTTAAACGTTTTTGCGGCACCTTCCATCGCTTTTAACGCAATATTTCCTGTAAAACCATCGGTAACCAAAACGTCAAAATTACCGATAAGCGCATCGCCGCCTTCAGCATATCCAACATAATTTATATCTTTGCATTGCTGCAATAATTCCGCTGCTTTTTTAACTTGTTCGTTGCCTTTGATTTCCTCTGTGCCCACATTCAAAAGCGCTGCAGTGGGTTTTTCAATTCCACAAAGTGCGCGTGCTAATACTGTTCCCATAATAGAAAACTGCAATAAATGCTCTGCTGTGCAATCTACATTGGCGCCTAAATCTAACATTCGAGTGACGCCACCATCAGTACGAGGCATGACAGACATAATTGCAGGCCTATCAATTCCAGGAAGAGTTTTAAGTACAAAACGCGCAGTTGCCATCAATGCGCCAGTATTTCCAGCGCTGACACAAGCATCAGCTTCATTGAATTTAACAAGATTAATGGAGACTCGCATGGAAGAATCTTTTTTCCCTCGCAAAGCTTGTGAGGGCAATTCATCCATGGCGACAGTTTCAGAAGCATGCCGTATTGATAAACGCGCATGGCCTTTAGGCAATAATTTCTTAAGGTAACGTTCTAGTACAGGCTGCTGGCCTACAAGAATAATTTGCAGATCAGAAAATTCTTTCAATGCTCTAATAGCTGCAGGAAGCGTTACCTTGGGCCCATGATCGCCACCCATAGCATCGATAGCGATTGTTTTAAAACGACTCAACGGGTTACTCTTCTGTCTCTACAGCATTAGCGCCTACTTCGATAACCTGACGGCCACGGTAGAATCCATCAGCAGTGATATGATGACGACGGTGTGTTTCACCAGTAGTTTTATCGACGGAAAGAGTCGCATTGGTTAATGCATCATGCGATCTACGCATACCACGTCTAGAACGGGTTTTACGATTTTGTTGTACAGCCATTTCCACTTTCCTCATTCAAATGCTGGTCTTAGCATTTATTGATCAAAATAATAAGTCCAAGCAATATGTGCCTGGCAAGGGGCGTGATTCTATCTATTCAGGCAATGCGCGTCAAGTTTTCTAAAACCTTCGTCAATTCTACTGGCAAAGGCGCCTGAACTTTTATCGGTTGTGAAGCACCGGGTAAGGTAATTTTAAGTTTCATCGCATGTAAAAATAATCGATTCAGGCCAAGAATTTTTAATTGCGTATTAAAATCAGGGTCACCGTATTTATTATCTCCTGCTAAAGGATGCCCTCTATACTGTGCGTGAACTCGAATTTGATGGGTACGCCCTGTCACAGGATGCGCTAGAACTCCCTCTCCTTCTTCAAATTTATCCAGTATCTCGAAATTGGTAAGCGATACCTTGCCATGGGTTTTATCCACTAAAATAACACACTCCCCTGTCTGACGTTCACAGCGCTTAAGCGGCACCTCAACATGCAACTCACTTTTTTTCCATTTACCTAATGTAAGAGCATAATAAGTTTTTTGAACGTCTCCCTCTCGAAATGCCGCATGTAATTGTTTTAATACACCTCTTTTTTTAGCCAATAATAAACAGCCGGAGGTTTCTTTATCGATACGATGCGCGAGCTCCAAATGTGGATATTGAGGATATAAGGCACGCATGACTTCTATCACACCATAAGTCCCAGCATCACCATGTACTGGAATGCCGGATGGCTTATTGATAGCCAAAATGCCATCGTCCTCATATAAAATAGAGTTAGCCATGATTTTTAACCATTGCTGACTGGGCTTGAGTGGAATGTGATCGCTTTCAGGTACATGCATAGGAGGGATACGTACAATATCGCCCGGCTGTATGCGCGTTTCAGCAGTGACGCGCTTTTTATTGACGCGCACTTCACCTTTTCGAATCGCTCGATAAATACGACTTTTGGGCACTTTACGAAATCTTGCAAAAATGAAGTTATCCACACGCTGGTCGGTATAATCTTCGGGGACGGTGACAAAACTAACTTGAGAATTGACTTGAGTATCCATGTTACCTGCAGAATGAAATTGTTAATTGATCTTATCACAAGATGTTGTTATATTGACACACGAGCGCAGAAGCGCCGTTTGCCTTGGTTTTACAAGCTCCAAGGTGTGTTAAAAAAGAAGGCCTTAATGGCCGCACATTGAACAACCAGTAGTTATTGTCGCACAAAACATAGCGGGCAGCACCGGGTTCTTAAGACCAGATTTAGATAGAATTTAGATTAAAGTAAAGACGAAATTATTCAAGTTTAGTATTTCGTATTGCGTGTTACGCAAGCCTTTTTAGGATTTATTAGCGAGATTTTTTTGCTGCACCACTTGTTTTGCCACGTAACTACCTAATTTTTAAGGTAAAAATATGGCAAATCAAATTTTAGTTGACGCAACCTATCTCCAACAGGAATTACGTGTTGTCGTCGCTGTTAATGGCGTTGTTGAACATCTTGACGTTGAAGCTGTCTCCAAACAACAAACAAAAGCATATATCTACAAAGGTAAAGTTACCCGCATAGAGCCCAGTCTTGAAGCGTGCTTCGTAGATTACGGTGCTGAAAGACACGGCTTTTTACCCCTGAAAGATATTTCTCCTGAATATTTTTCTCGCCCTGTTGCAGATGATGAACGCCCTTCGATTCGAGACTTATTACAAGAAGGTCAAGAGATTGTTGTCCAAGTGGAAAAAATTGAGCGCGGCAAAAAAGGCGCTGCGTTAACCACTTTCATTACTCTTGCAGGATCTTTTTTAGTGCTTATGCCTAACACCCCTAAAGCAGGAGGTGTTTCTCGACGCATTGATGGCTCTGAAAGAAGCGATTTACTCGACATTTTGCGCCAACTGACAACTCCCGAAGAAATGGGCATTATCATTCGAACCGCAAGCGTCGGCCGATCATTAGCAGAACTGCAATGGGACTTAGATATTTTGGTTCACTTGTGGGGTTCTATCAAACAAATTTCTGCTACGCATTCTGCCCCCATTCTAATCCATCAAGAAAGCAATGCGATGATTCGAGCCTTACGTGATTATTTGCGTCAGGATATTGATGAAATTATCGTTAATGAACTTGAGGCTTACACTGAAGCTAGAAAATATATTGAGCTTATTCGTCCAGATTTTGTAGAAAAAATAAAATTTTATGAAGAACTTGAACCTTTATTTACGCGTTATAAAATTGAAGAACAAGTTTCATCAATTTATCAACGGCAAATTCGCCTGCCGTCAGGTGGCTCACTCGCTATTGATCAAACTGAAGCGCTAGTCAGTATTGATATTAACTCGTCAAAAGCAACCAAAGGCAGCGATATTGAAGAAACAGCGCTACAAACAAATCTAGAAGCTGCTGATGAAATTGCAAAACAATTACGCTTACGCGACATAGGCGGACTCATTGTCATTGACTTCATCGATATGATGCAAAATCAAAATCAACGTGCGGTTGAAGAGAGATTGCATGCTGCGGTTAATAATGATCGCGCTAAAATACAGCTAGGCAAAATCTCTAGATTTGGATTACTTGAGATGTCTAGGCAGCGATTACGCTCTGCTTTTTCTGAAACAAGCAAAATCGTTTGTCCACATTGCCAAGGACAAGGGATTGAGCGCAGCATTCCTTCATTAGTATTGACAATTTTACGTGCTATTGAAGAGCGCGTTGGCAAAGAAGGCGCATCACAAGTGCGTGTACATGTGCCAATCGAAGTTGCCGCTTACTTATTGAATGAGCAACGCGCAGCAATTCAGAGTATTGAGACTAGACAAAAAACTCAAGTACTCGTTATTCCTCATGTTCATTTGGATGCACCTAATTTTGAGATTGAATGTTTTCAAGCACAAAGCAATCGATTGAGCAAACCTAGTTATAGACTTGCTTTAGAATTTAAAAACACAGTGAAAACTGGACAGCATGAAATTGAAGATAATGCACCTACTGCTGAACATGCGCCTGCGATTAAGCATATGTCATTACCTGAAAAACCCCGGGAAACTGCAAACGCACCATCGCAAGAAAAGCCTAAGAAAAAACTTGGATTAATAGCGACTATTTTGGCTAAAATTTTTGGTGAGAAAAAAGAATCGCAAGAATCAACTCGCCCCTCTCAGGATGGTAGAAGAAACTATAACCGAAGCGGTGGTCAAAATAATCGAAGATATAACGGTGGCAATAATCGTCGACCCGGTGGCAGCACAGGCAATAATCCAAATAGACGTCCGTATAATAATAGAACTAGCTCGGGCGGACAAAGAAGACCGTACAATAATACCAACAGTGGGAACCGAACTCCTAGATCGGATTCTGATTCTTCAAATTAACAATTTTGGAGGGCGAGCGCGATGCTCGCCTTGACCTAAAGAGACATTAAACTCCAAACTGAGGCTTGATAGATACCAAAAAGTAAATATGTCCTCACCCTATACCACGTCGTAACATTCTCTCTCGATGACGGGAACGTGAAACAGTGATCTACAGTCGACCTTCTAAATGTTTTTGGGGCGACATTCCTTGATGTAAAACAGCTATTATGATAATCCCGCTGTTTGGCAACGGAGAATAATAAATCATGTGCTTGTTAAACGGAAAGTGATAAGTGTAGTAGTTTTTAACTGCTGAATTTAGGATAATGCTCAAGAAATTGTTCGGCTTCTGCTCGAACGTGTTGATAGGCGGTGACGACGATAGTTGGCGAAGTATTGAACGCCGCTTCCTGAAGTTCTAGCGAAGCGTGGTGTAAACGGGGAGCTTTAGCGTAACATAAAGCACCAATAAGACTGTGCAGGTGTTTGCGTAACTCAATGTAATCCTGTTGTTGTACCGTCTTTTTTAATTGTGGCAAATAGTTGTTCCTTAAGTCTTTGGCTAGCAACTCAAATGTTTTATTAGCTTGAATTTCTGAACCCATTAACGCGATCGTCTCGGTGAGATCAATAATAGGCATAGTTTTTATACGTTCTTCTGCAGTGTGTTTTGTGTTTAAAGCGGCATCGAGCGGCGTCATACCAGGAACATCAATCATTTCTCCTTTGCCATAACGTTGCCAGACGCCACGAATTTTTTCAGGCGTAATCGGCTTGCTTAAAATGCCTTGCATTCCAGAGTGACCACAAAACGTTTGGACATCTACCGCTCCATGTCCTGTTAAAGCCACGATAGGAATTTCGGTAACAGCATTCAGTTCATTTTCTTTTTTTCGAATCGCTGCGGCAACGTCATAGCCTTGCATATCCGGTAAGCCAATATCCATGTAAATGAGTGCATATTTTCCAGGAACAAAACTTTCGAGTGCCTCTGCTCCCGTTCCTGCAATATTCACACGAAAACCAGCGCTATTGAGTAATCCTTCTGTCGCTATTTGTATCATCGGGTTATCTTCTACCAGTAAAACCAGTGGCGCATCGGCTGAGAGAGTCGTTTCTTCAACAGAGATGAATTTGGCAACGACAGGTTTTGTTATAGGCGTCACCGGTGTCGAAGTATTTTCTTTTAATCTCTGCTCTTCGGGTAAATCAGATTCTGATGCGACTACCATTGGTAATAACAGTGTAAAGGTGCTGCCTTGTCCAAGGTGACTTTTAACATTAATTTCACCTTGCATATGTTTGACATATTGGTCAACGATATACAAACCAATGCCACTGCCTTCCACTTTACCTTCATAGGATGTCGTTAAGCGTTGTAATTTTTCAAAAATCACTTGGTGTTTATCTTCGGGAATACCGGGGCCTGTATCTTTCACTTCAATACCAACACGAATTTTGTTGTCGCTAAAACCAGCGACGAACGCACGTAAGCTGACTTCACCGTTTTCGGTAAATTTCACGGCATTGCCCACTAGATTTAATACGACGCGATAGAGACTGCCACGATGCCCCAGGAAAATTTTCGGTAGGCTTGCATCATAATCAACAGTAAAGCCTAAGCCTTTACTCTGCGCACGAGGCACAAATAACGCATGAATTTCTTCTAACAATTCTGGTAACGAAAAAATAATTTTTTGAGATTCAAACTCACTCATTTCAAGCTTAGAGAGTTCCAAACAGCTATCGAAAAATTTTAATACTTGTTCTGCACTGGCATGTACCTGTTCGGCTTTTTCAGGCGTACGCCATGCTGGATTCGACATCATTAATTGAGTAAACGTGACGATGCCTGACATCGGAGATTTTACATCGTGACTCATATTCGCCAGAAATTCTGTTTTAGCGCGATTGGCGGCTTCAGATTTTTCTTTTTCACTACGTAAAGATTTTTCAATGTTCTTAAGATAAGTAATATTATTGTATGTTCCAAGAATTCCAATAATATGACCAGAGCGATTTTTAAGTGGCACTTTACTGACAAGTAAAGTTTCAACAGAGCCATTCATTTGAATTTGCTCTTCTTCAATATTTATAAGAGAATTTCCTGTATCAATGACATAAAGATCATCAGCATTATACTTTTCTTTCAAGTCATTTTTTGACCATGGAAAATCATTATCAGTTTTACCAATAATATCTTTAACATCGTTATAACCAAATTGCTGTGCAAACTGAAGATTACAACCTTGAAATACAAGTCGATTATCTTTCCAAAAAATAGAGTATGGGATGAAACTAATGATTTCTGATAATACAAGTGCATCGTCAATGCTAATAGCGCTTCCATTCGTAGTCATTTCATTCTTTCCTTTTTATCTTAAGCATATAGATACACGATGTTTTGCCAATTGTTCAGAGTATTGTAGAGCTATTTGATCAACATCAATAGTTCTCTGCCATGTTTTCAAGATATTTTCTGAATCTTCAGAATGAGGGCTAGCCACGGTGATTTTTTGTAAGCTATTGAGTAAATATTCTCTTAATGAATAACGTAGCGCAGAGCGGATCTTATACTCTTGAGTGCCTTCAAAACTTCTTAATCGAAGCATGATTTCTTTCAAAAAAGTTTCGAGGGTTTCTCTAATAGCAAGTTGCTGTTGTTGCATTCCAACAACTTTTTGCGCTGCCTGAAACGAGTAAGTCATTTTCATTCCAGAAAAAGAAATGTAACACAAGCTTCTTTCTTGTATGCCATCTTCTCTTCTTTGGTGAATAGGGCTAGTTGATTCATATAAATATCGATTCCCACTCGTGGTATCTGCAAAAATTTTCACGAATCCGATGCCATGACCAAGAATAGCCGCATCTTTTAAGTCTGGGACATATTGAGCCGCCCCATCCATAATTCTTTGGCTTACATTAGCCAACTCAGTTTGTTGAATTGATAAATCAGATGATGAAGTTGGGCGCGCTATCAATTTTCGCAATCTTTCATCTTCTATTTTGTAAAGCGGCGTTCCTGAAGGAAAATGACCTAAATTTGTTTCAGGCTCAAAAGTGACAAGTAAATTACCTGTTGGGTCTGTTTCTGCTGATTTTACATCAGAGGGTATTCTCGTTAGGGATACGTGTGGACCTGCCGAAAAAATACACGTATTCATCGATGCTAAACTAGGAGGCATTTTTGCTTTTACAAGCAACTTGGCTCGAATGGTACTTGGTCTCCTATCGTTATGATGGAAATTTACCGTGCTATCAATACCATCTATATTTTGCCAAGCGCAATTAATGATAGATTTTGTTGCTAGTGTTTCTTGTACAAATTTTTCAGTACTTGCATCAAAACGAATCGTATCAACAACATATCCAATAAAATCTTCTGCGTGATGTATTTGTGTAACCGTTCTGCCATACAGTAAATCTAAAATTTTCTTTTTCTGATTTTGAGCAAAAACAGTATTGAAATATTCTTGGAAACGCTTAGGGTCAATTTGACATTCTGGCGTTTCTATTCCGATGCTTATGTGAGTAGACTCAACTAGACCTTCTTCATTAGTAAATGGGATGTCTGAGGCAATATAAGAATAATCTTGTGGGCTTAAGTAAGTGATAAAATCTTTTGGTTCTCCAAACACCTTTCTGGCATTAGGAAATTCTTTAAGCAATTCAGCATATAGGAGGCGTAAATTTTCACACTCACTTTGTACGTACGAAACAGGATGAGAATTGTTCATTATATAATGTCTACCGCGCCTTGACGGTGCATGATCATTATCCTTGTCTAAAATGAATTCGTAAAAAGCATTCGCCATTTCAACAGAATTTCGTAGACATATCTCTGCTGTTGTTCGGTCGCTAATGTAATGCAGCCCTGTGTGCATTTTAAAACATTCATTTTGGCTGGAGCTTTGTGGGCTAAGCAAGCCATGACTATCAATCAGTGCAATTTTCGCTTGGGATCCTAACTCACTACAAGCTTCTGCTGTTGTAAAAGCACCAGAAAATCCTGCGCCAATAACAACAAGATCATAAGGATCATTAGTTGCTGATTCTTTTAATTTGCGTCTAAACATTGTACCCTCTACATATTTTTCACATTGCTCTTCTTATCCATGAATTTGCGTTATTTTATTATTTTTTTCTCAGAAAGGCCAACAAAATACCACTTAATTGACCAGAGGCTTAAATTATAGCACTACCATCGTATCCCTTACAAATTTAATGGCAACCAAACGAAGTGTCATTCCTGCGAAGGCAGGAACCTAGTCTTATGAATGAGTTAAAAATGCTGACTGGGCCCCAGCCTGCGCTGGGGTGACACCCGCCCTGGTTTATGTAGCGGATACCTATCATCTAACTTTTGAAAAATTAATGTGCATTCACAGTTTAATACATTGTCTGCTATCCTTAGGGTTTTCGTGGAAGAAGTAGTGATCTATAGCCGGCCTTCTAAATGTTTTTGGGGCGACATTCCTTGATGTAAAACAGCTATTATGATAATCCCGCTGTTTGGCAACGGAGAATAATAAATCATGTGCTTGTTAAACGGAAAGTGATAAGTAACGAGCGCTAATTCATCTTGGCAATGCTTACCCATGAGAGGCATTTCTGATAACAAACTTAATGTTTTTTTTAATTGATCAAGATAATGCGTAGATTGCAGGCTCCCCCACTGTAGAAATGTGTAATGACGAATTTCAATTAAATCATTACGAGAGTGTTCTGTTAGTATATAACCACTCATCATTCATCAAACTTGCCAGAAAGTAATTCATCAAAAAAACTTTCTCCATCAATTAAACGCCCAGCAGCCAATTCTTTTTTGGCTTGTTGTACTCGGTTTTTAAGATTTTGCATTTTTAAATCTTCAAAATACTGATATTCATTAATTGAAAGGATAACGACAACCGCTTTCCCATTCCGGCTAATTTCTATTGGATTATGTTGTGCTTTGAGCAGCAAATCACCGAAATGTGTTTTTGCTTCATTTGCTGATACTGACTGCATAGGGTTTAACCGTCTGTTTCGTTCGATTTAATCATTATAGACAATGTAATTCCCTTTATCTAGTGTCATGAGATGCCATTACTCAAGAATCTAATTAATGGCTTTAAAAGATTTAGGAGGAAAATTCCGAAATCACTGCAAACAATTTATCTGTCAATTGATGCATGAGCGCTTCATCATCAGCCTCAACCATAATTCTAATCAGTGGTTCTGTGCCAGACTTTCTCACTAAGATTCTTCCACGATCACCTAAAGATTCTTTTGCCTCTGCAATTGCTGTTTGAACATGAGCATGCTGCAGCGGATTTTTTTCATTTTTTAAGCGAATATTCACTAATTTTTGTGGGAATTTAGAAAAACCACTTTTAAGTTCTGCCAATGGCTTTCCGTAATGTTTAACCGCCGATAGAACTTGTAGCGCAGAAATAATACCATCACCTGTTGTAGCATTATCCAAGCAAATAATGTGCCCTGATTGCTCGCCGCCTACTGTCCAATCATTTTTTAATAAAATCTCTAGCACATAACGATCGCCGACTTGGGCGCGCTCAAAAGGAATATTATCGCGCTGAAAAGCTTTTTCTAAGCCTAGATTCGTCATTAAAGTGCCAACGACACCACCTTTAAAAATATTAGTGTCTTGGCGAAATTTCACAATAAGATAGAGAAGCTCATCACCATCTAAAGCTTCACCGTTATGATCTATCATCACTAAACGATCACCATCGCCATCAAGAGCAATGCCAAAATCAGCTTTTTCTTCAATAACTTTTTGTTGTAACGCTTGCGGTTTAGTTGAGCCACAATTTAAATTAATATTGTAACCATTAGGCTCAGAAGCGATAGAAATAACTTTTGCACCTAACTCTCTAAGCACATTCGCGGCGATGTGATAAGTCGCTCCATTAGCAGCATCAACGACCACTTTAAGATTATCAAAACTGATTTTTGAGGACACTGTGCTTTTACAATATTCAATATATCTTCCGGGAGCGTCATCAATACGTACTGCCCTACCCAGCTCCTCTGATTTGACAGTGACCATAGGTTGATCAAGCATATTTTCTATTTGAAGCTCAATATCATCATCTAGCTTATAACCTTTATTAGAAAAAATTTTAATGCCGTTATCTTGGTATAAATTATGAGATGCACTAATCACAATGCCTGCAGAAGCACGTTGAGTTTTAGTAAGATAAGCAATTGCTGGGGTTGGCATGGGACCCAATAAGTGAATATCAACGCCAGCAGCAGCTAAGCCAGCTTCTAAAGCGGCTTCGAACATATAGCCTGAAATTCGAGTGTCCTTGCCGATAAGAACCTTGCCTCTTTCACCGTGCGACAGTACTTTTCCTATTGCCCATCCAAGCTTAAGTACAAACTCGGGGGTGATAGGATGCTGTCCGACTTCACCACGGATACCGTCTGTTCCAAAATATTGTCTAGCCACTAATTTTTCCATTAAAAATATTCCAATTATTGCACTGAAGAAGCATCAGAAAGCTTTTTATCCGCCATAATTAACGTAATTTGCGGCATATCAATTGTTTCATCTTTGATCAATGCGGCCGCCATACGATGAAGCGTATCTACGTTAGCTTCTAGAATAACTTGTGCTCTCTGATAATTACGATCCAAAATCAATTTAATTTCTTTATCAATATTTTGAGCGGTATATTCTGAAAGCTCTTTAGCTTGTTTAACCATGCTATTGCCAAGAAATACTTCACCGCCATCATCACCATAGGAAACTGGCCCAAGACTTGATAACCCCCACTTAGTCACCATGCCACGCGCAATTTCTGTTGCACGTTTAATATCGTTAGATGCGCCTGTAGTGACTTTTTCTTCACCGAAAATTAATGCTTCCGCAATACGTCCACCAAACAAACTACATAACTGGCTTTCAAGGCGTTGTTTACTGTAGCTATAACGATCTTCTGTTGGAAGGAACATTGTTACGCCCAACGCACGTCCGCGAGGAATAATTGTTACCTTATGCACTGGATCGTGATCAGGAACCAATAATCCTATGATTGCGTGGCCAGCTTCATGATAAGCCGTTAAACGCTTCTCTGCTTCACTCATTACCATAGAATGTCGCTCAGAACCCATTAAAATTTTATCTTTGGCTTTTTCAAAATGCTCCATAGAAACCACATGTTTGTTTTGCTTGGCAGCAAATAAAGCAGCTTCATTGACCAAATTAGCTAAGTCAGCACCAGAAAACCCTGGGGTCCCTCGCGCAATAACAGCCGCATCTACGTCATTGGCTGTTGGAACATTAGTCATATGTACTTTTAGAATCTGTGTTCTACCGTTGATGTCAGGCAATGAAACCATGACTTGACGATCAAAACGACCTGGACGAAGTAAAGCTGGATCTAATACATCCGGTCGATTCGTCGCAGCAACAATAATGATGCCCTCATTACCCGAGAAACCATCCATTTCAACCAGCAATTGATTGAGGGTTTGCTCACGTTCATCATGACCACCGCCTAAGCCAGCACCACGATGACGACCTACAGCATCGATTTCATCAATAAATATAATGCAAGGAGCATGTTTTTTCGCTTGCTCAAACATATCTCTCACACGAGAAGCCCCGACGCCTACAAACATTTCAACAAAGTCAGAACCTGAAATAGTGAAAAAAGGCACTTTCGCTTCACCCGCAACAGCTTTGGCAAGAAGTGTTTTACCGGTGCCTGGAGGTCCAATCAAAAGAACACCCCTGGGAATTTTTCCACCAAGTTTTTGGAATTTTTGAGGTTCGCGCAAGTACTCTACAAGCTCTTGAACTTCTTCTTTAGCTTCTTCGACACCTGCCACATCTTTGAATGTGATTTTTACTTGGTTTTCGCCTTGCAAACGAGCTCGGCTTCGACCAAAGCCCATCGCGCCACCTTTGCCACCACCCATTTGCTGTCTTAAAATAAAAATCCAAATCCCCAGAAACAAAAACATCGGGAACCAAGAAATAAATAGCTCGGCAAAAAACCCGCGCTCTTCGGGAGGTTTGCCAATGACCTCTACATTGTTTTTAATCAGTTGCTCTAGCAAAAAAGGATTGCTCGCAGGCACATAAGTAGCGAACTTATCGTTTCCTTTCATTTCACCTGAGATGTTATTGTTTTCAATCGATACAGAGCTGACATTGCCACTGGTCACTTCATTCAGAAATTTGGAATAGCTGACCTGTCGATTACTAGATTGTTTTGGCCCGAAGCTATTAAAAACAGAAACAAGAATGATGGCAATGACTAACCAAAGAAACAAATTCTTAACTGTATTATTCAATTTATTTTACCTTACCTACTTAGTACTGGAATGATAACGTGGTTCTCACCCTTCTATCAACTTTTATATACTCATCACCTCTGTACACGACAAAATTTATAGTTGAAATGTAACTCGCTGATAAATAATTAAAAACATATAATCTCGATTGTCGAGAAGGAGGTTATATGGAACATATCAGCGAGTTACGAGAGA